>JBDNHZ010000330.1:0-14999 GCA_041688515.1 Verrucomicrobiota bacterium
ATTCGGGAGGAGAAGGTGGAGCGGAAGCGGGAAGAAGCGATGGAGATCCGGGAAACGAGGGCCAAAGCCAACGGCGCAAAGGTGGCCTTTATACAAAGCCTGATGCCGGTGGCCGTCCAGTTGACCGCGCAATTCATCCGGGCTTTGCGAAACGGAATCATGGTCGGGATGCGCTGGCTGGCCGCTGTGAAGCTCCTGCGAGCGGCAATGAAAGCTTACCTTTGAGGCGCCCCAGACACCGTTGCCCAGGGGCCAATCCGTTTCTCGGCTACTTCATCCTCATCGAGGATTCGAAAGGCTCCCGGCGCCCGGTGGGTGCCCGGTCTCTTCACTTCGACACCGATCCAGCCTTTCAACAGGGCTCATACCAGACCCGCCTCCGCATCCTCTGTGAGCGGCTGATGGAGAAGCAGCTCTACGGGTCGGCGGCGGTTCTGATTTCACCGCGACCCACGACAAAGGCCGCGGCCGGTAAGGCGTCGGATCTGTCGATCGACACGTCGTTTCGGCGGTTCCTGACTCGCCTGGCGGCTTTCATCGCAGGGGAGAGCGGCTGAAAGCCGTGGCTCTGGCTGAATTCCCGGTCTCGGCGTAGGATGGCGGTCATGTCCGCCTCCGTGCCGCTTCTGGAGATTCGTCAGGTGACCAAGGCCTACCGCCCGCCGGGCGGGGCTCCGGCGATCTCCGTGCTCCGCGCCGCCTCGCTCACCGTGACCGCCGGTGAGTCCGTTGCCATCATTGGTCCCTCCGGCTCGGGGAAGAGTACCCTCCTCAATCTGATCGGGGCTCTCGACCAACCCGACGCAGGCGAGGTTCTCCTGGAAGGAACCGCCCTCTCCACCCTCGGCGACGCAGCGTTGGCCCGGCTGCGCCGGGACAAGATCGGCTTCGTCTTTCAATCGCATCATCTGCTCCCGCATTGCTCGGTCCTCGAAAACGTCCTGGTCCCGGTGCTGGCCGGACATTCCCGCACCGACTCGGCGGTCGAGGAACGCGCCCGTCATCTCCTGAAACGGGTGGGTCTGACCGAGCGGATGCACCAACTCCCCGGTCGTCTCTCGGGCGGTGAACGCCAGCGGGTCGCCGTCGTCCGGGCCGTGATTCAACGTCCCGCGCTCCTTCTCGCCGATGAACCCACCGGTGCCCTCGACCGCGCCGCTGCCACCGAGATCGGGAGTCTCCTGGCGGATCTCAATGGCCTCGATGGAGTCACCCTCATCGTCGTCACCCATTCCCGCGAACTGGCCGAGCAGCTCGGCCGGGTGGTCGAGATGCGCGACGGCCGCCTGGTCGAACTCTGAACCCTCACGCCCATGCGCCCGCATCGTCTCCTTTTTCGAAGTCTGTTCTTTCACGCCCGATCCCATCTGGGGGTGGTCCTCGGGGCCGCCGTGACGACGGCGGTCCTCGTCGGGGCCTTCGCCGTGGGCGACTCGCTCCAGGCGAGTCTTCGTGCCCGGGCGCTATCCCGTCTCGGCCATGTGTTCGGCGCGTACGATGGGAGGGACCGTTTCTTCGAGGCGGATCAAGGCGGCCCCGCCCGGCCGCCCGGTGCCGGTGCCCTTCTCGATGTGGGCCAGGTCAACGTGCTGCGGGTTCCCGGTCTGGCGACCCGGCAGGACGGTACCGCACGGGCCAACCGCATCCAGGTCCTCGGGGTCAATGACGACTTCGCCACCCTCGCTCCCAAGCGGCCCGGCGACCTCCTGAACAAGGGCGAAGTCTGGCTCAACCGGGCACTCGCCTCGCAGCTTGCCTCGCAGGTCGGCGATCCTCTCATCCTGCGCCTCCACAAGCCGGGTGCGCTTTCCCTCGATGCCATTGTCTCGCCTCGCGACGACTCCAGCATCGCCATGCGGGTCAAGGTCACCGGGATCCTCTCGGATGAACAGTTGGGTGGATTCGATCTCGGTGCCGGACAGGAGTCGGCCCTCAACGCCTTTGTCCGGCTGGAAATCCTCCAGGAGTTGGTCGGACTTCAGGGGCGGGCCAACCTGTATCTGGTCGGTGCGGATCCGCTTCGAATGTCACCCAGTGCGGCCTCCAACCTGGTGACGGAGGCCGCCGTTGCCCTGCAGAAAAATGCCACTCTCACGGACCTCGAATACTCCGTGCGCCTCATCGCTCCGCCCGCCAGTGAATCCGGCGGTGAAGCGCCCCCGACCGCCATCGAATTTGCCACCCGCCGGATCTTCATCGAACCCCCTGCCGCCGCTGCGGTCGCTCTCGACGCCAAGCCGGATGCCGCCGAAGGCAAGCCGGTGCCGATCAGTACCTACCTGGTCAACCAACTCGAAGCCGGGGGGCGCTTCGCTCCCTATTCCATGGTCACGGCCGCCGGTGCGCCTTACACGCCGGCCGACATGGCCGACGACGAAATCCTGGTGAACCAATGGCTGGCGGACGACCTGGGCTTGAAGCCGGGGGCTCGCCTGACGATGACGCACTACGACGCCGACAGTGCGTCGAGCCTATTGGAGCGCACCAATACCTTTCGCGTCCGCGGCATTGTTCCCATGCGCGGGCTGTGGGCGGACCGGACGCTCATGCCGGAGTTCCCCGGGTTGGCCAAGGCCGAGAGCACCCACGACTGGGATGCCGGCTTCGAATTGGTCCACAAGATCCGCGATCAGGATGAGGCCTACTGGAAGCAGTGGCGTGGCACGCCCAAGGCCTTCATCACCGAGGCGGCGGGACGCAAACTGTGGGCGAACCGCTTCGGTGAACTCACCGCCGTCCGCTGGTTTCCCTCGGGGGCGAATCCAGCCGAGCCATTGCCCCGGCTTCGCGATCTCATTCGGAGCCGCCTTCTCCCGGCGGATCTCGGCATGGTCATGCGGCCGGTACGCGAGGAAGCCCTCGCCGCCGCCCGATCCGGCACCGCCCAGATGTTCGGTGGCCTGTTCATCGGCTTCAGCCTGTTCATCATCTTGTCCGCCCTCCTCCTGACTTCGCTGCTATTCCGTTTCGGACTCGAACAGCGCGCTGGCGAAATCGGAATCCTCCTGGCCCTCGGCTGGTCGCGGGCGCGGATCCGCTGGCTTCATCTCGGTGAAGGTGCCGTCCTGGCTCTGATCGGGGCCGCGCCGGGGGCCTGGCTCGGCACGCACTACGCCCGGGGAATCCTCTGGGGCCTGAACCATCTCTGGAGCGATGCCGTCGCCGGCGTGTTCCTTCAGTACCACGCCCGCACCGCCTCGATGGTCAATGGCGCGGTCGCCGGCGTGGTCGTCGCCCTTCTCACCCTCGCTCTCGCCTTGCGGCATCTGGCTCGTCGCCCCGCCCGCGAACTGTTGAACGAAGGCGCCGGTGGTCTGCTGGACGAACAACGCACGGGCACTCCCGGGCGCTGGCTCAAGATCGTCCCTCCCGCCGCCGCCCTCGCCGCCGTGCTCCTCGGATTGGCCGCCACGCGTCTGCCTGCCCATCAGCAGCCCGGCGCTTTCTTCGGCGTCGGTGCCCTCATCCTGACGGCGGGAATTTATGGGTTGCGCCGACGTTTCCTCGCCCCTGTTCCCAACGCCACGGGACTCTCGCGAACGGCTTTCACCTGGCGCGCCCCCAGTCGTCAGCCTTCCCGATCGGCGGCCACCGTCACGCTTCTGGCCTCCGCCACCTTTGTCATCGTCGCGCTGGCTGCCTTCCGCCTGGAGGCGCGTCGGGATGCCTCACGTCGTGCGGGTGGAACCGGTGGGTTCGCGTTCTGGGGTGAGTCCGCCCTGCCGATCCTCAAGGATCTCAACACCGAGCGCGGACTGGAGGCCTACAACCTCGCGCCGTCCCAGGTCGCCGGCGCTTCGTTCGTGGCTGCCCGGTTGCGCGATGGCGATGACGCCAGTTGTCTCAACCTCAGCCGTGCGGGACGTCCGCGCATCCTGGGCATCGACCCGCAGGCACTGGCTTCGCGGGGCGCGTTCAGCTTCGCCGCCCTGGCGAAGGGATCCACGGTGACCAATGGCTGGCTCGCCCTCGAACCGACGCCCGGCGATCCGGAGATTCCGGCCATCGCGGACATCGCTTCCCTTCAATGGGCCCTCCAGAAAAAGGTCGGCGATACGATGGATCTGACCGACGGCCAGGGTCGTCCCGTTCGACTCCGTTTCGTGGGTGCCACCGCGCAGGGCATGCTCCAGGGAAACATCCTGATCGATGAACGTGCCTTCACCCGGCTGTTCCCGGCCGAATCGGGCTACCGGGTCCTGCTGGTCGATGCCCCCGCCGAGCGTGCGGCGGAGATCCGCGCCAACCTCACCCGGGCGCTGGAAGACACCGGCCTCGCGCTGACCTCCACCATCGATCGCCTGGACCGTTTCAATGCCGTGCAGAACACCTACCTCGGGACCTTCCAGGTGCTGGGTGGACTTGGACTCCTCCTGGGAAGCATCGGCCTGGGGATCGTCGTTCTCCGCAATGTCCACGAACGGCGCGCCGAACTGGCGGTCTTGCGTGCGGTCGGATTCGAAGCCGGCTTGGTGCGTGGGCTCATCCTCCGCGAGCACGTGACTCTGGTGATCCTGGGTCTCGGTCTCGGGTGTCTGGCAGCGGGCTTCGCCGTCGGACCCCTGCTCCTCAGTGGCGGGACTGCCCTCCCTTGGAAGACCCTGGTTCCAACGCTGGCCGCCGTGGCGGTCAACGGCCTGATCTTCACCTGGCTGGCGACCCGGTACGCCTGCCGCGGGATCGTCGTGGATGCCCTCCGCGGGGAGTAGGCCGTTTCACTCCGCCGGGTTGAGCATGCGGTCGAGGATCATGATCTTTTGCCAGATTTTCTGGGAGAGACTGAGGGTCAGATCCTCGATGTCGCGGACCGCCGTCAGGGTCGTGGCGTCGTCGAAATGCTGCACGTGCAAGGCCGCCAGCTTGGAGATCAACGACAGCATCTCGCTGCAATAGTCCAGGTAGCGCAACAGCTCGAACGGCGTCATCTGCCGCTTGGGTGAACTCTGCGTCAGCATCCGGCTTCGTCCCGTCACGCGCTCCGGATCCTTGGTCAATTGGTGCATGTCCACGATGTGCGCCAACGATCGCAGGGCGTGCATCGCCCGCAGCGCGCGCCGCCGCTTCCACGCCGCTTCCAGTCGGGTCAGAAACCAGATGGCCACCCCGATGAACACGGCATCGTTCACCCCCGACTCGAGTCCCTGCAGAAATTCACCGACGGCGGGCTTCTCCGGACGGGGCGCGACACCCACGCCGAGGACAATGCCGATCACCAGGGCGATCAGGATCATCGAGCAGAGCACGACGGCGGAACGGATCCAGTAGTTGGGACGACAGAGCACGTCGATGATCGCCCGGGTATCACGACATTGGCGGACCAGATCCAGACAGACTCCGGCAAGGCCCGATCCTGGAAACCGCTCGGCGATCCGCCGCGCCAACTGCTCCGCCGTCGCCTCGATCTCCGGCAACATCAGCTGCCGATAGGATCCGGGCTCAGCCTGTCCGGGTAAGCCTGCGTCCCGCGGTGGATCAAACGTATCCATTTGTGGGAGGCAACCTATAGATCTCACCTGCGGGAAGCCAGATCCCAACCGGAGTGGCCGAAAGAAGGGGACGGCGGCGGCAGATGCCGACCCAGCACGCGACGCGAAACAGGGCGGTCTGGCCTCGGGTTCTTTCGCCTTCTTTTGTTCCTTTCAGCCAATTCAACGGCCGTTGCAGGCGGCGGTTTCCCCGCCGCCGTAGAACGGCCAGTCCGCCTGCGGTCGTCCCAGCGCTTCCTGTTCGAAAGGCACACGCCCCGCCTCCATGTGCAGGGGTTGAAAATGGCGGCCGGTCTTCGCGCGTAACACCCGCAGGATCTCGAATCCCGCGGCGTCGCTGTCGCCGAAATGCCACCACTCCAGCGCGTCCGGCAATGCCCGGATCAACGCCACGGTCGCCGACCCGGGAAAGCTCGTCTGCACCAGCAACTCGCCGCTCCGGACCTTGGCCAGTTCATGGAACGTCGTCTCGTTCTCCACCGTCAGGCAACGTCGTGCCCGACATTCCCAATCCGTGACCCGACGCACGTCCGCCAGCGCCAGTCGGACTGGGCCTTCCAACAATCCCAGGTCGAGCCAGTCCCCACCGAGACGCAATCGCAGTGGACCGTGCAACAGCACGAAGCGTGGGTTGGGGAAAATGCCGACGTCCTCCAAGGATTGCACCGCACCGCCGGTGATGTCGGACAACAAACGCCCGAGCTTGCCGCGCAATTGTCCGGCGGCCTCGCCTTCTTTCTCGGGCAGGGCCCAACCCTCCAGTCGCTTGGAATCCCCGCACAGCACACAGCTTGCGAAGCGCACCAGCGACTCGCCCTCCCACGCCAGCAACCGGGGCAGCAGCGCCAGCAACTCCGCGTTTTCCACCCCCGCCACCCGATCAAACGGCGCCACAGCACTCCCCGTCGCCGCGGCCTGGTTCATTCGCCCACACCATTTCATCCACGGCCCACGCCAGACCTGCGGCACTACCGGATTCCCCGCCGCCGCCGCGAACTGGGCTGCCAACGCCGCGCGTTGCTCGGTCGGGGAGGGGCGTCCCAATCGCCGGAACAACTCCGTCTCCGCGACGAGCGGCATCCGGACCTGTTGCAGGATCGCCGGGTCGCGCGGATGCCGTTCCAACCGGACGACTCCCGCCCGCTCGGCCGCTTCGAGTTCCTGTTCGATCTCCTGACGCTTCCTGCCGTCACGGGCCTCCAGACCCGCCAGGAATTCCTCCGCGTCCACGAGCAGATCACGTCCGCCCACGCCCGTTCGTCCCGCCGGGGTCCGGCCAAAACGCGCCGCCAATTCTTCAAGGACCCGCTTCATCACTGAGCCCTCATGCCGTTCCACCGAAGCGTTCGAGCGCCTCCGCCCGGGTCAGGCTGACCGCGACGTTTCGGATGACCGTCTTCCGCCCGACGGTCTTCTCCTGTTTATGGATGGCGATCACCTGATCGCACTGGTCCACCGCATACGGGATGTTGCCGGTGCTCATGGAGAACACGCCCTGGAGATCCAGCGTGTGCAGCGCCCGGATGCAATCGCGGATCCGATCGCCGCTCAGCTTGGAGAACGCTTCATCGATCGGCACCAACGCCAGAGACGGTTCCTTGCGGCGGGTTTCGTGCCGTCGATACGCCCGGAGATAACTCGCGAGGATGGCGACGAAGTACGGCGTTTGATTCTCGCCGCCGCTCGACTTGCCGGCCGCCCGATTGACGCTGTACGCCCGTGCCTCCGGATCGTTCACGTTGGAAACCTCGATGTCGTAGTCGTGGTAGTTGCGGTAATCGAGGAATCGTTCGGCCTCCGCCGCACCCGGCCCGGTCTCGCCGGTGATCGCCCGGAAGATCCGTTCCACCGTCTCGCGGATCTCGCCGTCGGCCGTGGCGAAGAGCATCTCGTCGCCGCGCACCGTCGCCGACAGATCCAGCAAGCGTCGGTACAACTCGAATTCCCCGTCCTTGTTGGCCCGCGCGACGATCCGGTAGCGGTTGTTCCCGATCGGCTTGTCCAATGCCGTGCGAAGCAGGGTCATCAGGTTGTCCACCATCAGGAGGCGTTCGCGGAGCTTTTCGAGCACCTGCTCGCGGAACATCTGTGGCCAGTGACGTTCTTCGGTCACCGCTTTCTGCTCATACTCCGGGATGTGCGCAGCCGCGATGCGCACCCGACGCGCCTCGTAGCCGATGTTCTCCGCCGACTCCGGATCCAGATCGGCGAACAGGGGATCGTGGGCCCGGGCCAGATCGCGACGCTCATGCACCAACTCCGCGCGGGTCACGCGAGCGTCGGTTTCTGCTTCCCGCCAGAGTGTCTGGATCCGGTCTGCCGCCACCGTGCGCACCGGGAACTCGGTGTTGAACTGGACGTGCAATTCCTCGATGCGCGCCAGGTGCAGCGAGACATCCTCGGCGTCGCGCACCGTCTTCACCGTTTCCCGCGCCGTCTCCGCGAGGTGGCCCAGTCGGACGATCTGTTCCTGCACTTGTCCCAATCGCTGGCGACGTCCGCTTTGCAGCAATCCATCCCGCTCGGTCTTCCATCCCTTCAACTGTTCCTTCAACTCCCGCAACTCGCGTTCACCCGCTTCGAAGTCCGCCGTCCGGATGTTCTGCAAGTCGGCCAGATTGTGCTCCAGCTTGCGCTGCGCCTCGGGCAATCCGGCGGCCTCGGCGAGATCGTCGTGGAGGTTCTCGCGTTGCAATGACGCCTGCTCGAAGAACTCCGATGCCTCTTTCCACTGGGTCAACAGGGGTTCCAACTGCCGCATCCGAACCTTCAACGCATCCGACTGTTCCTGCAGCCAGGCCCGACGCCGTTCCAACCCTTTCTTCCCGATGCAGGGAAGGTTGTCGTAATGCCGCGGACGTTGGACAAACGGGCGTCGCACCTGGAAGCCGTCGGGCAGGATGGCCTTCTCGTGCTGACGCAGGTTCTCCTGCGATTCCACACAGATCACCTCGCCGAAAAGGTGATCCACCAACGCTCGTGCCACCGGATGTCGGGTCTCGAGTTTGAGCGCCAGTGACCCGGGCCGCGGGGTTCGTCCGAGATCCAGGGCCTGCTTCGGATTCACCAGCGACTCGCCCCGGGCCTCTTCGCGAAGCTCATGATAGATCCGTTCCGCCGCGTCGTAGTCGCGTTCATCCACCACCACCGCGAACTTCCGGGCGAAGGTGACTTCCAACGCGGGACGCCAGAGTTCCTCCGTGACCTCGCACAACTGCCACATGGCCTGCGCCGAAAGTTCGGATCCGCGTCGCGGCAAGGCCGCGTTCAACGCCGCCAGCAACACCGTGTTCTCGGTCAACGCACCCGAGCGCAAGGCCATCAGGGCCGTCTTGAGCTGGTGATCCTCCCGTTCCAGCCGACGGAATTCTTCCTCGGCCGGCTTGACCGCCGTCTGTGCCGCCTGACGTGCGGCAACACAGGCCGACGCGAGGGCCCGGGTCCGATCCTTCCAATCGGCCGGACCGGCCTGTTCAAGGGCCTCTGCCGCGCGCTCCACCGCCGCGGTGTCCACCGGCAGTTTCCCCACCAGATCGGCAAATCGACGTCCATTGCGCACCCGGAGTCTCCGGGCTTCCTCGATCGATTCCCCGATCTGCGACAGACGTCGGATGCGCGCCACCAACTCCTGATTGTCCTGCAGCAGCTTCCGGTAATACTTGCCGTCTTCACTCGCGTTGAACGTCGCCTCGATCGACTGACGGCGCGCGTCCCCGGTTTCGAGTTCCCGCTCCAAGTCTTCGATGCGCGTCGTCTCGCCGGCGAGTTCCTCTTGCAACGTGGACAGCAGTCGTTGCTCCGCGAGCACCGATTCCTCAGCGGCCTCAGACCGGATCAACGCCTCCACATACCGGCCCGCCAGACGATCCCGTTCCGCACCCGCCCGCTTCGCTTCCAATTCGCGGATCTTCTCCAGGCGCTCGCCCTGATCCCGCAGGAGCGACAGCATCCGCTGGGCTTCCCGGAAAGCGAGGTAGCTGTTCTTCACCCCGCTGATGTCCACCGACTCGGCCGGCAGGATGTAACGCCGGCAGAATTCGTTGAACGAATCCATGAAGGTGAACGACATCGCCGCCGGCAGCAGGTAGTCGAGCGTGGGCCGATCGAAGTTCAGGTGCGACGGCAACGCCAGTTCCCGACGGTACTCATCGACGCCCGTGAACAGGCGTCCGGTGCGCCCCGCCGCATCGACCGTTCCTTCCAGCCATTGCCGGAACGCGACCAGATCCAGAGGCACGCGGGCTTCGTCGAGGAAATCGTCGCGCTTCACTCCGGCCGGAAGGAGGAACGGACGGATGGACGGCGTGTGCTGCGCCACGCTCTCGAACTCGATGCGCAGGCCCCAGGTCTCCACCCGCGGTTGCCGCGTGGACGGCCAGGTGAACTCCAGCGCCACATAGGTCACTCCACCCTGGCGCATGTACTGGGCCACGCCGTCGATGTCCTGCTTGGTGTCGCCGAGGCAATAGCCCTTGAGATCACGGGTGGAACGATCGCCGGTCGCTGATTGGTTGTAGCGGACCTTCTGCTGATGCCCGATCAACACCAGTTGCACCAGGTCCATCAGCACCGACTTCCCCGAGCCGGTGACGCCCGCCACCAGCAGGTTGCCGGTCACGGCAAAGGTATCGCGATAGCCATACCAGTTGATGGCATGAATGCGGGTCAGTCGAATGGCGCGGGAAGACATGGGAAATGAAGGAGGTCAGAGCAGATCCAACCGCTGGGTTTCAAAAGTCATTTTCATCCCTGTTCCCCCGCGGTTTCCTCGTTGCCGCTCCCCGCCGCCAGATGCCGATCCCGCGTTCGCGTCCATTCCTCCAGCGCACTGAACGGCACCAGATATCGGATGGTCGGCAGCACCCGGATCACCACGTCGGGGAACGGTCCGGCGGTCTCGCTCAGGCGCACGATGCTCTTCTTTTCCAGCAGATGGAGGATCTCCATCAAACGGGTGGCCGACGGCAGTTGCAGGTGCCGGAACTTCGCCTCGAACTGTTCGCTGAAGTCCCGGACGCGGAACGCGACGTCTTCCGGGGTTCGTCCCTCGTCCTTCACCTGACGATCGAAGTCATACCACAGCGCCAGCACGATCAGGGTCTCGTCCTGGCGCAATCGTCGCAGGAGGCGCGGATGCTGCGGGAGAGCGAGCACCAGCCGGTTGTCGTGTTCCCACACCAGCTTGAGGCCGGCCAGACCCGCCAGTTCATCTACCCGCTCCCGGTGCAGTCGCGCCCAGTCGTAGAGATCGCGATGGTCTTCGCGCAGGATCGCACCCGACGCCAGCAACCGTTGCAGGCATTCCTGCAACGATTCCCGTTCCGTCTCACTCATCCCGGCGGTCAACGATGCACTCATTTCTTCTCCAGGCTGAAATCCTCGATGGCGTAGCCGGCCTTGGTCACGCGCGGCGGTTCCGAGGTGTCCCCGGCGTCCCGTCCGCTCTCCACCCGATACGCCGCATCCCGCGCCCCGGCGTGCAACAGACAGGCGATGATGTCGGCGATGTCATCGTCATTGCGCACCGGTAGATCCGCAAGACCCGTGCGGCTGCCTGCCCCTCCCGGCAACCGTTCTACAAACCGGTTCGCCCGGATCACATTCAACGTGTCCCGCAGGTTCGATCCCAGCTCCGCCATCGCTTCGTCCACCTCGGATTCGGAGACGTCGTCGCCCACCGGCTCCAGTTCGCCCGCCACCCGACGCAACCGCGGCCGATAGAGGGAATCTGAGGACAACAACCCGGAATCCACCACCGACACCACCGGCAGGTCCAGATCTTCGGAGATCTCGTGGAGGCGTCCGGCCGAGACCTTTGAATCGACCTGCTGAAACACCGCCTGCACCCGCTCTCGCAAGGCCGAACTGGTCTCCTGCAGGTATCGCAGACGAGCGAAGGCCCGACGGGCAAAGTCCGCCGCCCGCCGATCCAGGGCATCCGCCAGCGGCACCACCGAATCGAGAAGCCGCGCCAGATCATCCAGTCGCAACCGGATCTCCGAAGTCGCCGTGGGAGCGTCCACCTGCGGGCTGCGTCGGAGCCGTTCCCGTTGCATCAGATCCAGCACTCGCGCGTCCGTGCCCACCTCATCGAGCCGACGTCGGGCGAGCAGGATGCGGCTGGGGAGCCGCGCCCGGACCAGTTCGCGATAACAGGCGTGACCGATGGTCTCGCTGAAGTCGTCGTAGAGGACGGCCAGGTTCTCCCGGAGGGTCTGCGACGCCACCAACCGGCGCGTGTGCCGTTCGATGCCATTCTCCATCTGGCGCAGTTCCCGCAGCCCCTGGCGCACATTCGACAGGCAGGCCTCGAGATCGGCAAAGCCCTGTTCGCCGAAGGCATCCGGATTCAGCAATTGCGAACAGGCGATCTGCAACCGGTCGGTGAACTGACCGTGATCCCCCCGTGCGATCTGCCGGATCGTCGCCAGCATTAGTTCCGCCGACGGATTCAGCAGGACCAACCGCTGCCAGTCCGAACGTACCGGCTCGAGCAACCATCGGGTCTCGACCAACCGCCGCAGGACCAGCGCGGCCTGACCCGACGAGCTTACCCCCTCGGTGGGCGCGTCGGGGAATTCCTCGCGCACTTCAAACTCCGGATGTTCCCGAAGCCGTTCCTCCACCAAGGCGGCGGCCTCGCTCCGGGACAAGTGCCCCGCCTCTTCGAGGGCCGGGGCGAGACGATCGAGGACATCCAGGTACAACGCGGCATTCCGACCTGCGAGCAGACCGAAGAACTCGCGCGGAACCTCGTTGAACAATTGGGCACCCAGGAAAGGCATCGTCGGTGAACCGTGAATCTGGCCCCAAGCCTAGTCTGGGATGCGGGGAGCGGGGGAGTCCCAAGTTTCACCTCCTTCGCATCGGCTTTCGAGAAGCGCGCGCATGCCTGAAAGTGGGTTGCAGGCCATCCAGATCGTCCCACTGCTGCTGGTCCCGGGCAGGTTCAGCCGGGTGATGATCCATCATTACCTCCACTGGACGCCCGCCGGGACGGGAATTCTTCGCACCTCCGCGTGTGAATTGGGCGCCGCCGGACCGCCGTCAACGGTTCCATTTCCTTCTTCACGTGCGGTGGGGTGCATCTGGGAACTTGCCTGCGGCACCCGGGTACGGCTTCATCGAGGGGTGCCACCTGTCCGCACTGTGACGACTTGCTAGCGTTCATTCCGAGGGAATGAACGCACCACGCCTCGCACCAATCTGGTCCGGGGCGTTTTTGTTGTTACTGGGAGCGACGATCGGGGCCGACCGGGAGAACGCCATGGAGAACGCCGAAGGGAACGCCAGTTTGGAGGCCGCCAAGACCGAAGTGCAGCGCAAGACGCTGGATCAACGTGAGCAGATGACCGAGCTCATGCGGATCCGGCATTCGTGCGCCCACATGCTGGCCGCGGCCGTGCTTCGGATCTGGCCGGATGCGCTGCTGGATATCGGTCCGCCGACGGACGAGGGCTTCTACTACGATTTCGACCTGCCGTCGCACCGATTTTCGCCGGAGGATTTCCCGCGGATCGAGGAGGAAATGCGGAAGATCGCGAAGGAGAACCAAATCTTTGAGAAAGGGGTCCGGACGCGCGACGAGGCCCGGGCGTACTTCGAGGTGCGCGGCCAGAAGTACAAGACGGAGCGGTTGGCGGACATCCCGGAAGGCGAGGCCATCAGCTTCTATACGAATGGGGATTTCGTGGATCTATGCGCCGGGCCGCACGTGATGCGGACCGGGAACGTGAAGGCGTTCAAGTTGCTCAAGGTCGCCAGCGCCTACTTCCGTGGGAACGAGAAGAACCCGCAGTTGCAACGCCTGTACGGCACCGCCTTCAAGAACAAGGAGGAGTTGGAAACCTGGCTCAAGCTCCAGGAGGAGGCCAAGAAGCGCGATCATCGTCGCATCGGTGCGGAGATGGGGCTGTTCGCCTTCGACTCCGAGTACGTCGGTCCGGGCCTGCCGCTGTGGCTGCCCAAGGGAACGGTGCTGGTGGAGGAATTGGAGCGTCTGGCCAAGGAGACCGAGTTTGCCGCAGGTTACGTCCGCGTGCGTACCCCGCACCTGGCAAAGGAGAAGTTGTACAAGACCTCCGGCCACCTGCCGTACTATGCCGAAAGCATGTTCGCCCCGATGGAATTCAAGGAGGCGGAAGCGGATGAGGTGGCCACCCGCTATTATCTCAAGGCGATGAACTGTCCGCATCACCACCGGATCTTCGCGGCGGAACCGCATAGCTACCGGGATCTGCCGTTGCGCCTGGCGGAGTACGGGACCTGTTACCGCTATGAGCAATCGGGTGAACTGTTCGGACTGATGCGCGTGCGTTCAATGCAGATGAACGACGCCCACATCTATCTCACCCCGGAACAGTTCGCAGCCGAGTTCAATGCCGTGAACGAGATGTACCTGAAGTATTTCAAGATCTTCGGCATCGACCGTTACCTCATGCGCTTCAGCACCCATGATCCGGCCAAGCTGGGGCAGAAATTTGTCAACGAACCCGAGCTGTGGAAGCAGACCGAAGACATGGTGCGGGACGTCCTCATCAGCAGCGGTATCAATTATGTCGAGGTGGCCAACGAGGCCGCCTTCTATGGACCCAAGATCGACGTCCAGGTGTGGAGCGCGATCGGACGCGAGTTCACCATCGCTACCAACCAGGTGGACTTCGCCGTGCCGCGGCGTTTCGGGTTGGTCTATAAGGACCGGGACAACACCGAGAAGACGCCACTGTGCATTCATCGGGCACCCCTGGGAACCCATGAACGGTTCATCGGTTTCCTGATCGAGCATTACGCAGGCAACTTCCCGCTCTGGCTCGCGCCCGAGCAGGTGCGCGTCCTGACCATCGGCGATGATGCCCCCTTGGTGGATTACGCCCGATCCATCGTGAGCGAGCTTCGTGGGCATCAGGTCCGGGCCGAGGGCGATTGGTCTACCAACCCGATCAAGGCCAAGATCCAGGACGCCGAACAGTCCAAGGTCCACACCATGCTGGTCATCGGGGGACGCGATCTGGAAGCGGGCGCGGTCAGTGTCCGGCTGCATGGCAAGGGACCGCAGGGTGCGAAGCCTCGGGCGGAGGCGATGGCGGACATCGTCGCCTCAATCCGGGAGCGGAGGGCCTAGTCCACGATTTCCACATCCACCCAGACCAGCCGGTGATCCGAGGCTTCGACCCACTTCGAGCCCGGGTCGGACGTGTCTGGCCAGAAGACGCCGGAATCGACGACCCGGAATCCGGATTTTGAGGGGAGGACGTAATCGATCCGCAGATTGCCCGGGGCATTGCCACGGTCGGCGAAGTCGCCCGTATCCAATGCCGGGTCTCCCTTGTGCCTCAGGTTGTTTGCCGCTTGCAGGCGACTGGCTTCCACGGATCCCAGACTGGCGGGAGGGTGTTCGCCCGAGATCATCGGGTGGGAAAGCAGCAGTTGGGCCGGGGACTGAAAGCTGTCGCCGTCGAAGGGATCGGCATTGAGATCGCCCAGGACGATGAACCGCGCCTGCCGAGCCAGACC
>JBDNHZ010000331.1:0-7715 GCA_041688515.1 Verrucomicrobiota bacterium
AGGTAACGAGGCGCACCTTCGGTCGGGTGGGGGGCGCATCTTGACACTGCCCCCCCGGGCGCGCGGGCGTCCTCGCCCGCTGCTGTGCACCACGAGCCCGAGCGGTCCCGCCGTGCGGGACCGCGCCCCCCGGATTTGCCCGGCAAGGTCCGAGATCCCACTTCTCGCATTGGGGGCAGGGTCAAGATGCGCCCCGGGTGGGGGAACCTGCGTGGCACGGGTTGCGCCCCTCCGAAGATCACAGTCTCCTGACGTCGACTGCTACGGGGAGGTGCCGAGGTCACGAGGCGCATTCGGGACTGAGGACTTCACCGGGATAGATTGCGGTTGAACCCCGGGATGGCCCACACCACTTTAGGCCTATGACGCAGCGCTTTTCATTGTCTCCCTGGTGCGCCGGCCTGATTGCCGGTGCAGGGATGTTCTCCGCCCAGGCGGCCGACTGGCCCGGTTATCGCGGTCCCTCTGGCAATGGACATTCCCCGGAGAAGATCAGCCACTCGTGGTCGGGCGACGGACCGAAGGTGTTGTGGCGCGTGCCGAGCAAGGGTGGATTCAGTTCCTTTGTCGTTTCGGCGGGACGTGCGGTGTGTCTGGAGTTGCGCGAATTCAATGGGGTGGAGCAGGAGGCGGTCGTGGCCCGCGATGCGGCATCCGGTAAGGAGTTGTGGGCAAAGGCGCTCGGCACCCTGAAGCTCAATGACGGCGGCCAGGACGGTACCGCCGCGAACAAGGGGGGCGATGGTCCGCGCTCCACGCCAGCGCTGGATGGCAACCGGGTCTATACCTACTCCGCCAAGCTCGTCCTCCAGTGCTTCGATGCCGCGACCGGCAAGGCAGTTTGGAAACACGATCTCGTGAAGGAATTCGCCGGTCGCAATATCTCCTGGCAGAACGCTCAGTCTCCCGTGATCGAGGGCGATCTGGTCCTGGTGGCAGGCGGCGGTGCCGGACAGTCGCTTCTCGCCTTCGACAAGAAGTCAGGCGAGGTGAAGTGGAAGGCTTTCGACGAGACCATGACCCACGCCACCCCGGTGGTCGGTGAGATCCTGGGCCAACGCCAGGCGGTGTTCTTCCTCAAGTCGGGTCTGTTGGCCCTCGACCCGAAGTCGGGCACGGAACTCTGGCGCTATAACTTTCCCTTCGCGGTTTCCACCGCGGCGTCGCCCGTCATTTCCGGAGACATCGTCTATTGTTCTGCCGGCTACGGCGTGGGAGCGGGAGCCGCCCAGATCACCCGCGAGGGCAGTGCCTGGAAAGCGACCGAGCTGTATCGCAAGCCCGGCAACAAACCCCTCTCCAATCACTGGTCCACTCCGGTGCTGATCAATGGCTATCTCTACGGGATGTACCATTTCAAGGAGTACGGTTCCGCCCCGGTCAAATGCGTCGATGTGAAGACCGGTGAGGTGGAATGGGAGAAGCCGGGCTTCGGCCCGGGTCATGTGATCGCCATCGATGGTCATGTCCTCGCTTTGTCCGATACCGGTGAACTGGTGCTGATCGCGGCCGCGACCGACGCCTACAAGGAAGTCGCCCGGGCCGATGTCCTTCCGGGCAAGTGCTGGACGACGCCGGTGGTTTCCGGCGGACACGTGTTCGCCCGGAGCACCGAAGAGGCTGTGTGCCTCGATGTGACCGTCCGCGGCGCGGCGCGCTGATCGCGTTCGCTCCGATCCGGATTTCTGATGCTCCTGCTCAAGGGGTTTGCCTGGGCGGCGCTCTGGATCGGTGCAGCGTCTGCCTGGGCCCGTCGTCCCCGCCATTTTTGGATCGCAGGCGGCCTGTGCCTGGCGGTGCACGTCGGGCTCTCGTTCGGGCTGGTTTATGATTGGAGCCATGCGGCTGCCCTGAGGGCCACGGCGCTTCAGGTCGAGGCGGTGACGGGATTCCGTTCGGGCGGTGGGCTCTGGTTCAATGATCTGTTTCTCGCGCTGTGGATCTGGGTGGCGTGGCGGTGGGAGTCGATGGGGCGCCGGGGACGCGGCGTATGGTGGAGCGGATTCCTGTTCATGGGATTCAACGCCGCCGTGGTCTTCGTCTCAGGACCCGCCCGCTGGATGGGGCTGGCCTGGACCCTGTTCGCCGGGGTGTCTGCAGTTCGTGACCTGCGACGTCGCGATCCTTCCGGCTCGGCAATCCCGACGCTGTAGGACGGGCAGGCGGCCCGTTTCCCCGATCTCCTGCCGCATCTCCCGCGGGTCACCCGGTCAACCAGCGAAGCCACGTTGGCGCGTCCCAGATCACCGGATGCCAGGTCCAGCCGGCGCGGGTCACCACCTCCATCAGGGGGACCTTCAGCTCGGTCAAATTCAGCTCGAACCCATGGTTGGGATCCGTCCGGACACGGTTCTCTCCGTCGAATTGCACGCCGTAAAGCCGGCGCTGGTCGCGTTGGAACAGCACGATTCCGATCTTCGCTTTCCACTTCAGCGAGGCCATGTCCGCTCCGGTTGCCACTTCCCATTGCGCGTCACTCCCGGTGACCCGCACCGACCGGGTGACGAGATCCAGTCGGAGCCGGAGTCGGTGCGTCCTCTGGAAATGCCTCACCCGCGCGAGATCGACCCAGTGCGGGTCGGTGAAACGCCAGGTGGCGATGAATTCGCTCGGGTTGTCGGTGGCAACGATCCGGATTGGAACGCTGATCCGGTTGACCGCAGTCAGTCGGGAGCGCAGCTCGGCTTCCGGAATCGGGGCTGCCCCCGTCGCCGCCGGAGCCGAGGCGGCCCAGCTCGAGCCCCGGAAGAGAAAGGCGGTCGCGAGAAAAACCAGCAGGCCAATCCCTACGGGAGCCCCGACGCTTCGGAGGCGGTTTTTGCGGCTGGCACTCCCCGCGTCCTTCAGCGGGGCCGAGGACGGAACCGCATATCCAGCGGTCGTCATCCGATTCCGGAGCGTGGCGTCGTTGGGCCCCGTCCAGACTCCCAGCATGACGCCAAAGGGGAGGGCGTAAAGCGGGCCGCCGGTGGGACGTTCGACCCGGTAGCCGCGGACCGAGTCGCCCCGGCCGCCTTGATTCAGCCCATGATACTGGAGGTAACCCGTCCAGGCCTGCTCAGCAGCGGCGGCCGAACCAAAGCGTGCCAGCAGCACCGTCGTGCCATCGGCGAAGGGAACGGACCAGGCACCCTGAGCCTCGGTGAGGCTGCTGCCGAAATCTTTTCGGACGTCCCGGAGCAGGTCCGCATCCGCGTCCGCTCCGAAGAGCCCGGTCACCGCGGCGGTGCGTCTCGCCGCGTCCGGGGGGCCAGCCAGGGTTTCGATCGCCGCCCGTCGCGGCGCATCCTGACGAGCCCAGCGAAAGGCTTGGATCGAGTGGAAGCCGAGCTGGGGAAGGACGATCAGCCCAAAGAATCCGGCGAACCACAGCACCGGCCGAAGCGATGCTCCGGAGGCCCGCAGGATTCGTCCGACGGTCAGGCAAACCACCACGCCCAGGCCGAGAAGGGCCAGGACGATTTGCAGCCCGGGATTGGCACGAAGGAGTTGCAGCATTTCGAGGACGGGGTGGGTGACGGGATGGAGCTTCCGAAGTCCATGACCCATTCGTGACGCGGGACAGGCCTCATCAAGAAGGGGGGCCTACACCCGAAGTTGTGGGAGGAAACAAGTTTTCCTCCTCGGACGCCATCCGCTTTTGGAGGGATGCGTCCCAGTGGACGAGCTTCGGGGCGCATTTTGACGCTGTCCCCCTGCGCGAAGCGGATTCTCGGAGGCAGGGTCCAGATGCGCCGCCGCAACCCGTGAAGGTGGGTGCGTTCGTGGGTGAAAGTCCCACCGGTCGAATCGGACGGTTCACGACCGAATGGCCCGGTGCCTGTCCGTCCGCAAGGCGCGGAGGGAATCACCAGTACGGGTATGGAACCGATGGGCCTGAACGAAGGCCGACGCTGGCAGCGCAGACCACCGTCAATCGCTGTCATCCCCGGCGGGATCGGCGTGGCCCCGCGCCGGCGGGATCGGGAAGGGCAGCCAAAAGTATTGCGGAGAGAGCGGGCCCGAAGAGCGAGACTCCGTCTCCAACTCAACCCGCTGGACAAGCCGGCCAGTCCAGCAAGGCGGAGAGGGAGTTGGTCCCGCAGTCGGAGTCCTGCGTCGGAGCGACGAAGCGCCGGTACTGGGTGCGGAGCGAAGGCACCAACCCTGACTGTCGTCGTGATGGTAAACGGGGCGATGGAGCCAGACTCGGAAAGGCGGATACGGGAAATGCGTTCGTCCGGTTTGATGAGGGGTGGGTGAGTGCGTGGTGGCGACGACAACGACGGTCTTCAGCCTCCCACCAACCCATTCGCCTACTCTTCCCCGACCCTGGCCAAGTTGGGGGGACCAGCGAGTCCGAAACTCCGGAAGGGAGGGCGGGGACTCGTGGAACTCGTCCCTCCAGGAACTCGTCCGAAACGTTCGGGGCTCCTACTGCGAGCGGGATTGCTCGATCAATTGCAGGTCGGCCTTCGCCCGTGCATCCCCGTCGGCGGCGCGTTGGAGGAGTTCGGCAATGATGGCCTGGGAGGTCTGCTCGACAGACTGGAGTTGTTCGGCAGACAGACCGGGACTGCGCTTGGCCTCCTGGAGGGCGACGACGCCCACCCCCAGGTCGTTGGTCTTCGCCGCCGCAATGGCCAATTGAACGGCCGGATTCTCCATCGCCTTCCCCAGGGATTTTTCCATCTGGGTCACGCCTTCGGCCGCCGACGGTTGCCGGGAGCATCCGATGGGTAGGCTCGCGAGGAGAAGGACAGTGGCGGTCAGGGCAGGGGTCTTCATCGGGTACGGGTTCATCGTCCGTTGCGACTGTTCGGGAAGCACCAGAGGCTGTTCTTGTTCGGGTCGGCCAGCAGTTGGTAATACCGTTTCCATTTCAGGTACTCGAAGTGCCCGCCCATCATCCCGACGACCGCCCCGGTGTTGTGACGCTTGGAAAACCCTTCGGCGGGAGAACTCGATCCGTCGTTGAAATAACCCGGATCCGCCTCGTCCGTCTCCCAGAACATCATGTCGGTCGGCTGAAAGGACGTCGTCTTGAACGTGCGCCCGGAGGAACCGGCGGACCAGTCGAAGCTCTCGGTGCTGCTGATCACCACGCCGCTCATCAGGTAGGAGGTGAACTTGATGGTGCTCGACCGCCAGGCCAGCGTGTTGGTCTTGTGTGAGGGACAGAGATACATCTTCCGGCTCTGCATCATCGGGTAGAAAAGACCCTTGGTCGGACCGTCATTGGTCGTTCCTCGCGGAAGGGCCTGACCTGGCTTGTAGAGCCAACCTGCCGGCAATGAATTGTTCGCCGCGCCCCCCGCTCCTCCGCAGTTCGGGGGAGCGATCCGGTCGTTGTTGTCGCCGGCGTACATGGTATGCGCCAGGAGCAGTTGCTTGTTGCTGTTGATGCACTGCGTCCGCATGGCCTGTTCCTTGGCCTTCGACAACGCCGGTAACAACATCCCTGCCAGAATCGCGATGATCGCGATGACCACCAGCAACTCGATCAGGGTAAACGCGCCGTGGGACGTTGGGGTGCGGTTGGTTTTCATGGAGACACTGGGTCGCTGTGCGTCGGGGAGCCTTCCGGGAATTGGAACCCGAGGCTAGGAACCTCCCGGTCCGGGTCAAGCTCGCCGAGACCCCCGGGAGGGCGCGCGCGTCGTCTCACCGAAACTGCGGGTGCGCCTCCAGCGCCCGACGCGACTCCTCCGAGAGCGGGCGTTGGCGGTACACCGCTTCAAGCAGCGGTTCCGCACTGGTGGAGCGGATCGCCCGTTGCAACCACGCGGCGTCCAGAGGGCATTCGATCTGGCCCGGGTCCGCGGCGGCGAGCGTGGTCTCCTCCTTCTCGCCGGTGGCCTGCCCGGCACCGACGCGGAAACCCGCAAGCAACAGCGTCACCCGCAACAACGTGCTTCGCGAATACGTGGCCAGCGTCCCTCCGGCTCCCTCCGGAATGCGCTCCCGCAATCCGCGGAAGATCCCGAAGGTCCACATCGCCGGATTGCGTGCGGGCGAATAGGCGTCGAACAGGATGGCCTCCGGTCCGGGGACATGCCGGGTCTCCGCCGAACCCAGCCAGGTGGGGAAATCCGCCTCGTGAAAGCGCCAGGTGACCTGGCAACGCCCGACCTGGAACCGGGTTTCGCCGTCCGCCAGGAGGGATCGCACCGCCCCCTCGAAGCCCACGAGGTAACCCAGTCGCACCGATTCGCTCAGGGCAAACCGCAGCGGTGCCGGTGTGTGGTCGAAGCTCTCGATCCGGACCTGTCCCTCGATGGATTCGAGCGCCCGAAGCACCGTCAGCACATTGGCCGCCGCCCCAAGTCCCACATCCCACAGCACGAACTCGCCCCGGGCTGAGGCCACCCGCTCCGGGATCCGCATCTGCCGGACGTACAGCGCCTCGGCCTCGGCCGTCGGCCCGATCACCGGGTGAAAGGTTTCCCCTTCGACACGGGCTCTCACCGACCAGGCACCGCTGGCCACCTGCACCAATTCATAATCCGATTCGGTCACGCGGTCGCACCATGACGGAAGCAGAGGGCGAGGAACACCCCGGAACCTGGTGTCGGGTTGGACACCGAAGGTTGACCGCTCGGCCATAAACCCATATCAACACCCATATTAAGACCACGATTGAACTTCCTGATCAGCTGTTGGCTGCAGCGAAGAGCGTCGCGGCACAGCGCCGGACGACCTTGAAGGCCATGCTGGAACATGCGCTCAGACAGAGATTGCCTTTGAGCACGCACCCGCCGTCGGTCCTGCTTTTGAGACGAACCAGTACGGTTTTCCTGTCCTGAGAAAACAGGGGAGATCCGTGGTGACCAGCGAGCATGTGTACCGGATGCTCGAAGACGAGGGAACCTGACCCGCGGGCATGTTCTTACTGGATTCGAATGTCTTGATTGCGATTGGGGATTCTACCCATGTGCATCATGACCGGGTGCAGCATTGGTTTCATGCCCAACCGGGTCGGGCGTGAGCGAACATCAGAGAACAACTACGCCCGCAAGATGGCACCGGATGCAACCAGAGGGTCGAAGGGTGGAAACGTGATTGCCCGGCGACTCGACGCCCTCGCATGCTGATCGATCAGATGAATGCCTTGCCTTCCTGGTCTCAAATGCGGGTACCCCGAGCGGTCCGCAGTGCCGTGTGCTCGGTGAGGGATCGGTCCGTCCTTCCCCGGGTTGGCCTTTCACTGGTCGTGATGGCTCTCGTCTGCGGGTGCGCCGGTTCCCCGAGCGGAGCGCAGCCGAGATTGGAGGTCTTTCGGAAAGGGCGCTCGCCGGATCGCCCTTTTTCTGAGGTGGGATTGTTGTCGGACTCAGGAGCGCTGCGCGAGCAGGGCGCGATTGAAGCCAAGATGCTGAAAACGGCCGGGAAGCTCGGAGCCGATGCGGTGATCTTTGATGAGCCGATCCTGGAAGGGGGCGAGCTGCAGGGGTTCAGTTGGGTGCAGACCTACCTGTTTCGGGCCCAGGCGATCGCCTTCAAGCCGTAGTCCTCGGGCTCACGGGATTAGAACGCGGTCTAATCGGGGCGGCTAAGGGGATGGGCAGGATCCGCGCGTTGCCGGAGGCGGTCGGTCGTACCCGGAAGAGTTCCACCGGAGCTCGACTCCGGTCGAACACGGCAGAAGGGCACGACGCGTTGGACGGGTGTGGAAAGGCCCAGACGAGCGGCGTCGAGGGAGCGTGCGTCCCGGGTGAGTTGCCACGCGCTGACAA
>JBDNHZ010000332.1:0-10738 GCA_041688515.1 Verrucomicrobiota bacterium
CACATGCCCGTCTCCTACGACCCTATTATTCATCAGGCACGTTTGACTGCCCGCTTCGACCTTCATGAAGCCCGTGCCATCCCTTCCTTTGACCGTTTCATTAACAGGCTGGTTGTTTAATCCTCACACCTAATGCTCTGAAGTGGTCCCCGTTTTTAGGACCGCCGGCTAAGTCATGGTTTTGCAGGTCTGGTCGACCAAGAAATGATCAGACCAATGAAGACCAAACCAAAGCGGAAGAAGCACAGCGCGGCGTTCAAGGCGACGGTCGCCATGGAGGCAATGCTTGGCATCAAGACGGTGGCGCAGATTGCCCGGGAGCACTCGGTGCACCCCGTGCAGGTGAGCCAGTGGAAAACGGTGCTCCGGGAGCGAATGCCCGAGCTCCTCGAGGCGGGCGGCAAGCAGGGCGAGGACACCGAAAGGCTCGTCGCCGACCTGCACCGCAAGATCGGCGAACTCACCGTCGATCTGGACTACCTCAAAACAAATCGAAGCAGCTGGGACTGTAACCCAGCGCAGAGACTTGGTGGACGAGTCCGAGAGGATGAGCGTGCGAAGCCAGTGCGAGTTGCTCGGAATCGCCCGTAGCGGGCTGTAGCACGAGTGCCAGCCCGAAACTCCGGAGAACCTGAAGATCATGCGCCATCTGGACGAACCGCATCTGAAGCACCCGGTGTACGGAAGCCGACGTTTGACGTGGCTCTTGGAGCGGGAAGGCTTCCTGGTGAACCGCAAACGGGTGATGCGCGAAGGACGGAGTTATAGAAACGGCGGCCGCCCGGCCTGCGCGCTTGGACCGCGAATGCTGCGTCCAGGCTGCCGCGAAGGTGATGCGCTGTTCCGCACGCTAGAACACGCCTGCGGGGCACCTGGAGCTGGGGTGGAGCCTTCCTGCACGTCCGCTCCGACCCCCGAAAGTCTCTCTAGCGCTTGTACCCGGCAAAACAGAACACGACATGCTGCCCAGCGCGGTAGAGGGGTTCGGGCCGATCATATGGGGCATCGGTGAGACGAATTTAGAAAGCGCCCCAGACACCGTTGGTCATCCCGGGTGGCACCTCGCTGACCCCGGGCCAATGGCTCCCATCCTTCCGGGATGAAGGACTTGCCCCGCGACGTCACCGATTTCGCACCTCCTCCACTCAACTCCCGGCATCATTGAAGATGATACGGATCCATTCTGTCGCCCCGAGCGCCATGAAAGTGGCGCAATCTGGAATTGATTGCTCATCCAGGCGATTGCGCGAAGCGTGCTTTCATGGGCAACGTAAGGCGACCACATGAAACACCCTCTCGCCGTCCTGACCGCCGTGCTGGTCTCGGCCGCCATCGGCCACGCTGCTCCGCTGGCGGAAGTGTCCATCCCGGTGACTTACTCGGCTCCAGCCGACGGTTTCCTCAGCTTGGCGCTTTCCAATGATCGGGGACAACTCGTGCGCACCTTGCTCTCTGCGTTGCCCGTGAAGGCAGGCGAAAGCCCGGTCACATGGGATGGCACCGATGATCTAGGCCGCGTTTGTCCGCCCGGGGACTACGGCGCGAAAGGCATCTTCTTCGAGGCTCCGCCCTCCCTCAAATACCGAATGACTGTGGGGCGCTCTGGGAATCCGGCTTACCGAACGCCCGACGGGAAAGGCGACTGGGGTGCCAACCTTGGGCATGGCACAGGAATCGCCGCCAACCGCGACTCCGTCATGATGGTCTTTGGCTGCGTAGAGGACGGCACCATCACCGGACTTCAGCGCGTGGACTTCGAGGGCAACATCCTCCGCCGCTATTTCTCGTTCTACCCGTGGGATCAGCGCAGCTCTGCCGTGATGGATGACAGGCAGATCTATGTCGCCATCTACGCCAACGAAAAGCTGGAAGTCGCGGCCTACAAGATCGACGAACCTCGCGGAACAATCCTCGCGGCCCTTCCAGTCAAACCCACGGCCACGCTGCATGGACGCTGGCGCAACCGCCCCGTCGCCTACACCGAAGGGATGGCTCTTTCCGGGACGACGGTCTATGTCTCGGTGCCCCATGACAACGCGCTTTGCCTGATTGACCGCACCGACGGCAAAGTAACGAGAATCGACCTGCCTACTCCGCGCGGTCTCGTCTTTCGCGAAGGAAAGATCTTTGTTGTGAGTGGAAAACAGCTCCTCCGACTGGCTCCCGACGGTACGGTCGAGGCAACGATCGTTGGTGGCGGCGGATTGAAGAATCCGAGTTCCCTCGCCGTGGATGCGCAGGGGAACTTCTACATCGGCGATTCCGGTGCTGATCATTATCGCGAAGGAACCCTTGCTGGTGGAACACGCGAAGCCGATGCCGGTACCCGTCAAATCCATGTCTTCAGTCCCGATGGCACGCCGCTTCGCCGCATCGGCGTTGCCGGTGGATCGCCCTTGGAAGGCCGCTTCAATCCAGACGGTTTCGGCGACATTTCGGGCATCGCGATCGATCCAGCCGGCCGGGTGTGGGTCAATGACGTCGCCACGGGATTCAAGCGGAACAGCCTCTGGTCGCCGGAGGGAAAGCTCCTCAAGCAATGGTTCACCCGGAAAGTCCAGCACACCTCCGATGTCGTCAACCCAGCCAACCCACGCGAGCTTCTTTCCATCCGTGACATCTTCGACGATTCGCCGCCCGGCATCTATGCCTACGAAGTGGACTTTGCCCGCGGCACTTGGAAGCCCTCCTGGTTCTACGAACTCACAATCGAGCGCAGCTATGACCCCGCGAACGGGGCGTATCATAGCTTCGATCATGGCGGCTTCCCGCTGGAAAAAGCCTATCCCGAGAAAAAGGGCCGCTGGCCGGTGTTCAGCTACTCCGACAACCTCGTCGCCATCCACGATCGCCTATACATGATGCAGGGGAGTGGCAACGGTGAGGGTGCGATTTATCTGATCACCCCCGACGCTCCGCCGAAGCCGGTCGCCATGATCGGGTATCACCACCTTGCTGAGAAGGACGATGAGGGCAATTGGCTCGCCAACTATGATCAGAATGGCCCCAACCGCTGGATGACCTGGGCGGATCGCAATGGGGATGGCAGGATGCAGCCCGAAGAAATCGCCGTCACCAAGGACCACTCCAAGCTCACGCCCTTCCGTCGTGTCGGCAGCGGCACGCTGCAATCCGATGGCTCGGTCAGCCTTTCCATGATCAACACGTCCAGCGCCCGACTTGCCCCGCGCGAGTGGCTGCCCAACGGGGCCCCCGTCTTCGACTGGTCCGATGTCGAGATCCTCCCCACGGACGATCTTCCCGACTTCCGAGGCGGGGACGGCACCAAGATTCCCGGCAACGTCTCCGTCCAAGGCTCGACCACCAAAGAGGGGACTCGCTACGCCCTCATTGAGCCCTCGGCTCCGTCTGGCTTGCGCCTGCCCGGCATTGACGGCGAAGGCTGGTGGGCCAGTCGAAACTGGCGGAAGAAGGTCGCGGCCTGGAACACCGACGGCACGCTCAAGTGGGCCGTGGGACGTCGAGCGCCGGGTCGAGCTCAGCCGGGTCAGATGTATAACCCCACTCACCTCAGTGGTGTTGCCCGCGACTGCCTTTTTGTTTCCGACGCCATGGCCATGACCTGGGTCTGGCACAAAGACGGTTTCTATGTCGGGCGCCTCTTTCACGACACCGGCGAAAGCGTCATGGACGACCAGGGCATCTACGTCGAGATGATGGGCAACGGCATCCACGAGGCTGACGGCAAGCTCTACACCCTGGTCAACGACACCGGTTGTGCTGTCCACGAGGTCATCGTTCCCGTCTTCACGCCGATCGCCGCTGGCAGGATCCACCTGTCGAAAGAGGACGCCGCGCGCGCGAGACCCTGGGATCCCGATGGCGTCTCCCCCACCGAAAAGCCCAGCATGATCGCCTTGCCTGCCCCATCGGGGAACACGCCTGGCACCTACAGCGTAAAGGTGGACGGCGAACTCGATGGCCGGGAGGGCTGGGACGGAGTCAACGGTGTCCGCAGTCAGCCGTTGCTCGTCCTGCTCGACGGCCAGTCGTTGGCCACCGTGAACGTGATGTATGACGCCCAGCATCTCTATCTTGGCTACCGTGTCCGCCATCCCACTGGCGCGGCGAATAGCGGCAGCGAGCTACCCTACGCGCCTTTCGTCAGCGGCGCGTATGTGGACTTCTCCATCGCCCCCGATTGGTCTACGCCGCAGCGGCGCGAGGTCCGCGAAGGCGATGTCCGCGTGCTGCTCGCCCGAGTCAGCAATGGCGCAGCGGCGGCTTCTGAGTTCCAACAGGGCTTCTGGCAAAGGCGGATGGGCGGCACCAACCCACAGACGATCATCTCGCCCGCCGCCAAAGTTCACTTTGACCAGATCAGCACTGTCCCCGGATTGCGGGTCGCCTACAAAATGAATCCTGGGAAGGACGAACGCACCGGCGACATCAGCTACACCGTTGAGGTCGCAGTCCCTCTGGCCAGCCTTGGCCTGAAGGATGTCGCCGGAAAGACGCTCGGCTTCGATGCCTCTGTCGGCATCGCCAACGCCGCTGGCAACACACGCGATCGCGCTGCTCATTGGGCCGGACTCAGCGAAGGCCGCGTCGTCGATCGTCCCGGCAGCGCCGAACTTCTCCCGCACACCTGGGGCTCCATTACCTTCGGTCGGGCAGCGAAATGATTCAGGCTTGAGCCCAAGCAATGCTCGGAATCAAGACGGTGCTGCGGGAGCGCCTGCAAGAACTCGTCGAGGCGGCCATCGGGGATTGAACCTTTGCCCGTAGAACTGGGGTTGGCCCCCAAGGTTGAGGCCTTCCGGCCACTCAAAGTCTTTGGTTCTTAGTCTTGGCTCACTTGAGCACCGAAGCCTGACATGGCGGCCCTCCGGACTCGAGGATCCTACCGTCGGCGTCCCTTCCCTGCCCCCTTGCGTCCATAGGAACCTCCGGCCCGGGCCGCGGCGGCCCCCGGCGACTTCAACGCGCCACCGCCCGTCCTCGATTTCAACTCGCGGATCTGATCCCGGAGGAGAGCGGCCTTTTCAAACTCCAGATTCTCGGCTGCCGCAACCATCTCCTGTTCGAGATCACGGAGGGTCTCGACGTAATCGAACTGTTCGACCGACTCGTTCAGCGCGGCGGCGACCGCCTCGCGTCCCTGGCTTTGTGATCTGAGACCCGCCTCGACGGCGCGTTGCACGCTGCGCGGGACAATCCCGTGTTCCTTGTTGTAGGCCAACTGCCGGGCACGCCGGTACTCGGACACCGCCAGGAACTTCTGGATGCTCTGCGTGCGGACGTCTGCATAGAGGATCACCCGCCCGTTCAGATGACGCGCCGCGCGGCCAGCGGTCTGGATCAGGCTGGTGGCACTGCGGAGGTATCCCTCCTTGTCGGCGTCGAGGATCGCCACCAGGGCCACCTCGGGAAGATCCAATCCCTCCCGGAGCAGGTTGATTCCCACCAGCACATCGAACTCACCGCGACGCAACGCCCGCAGGATCTCGACCCGTTCGATGGCGTCGATCTCGCTGTGCAGGTAGCGCACCAGGATGCCGAGGTCCCGCAGGTAATCGGTCAACTCCTCTGCCGTCCGCTTGGTCAGGGTCGTCACCAGCACCCGTTCCTTCTGTTCCACCGCCTTCCGGATCTCCTCCATCAGGTCATCAATCTGTCCCGTCAACGGCCGGATATCCGCCGGCGGATCGACCAAGCCGGTCGGGCGGACGATCTGCTCGGCGATGTGGTCGGGGCCGGCCCACTGCAATTCGGTCGGGCCTGGCGTTGCGCTGACGTAGATCCCCTGCCCGACCACGGCGCGGAATTCGTCGAAGTTCAGCGGACGATTGTCGAGGGCGCTGGGCAGACGGAAACCGTGATCGACGAGCACCTTTTTCCGGGCCGCATCCCCGGCATACATGCCGCCGATCTGGGGAAGCGTCGCGTGCGATTCGTCCACCACGAGGAGGAAGTCCGCCGGGAAGAAGTCGAGCAGAACCCCTGGGCGCGCTCCCGGGGGGCGTCCGGCGACATGACGCGAGTAATTCTCGATGCCGGAGCAAAAGCCGAGTTCCTGCATTTGTTCCAGATCGAATTCCGTCCGCATCTTGATCCGTTGTGCCTCAAGCAATTTGCCCTGCTTTTCGAACCAGGCGATGCGCTCGGTCAGTTCCTCACGGATGGCGAGGATGGCCCGGTTGATCTTCTCCTGTGGGGTGGCGAATTGCTTGCTAGGAAAGACGTTCAGCGCGGTCATCGTTTCAAGTGTCTCGCCGGTCAGCGGATCGAAGCGCGTGAACCGCTCGATCTCATCGCCGAAGAACTCGATGCGGACGGCGTCCTCGGTATAGGCCGGGTGCAACTCCACGACATCCCCCCGGGCGCGGAACTTGCCGCGGGAAAGCTCATAGTCATTGCGCGTGTACTGGAGATCGACGAGCCGGGACAACAACTGGTCGCGGGTGACGGCCTGCCCGACGCGCAGGGGAATCACCATCGACTCGTAGTCCTCGCGACTGCCGATGCCGTAGATGCAGGACACGCTGGCCACGACCAGCACATCGCGGCGGGTCAGCAGGCTGTTCATCGTGCTCAACCGGAGGCGTTCGATCTCCTCGTTGATTGAGCTGTCCTTCTCGATGAAGGTGTCGGTGCGCGGGATGTAGGCCTCGGGTTGATAGAAATCGAAGTAACTGACGAAGTACTCGACGGCGTTCTCCGGGAAGAAGTGTTTGAATTCGGAGTACAACTGGGCGGCCAACGTCTTGTTGTGCGAGATGACCAGCGTGGGGCGGTTCAACCGGGCAATGACATTGGCGGCGGTGAAGGTCTTTCCCGACCCGGTCACGCCCAGCAGCACCTGATGGTGCGTCCCAGCCTCCAGACCGCGGGCCAGCTTCTCGATGGCCGCGGGCTGATCGCCCGCCGGCTGATACTCCGACACCAGCTTGAATTGCTCCGACATTGCCTGCGGACGCTACCCGACCCGCGGACCGTTGGCCCGGAAAAGGTGGCTCGACCCTCACTTGCCGATGCTTACCAGGTGCCCGCGGGTCCGGTAGATCAACGCCCCCCCGGCGATGGCCGGGGTCGCCATGCAGGTCTCGTCCATCCGGTTGGTGGAGACCACCGAGAACTTCGGGCCGGTGGAAACGACGTACACATTGCCATTCTCGGAGGTGACGAACAGGTTTCTGCCGTCGGACACCGTGGAAGCCGTGAACCCTTCGCCCCCCTGCACCACGCGCTCGCCGTAGCGGATCGTGCCGGTCCGGGCGTCGAAACAGGTCAGGATCCCCGAGTCGAAACACGCGTACAGCAGGTCGCCCACGACGAGCGGTGTCTGCATGTAGTTGCCCTGCCGTGGATGCACCCAGGCGATGGCCGCATTGGTCCCGCCCACTTCCAACGGCGTCACATTCCCCGACGCGCTCGGGCGGACGGCGCGCATCGGCCGGACCTTGCCATGCGCACTGGTGAGGTAGATCAGGCCATGGGCGAAGATCGGCGTCGGCACCGGGATGTCGCCTCCGCCGTCCAACCGCCACAGCTCGCGGCCGGTGCTGAAATCATAGCCCCCGATGTGATGCCATCCGTTCACCGCGATCTGTTTTCGTCCCTCGGATTCCACCACGGCCGGGCTGGACCAGGTGGGGACATCGGCGCGCGGTTGTTTCCAGATCTCCTTGCCTGATTCGATGTCGTACACCGCGAGGAACGAATCCTTCTGGACGTCGGCCTGGACGATCACCCGTCCCTCGTGAATCACCGGGGAACTGGCAAAGCCCCACTGCGCGGTCGGGGCATCGAAGTACCCGCTGTCGAGCGGACCCAGATCCTTTTTCCAGAGGAGTTTTCCCTCGAGATCGAAGACGAAGAGGCCCTCGGATCCGAACAGCGCGGCGATGCGACGTCCGTCGGTGGCCGGGGTGGAATTGCAGTGGCTGGCCTTGGTGTGTCGCTTCACCCGGGGAACGGCTTCCAATGCCAGGGTGTTCCACATCACCTTTCCCGAGGTTCGATCCAGCGCCAGCAACCGCCATTGCTGCGGTTCACGTTCTTCGACCGATTCGATGTCTCCGTACAGACCCACCTTCAACTCCGACTCGCCCGGCTTCACGGCGGTCGCCACGTAGATCCGATCGTCCCAGACCACGGGAGCCGCGTGCGCCAGTCCCGGGATGGGGGTCTTCCAACGGATCTGGGTTCCCTTGGCGACATCCCAGGTGGTCGGCAGGGCCGCGTCGCTATCGACACCGGACGCGGCCAGACCGCGGAACTGGGGCCAACGGGTGGCGGCGTCCATGCTTCCCGCCAACAGGACGGCGGAGACGGCTGCTGGAAGGAGAAGGTCGAACCGCGGTTGCAGATCGGGAAAGCCAGGCCATCGCATGCCTCCAGCGGACCGGGAATTCCCCATCCGGGCAACGCCCATTCCCCGCCCGATTGAAGTGAGCCTCGTCACCTCGTCGCCTACGTAGGAGACGACGTCAGGAGACTCTGACTTCCATTCGGACGTCCCATGGCCCGCGCGTGGCCCCCGCCGGAACGGAATGAGCCTCGTCACCACGCCTCCTGCGGGAAAGTGCGCCTCGTACCCTCGGCACCGACGTAGGAGACTCGGTTGCCCTCCCCCGGACGGGCTTCTTTTCGAACCGCTCCTGTTGCCGTAGGCTTCGGACACATGCGGCTCCGGTTCTTCTCCCTTTTCGGTTCAGCGCTGGTCTTTCCGGCGATGGTTCCCCTGCTCGCGCAGCATGCCGCCAACGCTCCGGCCTTTGCAGCGGCTTCGGAGCAGGCCTCCAAACTCCAACTCGCCCCGGGATTCCAACTCAAGGTTTGGGCGACGGAACCCCAACTCTCCAATGGCCTCGCTTTCCACATCGATCCCAAGGGACGCGCCTGGATCGCCGAGTCGCATCGGTGGAGTCGATCGATCTTCGACATCACGCAGAAGACCAACTGGCTGCTCCACGATCTTGCCTTCCACAACGTCGCCGAGCGCACCGCCTTCCTTGAGTCCCAGTTCGATGCCATTGATCCCGAGTTCCTGACGCGCGACTCGGAGATCGTCCGACTCGTCGAGGATCGGGATGGCGACGGACAGGCGGATCACGCCGAAGTGTTTGCCGATGGGTTCAACTCGGCGGCCGACGGCACGGCGGCGGGTATTCTGGGAACTCGCGATGCGGTATACTTCGCCAATATCCCGAACCTGTGGAAGCTCACCCTCCCGAGCTCGGGCAAGCCCGAGCGGACGGCGCTGGCGACCGGTTTTGGCGTGCATGTGGGCGTCTCCGGCCATGACCTGCACGGGTTGGTGTTCGGTCCGGATGGCAGGCTGTACATGAGCTTTGGCGATCGCGGCGCCTGCATCACCAACCGCGAAGGCCGCGTCATCGACCTGCCCGACATGGGGGCGGTGCTGCGATGCGAACCCGATGGGCGAAATCTGGAGGTGTTCTGCGTCGGGCTGCGGAATCCGCAGGAACTCGCCTTCGACGACGATGGCAACCTCTGGACCGTAGACAACGACACCGCCGGGGCCGATCCCTGCCGCGTCCTGCACCTGGTCGAAGGGGGCGACTACGGCTGGCGCACGAGTTACCAGCATCACGAAGGATTCGGGCCGTGGGTGCAGGAGGAACTGTGGAAGGGGGGACAGGACAACATCCTCCCGCTCGCGGGTTCCGTCAGTCAGGGTCCCAGCGGCCTCGCCTTCTATCCGGGCACCGGGTTCGGTCCGCTTCTCAAGAACACCTTTCTCCACTGCGACTTCCCCGGGGGCGTGTGGTCCTACACCGTTCAACCCCGCGGTGCGTCCTTCGAAGTCGCGTCCAAGTCCAAGTTTCTCTGGTCGTGCTGGCCCACCGACGTGGACTTCGGCCCCGACGGTGCCGCTTACGTCCTCGACTGGGTGGCCGGTTGGGGACAACCGCTCAAGGGCCGCATCTACCGCATCACTCCCGCCACCGCCCCGATTCCGGTCGAAGCGGCGTTGTCCATGGAAGTGCGAAAGTTGCTGGCCACGGGCGTGGGGGATCACCACTCCGCGAGCCTTCGAAAGCTTCTCGCCCACGCCGACCGTCGGGTCCGTCTGGAAGCTCAGTTCGAACTCGCCCGTCGAGGTCGCGCCGAACTCGGGGCGTTGGCCGAACTGGCGGTTGACTCGAAGGATTCCCTCGCCCGTCGTCATGCCCTGTGGGCCATCGGTCAGATCCTGCGATCCACGCCCGCTGTCCCGCCCCAGAACGATCCGGCCCCGTTGCTTGCCGGGTTGCTGCCGTTGCTTGGTGACGCCGATCCGAAGGTGCAGGCGGGGGTCGCACGACTCCTGGGTGAAACCGGGCTTCAACAGGCCGATCAACCCTTGGCGCAACTGACCGCCCATCCCCGCCCGGAAGTCCGGTTCGCCGGCGCCATGGGACTGGGGTCGCTGCTCGGATCCCCTCGGCGAAGCGCGGCCAAAGGCATTCGGGCCGGCAGCGAGTTCCGTCCCGGAGCCGAGGCCATCGAACAACTGGTCATCGCCAATGCCGGTGCGGACCCCTTCCTCCTTCATGCCGCCGTGCGACACTGGACGCGATTCGAACGTGAGTCCGCCACGGTTCCCGGATACCGGGGCCTGAGCCTTCAACTGAAGGCCCGTTGCGTTCATCCCGACCCCGAGGTCCGACTCGCCGCCGTGCTGGTGCTCAGGGAAATGCGGCATCCGCACCTGACCAACCTCCTTTCCGATGCCGACCCGCGCGTCGTCGTCTCCGCGGGTCGCGCC
>JBDNHZ010000333.1:0-2641 GCA_041688515.1 Verrucomicrobiota bacterium
CCCGGAGGGATGGGAGCGATGAGCCCGGGGTCAGCGAAGCGCCACCCCGGGATGGCGATGAAATAATGGATCAACCCCGGAGGGGTTGCAGATCTGCAACTCCTTCGGGGGAAGAATCCATTTTGGGGCGGATGACCCGGGGTATCGCTTGGCTCACCCCGGGCTAGTCGCTGAAACGCCTCCGGCGGAGAAGGAACTGGGGGAGCACCGCCTCGAGTCGAAGGCGAAGCGTCTGGACCGTCCATTCCCGCGTTCCACGACGTCCCGATCGCGATCACACTTTATAAAGTGTGATCGCTCTTCCGGATCGCGTGACGCCGCGGGCGAAGTGTCCTGAGGCGCCCTTCTGACTCGTCCGCAGGAACTCAGGACTTGTCACGGGTGGATCAGCCAGACGTACTGGAGGCGAAGCTTAAACCCGCATGAAATGACCGATATTTCCGTGGGACTTTTCGGTAGCTGAGACCGGAAGCTTCTTTTGGATCGAACAACTGCCGACGAACCCCTGAAAACCAATCGCGATCATGAAGCTATCGAAGACGAAGGAATGCCCGAGCCCATCCACGCCGGACAAGGGAAGGACACCGCGTGTTGAATCCTGAGGGGGAGGTGCGGCCGGCACCGTCCCGGTGGGTTCAGGCACTCGGCTTGGTCGGGTGGCTGGTCCTGTGTTTTGGCGCGTCGGCTTCAGCCCTGTTGGGGAGGCCGGACGAATGGTATGCCCGGCTGAACAAGCCGTCGTGGAATCCACCGGGTTGGTTGTTTGGTCCGGCGTGGTCCACCCTCTACACCCTGATGGCCATCGCCGCTTGGCTGGTGTGGCGTCGGGGCGGATGGAAGGCGCAGTCGGGGCCTTTGGGCTGGTTCCTGGCGCAGTGGGTCTTGAACGCCTTGTGGACGCCCCTGTTCTTCGGGTTGCACCGGCCGGACCTGGCCTTCGCCGAGATCCTGTTCCTCGCCGCTGCCATTGCCGTAACGATGGTCCGGTTCTGGCGTGTGACGCCCGCGGCCGGCTTGCTGCTGGTGCCTTACCTTGGCTGGGTGTGCTTCGCGGCCACGCTGAATTTCACGCTCTGGCGAATGAACCCCTGAGGCCGAAGCCCCACCGCGGGCCAGCATGCAGATGCCACCAAGCACGCCGGCGGTGCCGCACGGGATGCATGAAGGATCAGGGTCGCTGCTTCATGGCTTTGAGGGTCGAAGGGCGAGGATCCGGTTGGCGGTGCTGGCAGTGGCTGAGTCGGGGTCGAGGGCAAGTCGCTCCAAGAGTTCCCCGATCGTCGCTTCGGCGCCCGGTGCCGGCCATTGGAGAGCGAGAGCAACATGGATCCGGACTCTCGGATCCCGGTCTTTGGCGAGACGTTGGAGAAGTCCCAGCATTGGGGGCGAGAGTGAGTGAGGGGTCAGGTCAGTCGGCCCCGATTTGCGGCGCTGGTCTTGGAATACCAGATCGACGGAGCGCCAGCGGACTGCATCCGGAGCAGGTCCTCGCGGCGTTGGAGGAGATCCTTTTGGCAGCTGATCCAGGCAAACGTCAGAGCACGCCAGCGCAGATCGAAGTCGGTATCTGCAGGAAGCAACGGGGCCGCCCAGCCCGGGAACCGACTTCGATGAGCCCGGATCCAGATCTCGGCCGTGGAATCGAGGCGGAGGGCCTCGCGACAGAGGCACTGCCAGTCCGAGCGCCCGAAAGTCGCCGCTTGAAGCTTGGCGGTCGCAAACACGGTTTCACGCTTCGAGGACGGGACTTCCCTGGTCCAGCTCCGGGCCCGATGGGTTCGGGCATGGCCCCAGAGTACCGGCACCACGACGATCGCCAGGACGAGGGCGAACGCGATCGCCACCGAGCGCAAGCCACCTAGCCGGTGTGTGTGTGTGTGGCGACGCATCCTGTTTCTCCGCTCCTCCGGTTCAACGGCATCGGTCAACCCGTGATTTTCTCTCGTCGTGCAGCGAAGTCAGGTCACTCGCGAGCGCCTGGTTGCGCGTTGCTTCGGCCCGTCACGGTTTGCCAGCCGGTGCCGGCACCGCGGGGGGAGCGTTGGTGGTGGCGGGGAGGACGCCGAAGTCGGTGGGCAGGCTGAGTTCGGTGCGGAGGCGGGCGAGGAAATCCGGATTGGCGCCTGTGGCAGGGTCGAAGAGGCGGAGGAGCACCTCGCGTTTGATCTCGGGGAAGGGCCCCAGGGGCAGACGCATGACGGCGGACTTGTGGGTGGTGCGCTGCTGGAAGTTGGAATGGACCTTTTCGGCGAAGAGCATGAGACCCTGGGCCTGGTCGGAATCGCCGGCGACCAGGTTGCCGTAGGCGGATTCGATGGAGCCCTCGACGATGGCCTTGATGCGGTCGCGGGAGGTTTCTCCAGCATCTTCCTCGATGCGGGAGATGGCGTAGTCCTCGAGGGTCCAGTCGGGGTTGATATTGGAGTTGGTGCCGTAGGTCTGCTTGCAGAACTCGAACCAGCGCCGGGCCTCGGGCAGGCGGTTATAGGTGTAGAGGAAATAGACGGCGTCCTTGAGGAAGTTGCGATGGGCCTTCTGGAAGCTTTCGCGCATCCCTTCCTCCTGCTCGGCATTGGCCTGGTCGAGGTAGGCCCGCGAGGTGTTGTTCACCATGTCGAGGTTGGGGCCGAACTGGATGCGC
>JBDNHZ010000334.1:0-3137 GCA_041688515.1 Verrucomicrobiota bacterium
TGTCCTGACGTCGCCTCCTCCGTAGGCGACGAGGTAACGAGGCTCACTTCAATCAGGCGAGGAACGTCAGTGGGCCGTGGCACGCCCTAATGGAAGACAGAGTGACCTGACGTCGCCTCCTCCGTAGACGACGAGGTGACGATGCTCACTTCAATCAGGCCGGGAACGTCCGTGGGCCGTGGTACGCCCGACTGGAAGTCAGAGTGTCCTGACGTCGCCTCCTCCGTAGGCGACGAGGTCACGAGGCTCACTTCAATCAGGCCGGGAACGTCCGTGGGCCGTGGCACACCCGAATGGAAGTCAGAGTCTCCTGACGTCGCCTCCTCCGTAGGCGACGAGGTGACGAGGCGGATCCCAGACGAGGCACACCCAACAAACCTCGGGCTTCAATCCCGATCGCATCCCCACTAGCATCTTCGCCATGCAACCGAACGTAGGAACCCCGTTGGTGGGGATCATCATGGGCAGTCAATCGGACTGGGAGACGATGCAGCATGCGTCGGCCCAGTTGACCGAGTTGGGGGTCCCATTCGAGGCCTCTGTGGTCAGCGCCCATCGCACGCCCGATCTCCTGTTCGAGTACGCCGCCACCGCTGCGGGTCGCGGCCTCGAAGTGATCATTGCCGGTGCCGGCGGTGCCGCCCATTTGCCGGGCATGTGCGCCAGCAAGACCCCGCTCCCGGTGCTGGGCGTTCCCGTTCAATCCAAGGCCCTCAACGGGATGGATTCGCTGTTGAGCATCGTCCAGATGCCGGCCGGGATTCCGGTAGGAACGCTGGCCATCGGACGGGCGGGGGCGATCAACGCCGCATTGCTGGCCACGGCCATCCTGGGTGCGAAACACCCCGAGTTCCGCGAGGCTTATGAAGCCTTCCGACGACGCCAGACGGAGGCCGTCCTTGCCAACCGGGACTGCGGGCGGCCCACCGGCACGGGGTGGATGAAGGCGGGAGTGGATGCACCGCAGGGAACGCAGGGAACCCAGTGATCGCGGCGTTCACCAGAGTTCCGCAGGGAGGGGCCGGTCTGCCCAGCCCAGCCTCTGCGGTCTCCGCGGCTCTGCGGTGAATTCCCTCGCGAGCGACAGGGCCGGCATGCCGCTCCCCCCAGCCTGCTCAACCCTGCTGCCGGGCCCAGGTGTCCTTGAGCGGGACCGTCCGATTGAACACCGGCCGTTCGGGCGTTGAATCCGTATCCAAGCAAAAGTATCCGAGGCGCTCGAACTGGAAGCGGTCGGCGGGTCGGGCCTCGGCGAGGGACGGTTCCAGATGCGCCGTGACGACGGACAGCGAGGTCGGGTTGAGCACCGACTTGAAGTCGCGTCCGTCCTTCTCCGGTTCCGCTTCGGTGAACAATCGATCGTAGAGTCGGACTTCCGCGGTGAAGGCCTGCTCGGCGGAGACCCAGTGGATCGTGCCCTTGACCTTCTTTCCGGAATTGGCCTCGCCGGTCCGGGTGGTCAGATCGGCGAAACACCGAAGTTCCGTGACCTGGCCCGCCGCGTCGCGAACCACCTCATCGCAGCGGATGATGCAGGCGTACTTGAGGCGAACCTCGCCGCCGGGACGCAGCCGGAAATACTTGGGCGGCGGCGTCTCCATGAAGTCGTCCTGCTCGATCCACGCGTCGCGGGTGAGATACAGGGTGCGACTTCCGGCGGTGGGGTCTTCAGGATTGTTGACCGCCTCGCAGGCCACGGCCTGGCCGGGTTCGAGATTGGTCAGCACGACCTTGATCGGACGCAGCACGGCGAACCGGCGCTGTGCTGAGAGATTGAGGTCATCCCGGATCGCCTTCTCCCACACCGAGAGGTCCGTGAGCCCGTTGTATTTCGTCACGCCGATGTGATAGGCGAAATCCCTGAGGGCCCGGGGCGACACCCCGCGCCGACGAAGTCCCGAGATGGTCGGCATGCGCGGGTCATTCCAGCCGTGGACGATCTTCTCGTTCACCAACTGGAGCAGCTTGCGCTTGCTCATGACGGTGTACCCGAGATTCAAGCGGGCGAACTCGTGCTGGTGTGGCAGGGGACGCGCCAGTTCGAGACTCTTGAGGATCCAGTCGTACAACGGGCGGTGCACCTCGAACTCCAGCGTGCAGATCGAGTGCGTGACCCCTTCGATGTAGTCGCTCAGACAATGCGCGAAATCGTACATCGGATAGATGCTCCAGCGCGTGCCGGTCTGGTGATGTTCCGTGTGCCGGATCCGGTACAGGATCGGGTCCCGCATCCAGACGTTGGGCGACGTCATGTCGATCCGCGCCCGCAGGGTCCGGGCTCCATCCTGGAATTCACCGGCGCGCATGCGTCGGAACAGGTCGAGGCTCTCCTCGGGCGTCCGGTAGCGGTACGGGCTTTCCGTGCCGGCGCGATCCGGGGCGCCGCGAAGCCGGTCGGTGTCCTCGGGCGACAGATCGCACACGTAGGCCTTGCCCTTCAGGATCAGGCGCTCGGCGAAGGCGTAGAGTTGATCGAAGTAGGCCGAGGCAAAGAAAGGTTCGAGCTTCACTCCGGCGGCCTGCGGCGCGAGCACCGCGGCCAAGTGGAAATCGGGAATGGAATTGACCTCGCACGCCTCGGCCGTGGCTCCCACGGGCTTCAGTCCCAGGTTCTGGTCCGCCCATCCGCCAATCAGCCAAAGCACATCTTCCTGGATCGAGTCCACGTACTCGACGTCTTCCTTCGCCGGATTCGTGTCGTCCATCCGCAGGTTGCATTGGCCGCCGTTCTCGCGGGCGATGCCGAAGTTCAGGCAGATCGACTTGGCATGCCCGATGTGCAGGTAGCCGTTGGGCTCCGGCGGAAACCGGGTGACGATCCGGGAATGCTTCCCGGAGGCGAGGTCGGCCGCGACGATGTCCCGGATGAAATCAGTCGGGGCAGTCGGCGCAGCAGGAGTGACGGAATCGGGCATATTCAAATTGGACCGCATTTCTAGGGCTGGCGCGACGGCCGGGCAATCTTGGAAACGGATCCAGCCGCCCCTCCCGGGACCGCGGGCGTCCCCGCCCGCTTCGAGTTGAGCCGTATCGATGCAGTGAGGAGTGGGGGAATGCTCCCAAGGCGGCGCAGAACAGTGCAGCCGACACCAAGGGAACTGGCCGAAAGGAGCGAAAGGCGACGAAAGAAAGGAGAA
>JBDNHZ010000335.1:0-6996 GCA_041688515.1 Verrucomicrobiota bacterium
CAATTCCATCATGTGCCGGTAAAAATCGGGCGGACGCCGCACCGTCTGACAGGCATTGTTGATGATGAAATCCAGCCGGTCGCGGGTTGCCAACAAGTGCCGGCAGAAGGCCTCCACGCTCGGCGAATGACGGAGGTCCAATCCGAAGATCTCCAGACGATGTGCCCACTCCGCGAAATCCGGTTCCTTCGCGTAACGCAGGGCGGAATCCCGGGGGAACCGGGTGGTCACGATCAACTGGGCACCGGCCCGCAGCAGCTTGATCCCAGCCTGATAGCCGATCTTCACCCGTCCGCCCGTTAACAGGGCGACGCGCCCGCGCAGGTCCGCGGTCTCCGTCCGCTTGAGGAAATTCAACTCGGCGCACGCAGGACAGAGCTGGTCGTAGAAGTGATGGATGATCTTGTAGTCCTGCTTGCAGACATAGCAGTTCTGCGGTTCGACCACCTCACGCACGTCCTCCTCCGCGCCGCTCACGTCCTGCTGCTGGAAATCCATCGGGGGAAAGACGTCCGGCGTCACAAACACCTTTTCCGCCCTCAGCTTGCGGATGCCCGTCTGGGACAGCTTCGATTGGTCGCGCTCCAGCTTTTCCGCCTTGTTGCGTCGCACCTTGGCCTTCACCAACCGCCGGCGTTGATCCACCTCCGGGCAATAGACTTCGCCCGCCGCCTTCAGCAGCCGGGTCCGTTCGTCCACGGGAAGCTGTGCCAGCAACGCCCGGTTGCCGGCAATGGTCTCCAGCACGTCCACCGCCAACCGCATGCGCTCGACCAGCGCCGTCTCGTTCATCGGCGGGAGGCTCCGCGAATGCTCGCGGTGTTGCCAGCGCGGTTTCGAACCCGCCCTTCACCCGCCCGGTTTACGCCCGGCGAACTCGTCCAGCCTCCGACGTTCCTCCGCGGTCAACGCTTCCATGCCGCGACCGGAGATCTTCTCCAGGATCCGATCAATCTCCTCCTGGGCCTCGCGTCGGGCGCGATTCTCTTCCAGATGTCCAAAGCGCACGACCGGCGGTGAAGGCGGGGAGAAACGACGGGCGAACTGCCCAAACAGATCGCGACTCAGGACCACCAGACACACCACGCAGAAGGCCAGCGTCCCAAAGAAGAACCCGGGAGCGGCCATCGGTTGCCGCGGATCAATGAGCAGCGTCAGCAGCAAGCCCACGGTCGCGCCGCCAAAATGGGCGTCGTGCCCGATGTTCCCGCCCCCCTTGCGCAGGGCGATGAAGGTTCCCACCAGATACAGCAAGGCGAAGATCGGGCCGGGAATGGGGATGGGAATCAGGAACAGTCCCACCGCCGTTCCCGGCACGAGGAAGATGGACCCGAACATCACGCCGCAAACCCCGCCGGACGCCCCCAGGGCCGCGTACTCGTGGTTGCGGTGGATCAGCAGCGACAGCAGTGATCCGCCCAGAACCGACATGCAGTAGAGGAACAGAAGCACCCACGGTCCGTATCGCATCTCCACCGATTGCCCGAAGGAATGCAGGGCCATCAAATTGAAGATCACATGCATCCAGTCCGCATGGATCAAAGCCGACGACAGCAATCGATGCCATTCGCCGTCCACCAGGATGGCGCGCGGACGGAACAGGAGGCGTTCCCGCAACGCCGGCTTGTTGAAGGCGAGCAGCGTCACGATGCCGGTGACAACAACGAGGATCAGGGTGGCCATGCGTCCATTGGAAGAGGCCGGATCCGGCCCCCGAAAACACAGACCCCAACCCATGACCGGGTTCGCCGCAAGCGAGTTCTCGGAACGAAGCGGCCAGAGACGCATCTGGACACTGCCCCTCCTGGGAGCGCGGGCGTCCTCGCCCGCTGCTGTGCACCACGAGCCCGAGCGGTCCCGCCATGCGGGACCGCGCCCCCAGGATTCTCCCGGCACGGCCCGAGAACCCACTTCTCGCATCGGGCGCAATGTCCAGATGCGCCCGCCAGCCTCGAATCTGTGCCCTGCAAATTTTGGTCGCGTTCGACGCCTGGAATCCCGTGAATCGCGGCGTATCGATGAGAGACATTGTTCCTGAGCCGCCGTCGATCGTGCAGAACCGGCACGCCGAGGTGCGGGCACTTTTCAATCAGTTCGTCGTTCCAAGCTACGGGCGCTTCGATCTCGCGCTCAGCCATGGTGCCGGAAGCCATGTCTGGGACGTGACCGGCAAGCGTTATCTGGATTTGGGCGGTGGCATCGCCGTCTGCGCCCTCGGACATTCCAACCCTGAGATCACTCAGGCGTTGGTCGAACAATCGCGTCGTCTCGTCCACGTCTCCAACCTCTACTACCAGGAACCGCAGGGACGGCTGGCCCAGGGACTCGTGCGCGAATTGGCCCCCGGAAAGGTGTTCTTCTGCAATTCCGGGGCGGAGGCCAACGAAGGACTGTACAAGCTGTCCCGCAAGTTTGGGCACGAGGAGGGGCGCTTCGAGATCCTCACCGCCATCCACTCGTTTCACGGCCGGACACTCGGAGGCATCTCGGCCACCGGTCAGGACAAGGTGAAGAAGGGCTTTGAACCGTTGGTCCCCGGCTTCCGCCACATCCCCTTCAACGACCTTCAGGCAGCGCGCGAAGCCCTCTCGCCCGCCACGGTCGCCATCCTGATCGAAGGCATTCAGGGCGAGGGCGGCATCACGCCCGCCACGGTCGATTACCTCCTCGGCCTCCGAGCCCTGTGCGATGAACACCGGATGCTCCTCCTCATCGATGGAGTTCAGTGCGGCCATTTCCGCACCGGCCGTTTCCAGAGTTTCCAGCGGATCCTCGAAGGCGTCCCGGGCGCGGAAGACTTCCGTGTCGACGGTCTTTCCATGGCCAAATCGCTCGGGGGCGGTTTCCCCATCGGGGCCTTCTGGATCCGCGATCGGGTCCACGGGATCGATCTCTGCGACGTGCTGGGGCCTGGCACCCACGGGACCACCTACGGCGGCACCCCCCTCGCCTGCAGCGTCGCGCTCAAGGTCCTCGAAGTGATCGAACGGGATGGCCTCGCCGACCACGTTCGCAGGACCGGCGATTGGCTGACCCACGAACTCCAGCGCTGGGTCATCCAGTACCCGGATGTCATCCGCAATGCCCGGGGCATCGGTTTCATGCAAGGCGTCGAATTGCAGGATCGCGAATCCATCGCCGGATTCAGCGCCAGCGACAAGGCACCCAGCCTCCAGTTGGTGAATCGCCTGCACGAAGCCGGACTCCTCACCATCCCCAGTGGCAATCAGGTCGTGCGTTTCCTGCCCGCCTTGAACCTGCCACAATCCCAACTCGCCGAGGGCCTGGCCGTTTTCGAACGGGTCATCCAGGACCTGCGCTGATCTCCAATATCCGTCAGAAACATGAGTCAAACTGAATCCCATACGTTCCAGGCTGAGATCCAACAGGTTCTCGAGATTGTCATCCATTCCCTCTACACCGACCGCGAGATCTTCATCCGCGAACTGGTGTCGAACGCCGCCGACGCCTGCGAGAAACTCCGGTTTCTCCAAGCGGGTGGCACCGCTGCGATCCATCAGCCTGATGTGGCCCTGGGGATCCAGGTGAAGGCCGACGCCGAGGCGGGCACGCTGACCATTTCCGATACCGGCCTCGGCATGACCCGCGATGAACTGGTCCAGAATCTGGGCACCATCGCCCACTCCGGCACCAAGGCCTTCCTCAAGGCCGTCGCCGACGGACAGAAGAAGGACGCCGGATTGATCGGTCAGTTTGGCGTTGGGTTCTACTCGGCGTTCATGGTGGCCAAGAAGGTGACCGTTCTCACCCGATCGCATCAGCCGGATGAACCGTCCTGGCGCTGGACCAGCGAAGGTGCCGGCGGCTACGCCATCGAACCCGGAGGCGATCTCCCCCGCGGCACCCAGATCATTCTCGATCTCAAGGACGACGCGAAGGAGTACTCCGGCAAGGATCGCGTCGAGGGAATCGTCCGACGCTACTCCGCCTTCGTCCCGTTCCCCATCGACATCGACGGCACCCGGCTCAACACCGTCCAGGCGTTGTGGGCCAAGAACAAATCAGAGGTGACCGAAGAGGAGTATCAGGAGTTCTACAAGTTCATCGGGCACGACACCGAAGCGCCGCTGTACCGCCTGCATTTCACGGCGGATGGTCCGATCAGCATCCAGGCCTTGCTCTTCGTTCCCAGCCAGAATCTGGAGACCCTCGGTCTGAACCGGGTCGATTCCGAAGTGAATCTGCACTGCCGCAAGGTACTCATTGAGCCGAAGGCCAAGGGATTGTTCCCCGACTGGCTCCGCTTCCTCCGGGGGGTGGTCGATTGCGAGGATCTGCCGCTGAACGTCTCCCGGGAACGGATGCAGGATTCGAGCCTGATGAAACGCCTCAACCGGGCGCTCACCTCGAAGTTCCTGAAGTTCCTGGCCGAGGAAGCCGCCAAGGACGCCGTCGCCTATGACCGGTTCTTCAGCCAGTTCCAGCGATGCCTCAAGGAAGGCATCCTCGGCGACAACGAACACCGCGACGCCCTCGCCAAGCTGATGCGCTTCGAGTCGTCCACCGTCGAGCCCGGCAAACGCACCGGCCTGGCCGAGTACGTCAGCCGGATGCCGGAGGATCAGACGGAGATCTATTACGTCATCGCCGGTAACCGCGACGCCGCGCTCTCGAGCCCCTATTGCGAGGTGTTCGCCGCCCGGAAGTTCGAGGTCCTGATCCTGTCCGAACCCGCCGATGAATTCGTTCTCGATCGCATCCACGAATTCGAGGGGAAGAACATCGTCGCCGCCGAGCGCGCCGACGTGGAAGTGCCGAAGGAAGAACCCAGGGAAGGCGAGCTCAACGACGAACAGGCCGGCCTGTTGGCCGGATGGCTCAAGTCCACCCTCGGCGAGGAAGTCGACGAGGTCCGCTCCTCCAAACGTCTCGCCACCAGCCCCGCCCTGGCCGTCGAACGCGATCACTACCTCACCGGCACCATGCGCCGGACGCTCAAGCAGATGAACCGCGATCGGCCCGAGGGTCCCGAGGTCAAACCTGACTTCGAATTCAATCCTCGGCATCCGCTGGTCGCCCGCCTGGAACAGATGCGGCATCAGGACGCCGACCTCGCCGCCAAGGCCGCGGCGCAAATGCTCGACAACGCGCGCATGGCCGCCGGACTGATGGAAGACCCGCGCCCCATGCTCCAGCGCCTGAACGAACTCCTGGCGCAGGTCCTCGCTCCGAAGGCGTAAGGCCGCCCCCCAAGGACCACTCCGGAGGGACGAGCTCCGCGAGTCCTCCATCCCCTCCCGGGAGGACGAGCTCGTCCCTTCCAGGAGAGAAGCGCACGAGCACGCCCGCGCCCCCAGGCGGGGCAGGGTCAGGATGCGTCCGACGCCGTCGGCCAGAAAAAACTCCTTCCCTGCCCTGCACCCGTCGCGTTGACTCGCAGGGTTGCCGCCGGCCGGAATTCCGTCCGGCCGGACTTTGTCACGTCATCGAAAATGAAAATTGTCCTCGCGTACTCGGGCGGTCTCGACACCTCGGTGCTGCTCTCGTGGATCAAGGAGACCTACAACGCCGAGATGATCGCCTTCTGCGCGAACATCGGGCAGGCCGACGAACTCAAGGGGCTTGAGAAGAAGGCGGCCCGGACCGGTGCTTCAAAGATCTATATCGACGATCTCCAAGAGGAATTCGCCCGCGACTTCATCTTCCCGATGCTGCGTGCCGGTGCCATTTACGAGGGTCAATATCTCCTCGGCACTTCCATCGCCCGCCCCCTTATCGCCAAGCGCATGGTCGAGATCGCCCAGGCCGAAGGGGCCGACGCCATCGGCCACGGGGCCACCGGCAAAGGCAATGATCAGGTCCGATTCGAGCTCACTTCCGCCGCCCTGGCACCCAACCTCGACATCATCGCCCCCTGGCGCGACGAACGGTTCCGCACCCAGTTCCCCGGGCGCGCCGAGATGATCGCCTACTGCGAAGCCAAGGGCATCCCGGTGCAGGCTTCCGCCAAGAAGCCGTTCTCCATGGATCGCAACCTCCTCCACATCTCCTACGAGGCCGGCATCCTGGAAGATCCCTGGTTCGATGCCAGCGCCCCCAAGAACCGCGACTATTTCACCACGCTCTCCGTGTTCCCCGAGGACGCGCCGGACAAGCCCGAGATCGTCACCCTCGAGTTCGAGCGGGGCGACTGCGTGTCCGTCAACGGCAAGAAACTCAACCCGCTGGGCGTCATGAACGCGCTCAACAAAGTGGGCGGAAAACATGGCGTCGGCCGGGTGGATATGGTCGAGAACCGCTTCGTCGGCATGAAGAGCCGCGGCGTGTATGAGACCCCGGGTGGCGCGATCCTCCACTTCGCCCATCGCCAGGTGGAATCGCTCACCATGGACCGCGAGGTCATGCACCTGCGCGATTCCCTCATCCCGCGCTATTCCGAACTCGTGTACTACGGCTTCTGGTTCGCCCCCGAACGTCTCGCCCTGCAGGCCCTCGTCGAAGAAAGCCAGAAGAACGTGACCGGCACCGTCCGTGTGAAGCTCTACAAGGGCAACATCAGCGTCGCCGGCCGCAAGAGCCCCTTCAGCCTCTACAACCCGCACATCGCCACCATGGAGGCCGATCCCACCAAGGCCTACAATCAGGACGATGCCACCGGGTTCATCCGACTCAACGGCCTCCGTCTCCGGGTCAACTCCCAGGTCAACGGCCCGAAGAATCTCGGCAAACCCGAGTAACCCACCCCGTAGGCGTCGACGTCAGAAAACTCTAACTTTCGGAGGGACGAGCTCCGCGAGTCCGTGAACGCCACCCACCCACTCGAAAGCGCGCCTCGTCACCTTCGTCACCTACCCGTAGGCGGCGACGTCAGGAGACTCTAACTTTCGGAGGGCCGAGCTCCGCTAGTCCGTGAACGCCCCTCGCCCACCCGAAAGCGCGCCTCGCACCTTCGGCACCTACCCGTAGGAGACGACGTCAGGAGACTCTAACTTTCGGAGGGACGAGCTCCGCGAGTCCGTGAACGTCCCCCGCCCA
>JBDNHZ010000336.1:0-6885 GCA_041688515.1 Verrucomicrobiota bacterium
GAATTGCTGTTGGCGGCTCTGACCAATGCCGACCCCATGCTGCGGGCCAATCTGCCGAACTGCAGTCCCGCGCTCACGCGCGGCACGTTGCGGATCCGGCATCCGGAGAACGACCTGCTCGACACCCTGCGCAACATCGCCACGCTAAAGGCCCGACTCCTGACCGCCACCGGCTATCCCCTCGACGTCTCGTTCGAGGCTGGTCCCGCGGTCGTTCATCAGGAGGACCTTCTTCCTCCGCCAGCATCCAAGCCGGTCGCACAACCCAAACCCGCCGTTCCCACGGCATCCCCCGGCCTAGGTGCGGCCAAAGCGGTGCCGCCGGCTCCCTCCGCCCCTCCCGTGCCACTCCTGTTGAGCAAGGAAGACTTCGTCAACGACCCTGCCATCCGCGAGGCACTCGAGATCTTCAAGGGCCAGATCGTCGAGATCCGGGCACCCGGAGCCTGATTCCCACACTTGAACCCTTGCCCCTAAACCGGTAACTCCTCTCCCAACATGTCCAGCGTCGGAAAATTGATGCGCCAAGCGCAGCGGATCCAACAGCAGATGGAAGCCGTCCAGACTGCACTTACCCAGAAAACCGTCGAGGCCCAGGCCGGCGGCGGGGCGGTCAAGGTCGTCGCCCGATGCGATCAATCGATCGCCTCGATCAAGATCCTGCCCGATGCCGTCAACCCGCAGGATGTACCATTCCTCGAAGACCTGATCATCACCGCCGTGAACCAGGCCCTGCGCGAAGCCAAGGAGATCTCCGAGAAGGAAATGAGCTCCGTCACCAGCGGGCTAAGTATCCCGGGCATGTTCTGATCCGATCGCCCGGATCCCCCCGATTCTCCCTGACCGCCCCGATCGTCCTCCCGCCGCCGCCATCGTGGCCTCGCTCCCGGAACCCGTCATCGCCCTGAGCGCAGTCCTCGGTCGACTCCCCGGGATCGGTCCCCGATCCGCGGAACGTTTGGCCCTGCATCTGGTCCAGGCCGATCCCGCCCTGACCCGCACCCTGGCTGACGCCCTGATCCTCGCCCGCGAACGGGTCGGGATCTGCCAGTCCTGCGGGGCCCTGACCGAACCCCAACCCTGCCCCATCTGTGCGGCACCCGATCGGGCGACTGGCATCCTCTGCGTGGTCGAACGTGCCTTGGACGTCCTCAGTCTGGAGAAGTCCCACACCCACCGGGGACGCTACCACGTCCTGGGCGGCCGGATCAGCCCCATCAATGGGATCGGTCCGGAAGACCTCCGCATCGAGGGTCTGGAAAGCCGTCTCGAACCGGAGGGAGTCCAGGAGATCATCCTGGCCCTGGGCAGCGATGTCGAAGGGGAGGCCACCTGCGTGTACCTCGCCCGTCGTCTTGCTTCCCGGGGCATCCGCGTCACCCGCATCGCCCAGGGACTGCCGGCGGGCTCCGGGCTCGAATACGCCGACGATCTGACGCTGGCCCGGGCCCTCGAAGGCCGGCGCGAAATCTGAGCTCATGCATCACCCCATTCCCAAAGCCGTCATCTTCGATCTCGGCAAGGTCGTCCTCGACTTCGATTACGGCATCGCCGCCCGGACGCTGGCCCCGTTTACGCGCACCGATGCCGCCGCACTCCGGACGCTGATCGATCAATCTCCGCTGTTGCACCAGTTTGAGACCGGCCTGATCTCCACCCGGCAACTGTTCGAGACGGTGTCCCAGGAAACCGGGTATCACGGCGGATTCGAGGCCTTCCGCGATGCCTTCGGCGACATCTTTGGAGAGATCGAACCGATGGTGAACCTCCATCGGGAGATCCGGGCGGCAGGGATTCCCACCCACGTCCTGTCGAATACCAACGAGATCGCCGTTCACCATCTCCGGCAGCGCTTCCCGTTCTTCCACGACTTCGATTCCTATATCTTTTCCCACGAAGTCGGCGCCATGAAACCGGCTCCGGCGATCTATCAGGCGCTCGAACAGTCCGCCGGCCTCACCGGGGCCGATCTGCTCTACATCGACGACCGATCCGAAAACATCGACGCCGCCCTCGCCCGCGGTTGGCAATCCATCCTCCATCACGATCCTGCCGTGACCGTCCCGGAAGTGTGGAGACGCCTGGGGCGTGCCTGACGGGCGACACCGCCCTCCGACCGATCAAGGGAGGGACGGCTCCAGCCCGACTTTTGGCGAAACACCCACCACGCAACGACCGGACCACTTCCTTCCCTCACGTCGCGTCCGTTGCGCCGTCGTTGTAGACCTTTCCTCCTGCATCCGGGTGGATGAACGGGGATGGCCGCGGAGGAGCGGGGCAGAGATTTTCTGGTAGGAATCTCCGGCGCGGTGCCCCGCCCACTTCGCGCCCCGATCCACCCAGGCGCGCACCAGAGCGACCTATTCTGCCGTCAACGGCTTGCTCTGAGGTCCGCTGCCGCGGACACCACCAGGCCGGTGGACAGGCTGAGCAGGAGGGGGAAAGGGAACGTTTCATGGGAATTGGAAGGAGTGCTTTTCAAACTGACCGCGCGCCATGCCGCCGGTTACGGACCCGACTTCCCGTGCGCCGACGTCGTCGCGGATTTGCCCGAACCCTCCGATACCCCCCTGCCCCGACCCGATCGCTGACGAGCATGATGTGCGGCGGATTGGGCGGGCGCATCTTGACACTGCCCCCCAATTCGAGAAGCGGGCTCTCGGGCCTTGCCGCGCAAATCCTGGGGGCGCGGTCCCGCATGGCGGGGCCGCTCGGGCTTGTGGTGCACAGCAGCGGGCGAGGACGCCCGCGCTCCCAGGAGGGGCAGTGTCGAGATGCGCCCGGGAAGGGTGGACCGATCCAGAATCTTCGCGGCCCGGTCTTCGTGTCACCGATTTTCACGACCCAGATTTTCAGTGCAACCGACCGGGTCTTGTGAGGAACTTCAAAACACGATGCTCCGCCGCTCGGCCTCGCCAGTCAGGGCCGGTTTTACCCTGATCGAACTCCTCGTGGTGATCGCGATCATCGCGATCCTCGCCGGCATGCTGCTGCCCGCCTTGTCCGGAGCGAAACAGCAGGCACTGCGGGTCAAGTGTCTGAACAACCAGAAGCAGATTGGTCTGGCTGGAAGCCTGTACAGCAACGATTCGGCCGAGGCGCTGGTCACCAATGGCGAGGTGGATTCCGCCGCGGCCGGCGGACCCAAGCTCTGGGTGTTGGGCGGCTACCACAGCTTCACCTCGTCCTTCACCAACGTCGCCTACCTGGTGGACCGCCGTTATGCCGCCTTCGCGCCCTACATTCCGTCCAAGGACAGCTACCGGTGTCCCTCCGACAAGACGACCATCGTGTTCAACCGGGGACGGCCCATCCCCCAGGTCCGGAGCTATGCGATGAACCTGTATCTCGGCCCGAACCTCGACATGCAGAATCGGCTCTCGACCCGCTACCGCGCCTTCCGCAAGTCCACTGATCTTCCCAACCCCGCCGAGATCTTCCAGACCCAGGATCTGTCGCCGCAGAGCCTGTGCACTCCGGCCTTCATCGTCCTGATGCCCGGCAACGCGAACAGCCAGTTCTTTCACCTGCCCGCCACCCATCACAACAACGGCGGTGTGGCGGGATTCGTCGACGGTCATGCAGAACCCCATCGATGGCTTGACGCCCGCACCTTCAAGAAGGCCACCCTTGGACAGCGCATCGATCACAATCTGTCCGTGCCCAACAGTCGCGACCTGAAATGGATCCAGGATCGTACGACCGTATTGCGGTGAGAGTGAGCGATTCCTTCCGTCCCCCCTTTGCATGAGCAAACTCAACGTCGGCATCATCGGTTACGGCTGGGTCGCCACGGCCCACATTGCGGCCATCAACGCCACCGCCCAGGCCCGGGTGACGGCGGTGCACTCTTCCCGTCCGGTGGACCCGGCGGTCCTGACCGCATTGCACGGACCCGGGATCCGTTTCTTCGAGACGCTGGAAGGGATGCTGGCGGATCCGTCCATCGACGTGATCAGCATCTGTTCCTACCCGTGGTTGCATGCGGAACATGCCCAGGCCGCCGCCAAGGCGGGCAAACACCTGATCATCGAGAAGCCCCTCGCCCTGTCGTGGGACGAATGCCTGGCGGTTCGCGATGCGGTGGCGGATGCGGGGGTCCTGACCTGCGTCTGTTTCGAGTGCCGTTACTCCGCCCAGTTCCTCTCCACCCGCTCGGTCATCGACGCCGGTCTGCTGGGTGAGGTGCACTACGGTGAGATCGATTACTACCACGGCATCGGGCCCTGGTACGGTCAGTACCGCTGGAACGTGACCCGGAAAGGCGGCGGATCGAGCCTGCTCTCGGCCGGATGCCACGCGCTCGACGCGCTGTTGCTGTGCCTGGGATCCGAGGTCGCCGAAGTCCACTCGATGTCCACCAAGTCGCGCAGCGCCGATTTCGCTCCCTACGAGTACGACACGACGGCCGTGACCCTGGTGCGGTTCCGCGACGGTCGGGTGGGCAAGACGGCCTCCATCATCGACTGCATGCAGCCGTACTATTTCCACACCCACCTGGTGGGATCGCAAGGCAGCCTGCTCGACAACAAGTTTCATTCGTCGCGACTGACGGGCCTGAACAAGAACCAGTGGAGCAATCTCTCCTTTCCATTGGTTGATTCCGGGGACGTCAAGGATCACCCATACCAGAACCAGTTCGCGGCGTTCTTCGCGGCCATCGGCCGACGCGAGGAGATGAAGCTCACCAGCCTGACCGACGCCCTCCAGACCCATCGGGTGATCTTCGCCGCCGACGAATCCGCGCGGACGGGACGTCCGGTCGCCCTCGGTTGATTGCGCGTCATGCCCACGGCCCTCGCCATCGCGGCGCACCCGGACGACATCGAGTTCTGCATGGCGGGGACCCTCCTCCGCCTGGCCGGGTGCGGTTGGACCCTGCATTACCTCAATCTTTCCTCGGGCAATCTGGGATCGGCGACGATTCCCGGCCCGCGCCTGGCGGCGATGCGGAGGCGGGAATCGCAGGCAGCCGCCGAGCACCTCGGGGCGACCTGGCACGCTCCGATCGCCCGGGACCTCGAGATCTTCTACACCGACACGCTGCTCCGTCGGGTGGCGGCCGTGGTTCGCACGGTTCAACCCTCGGTGATCCTGACGCATTCACCCCAGGATTACATGGAGGACCACATGACCACCTCCCGATTGGCCGTCACGGCGGCCTTCGCGCGGGCCATGCCGAACTACGGGACGCGCCCGGCCGTGCTGCCGTTTGAAGGGGCCGTCACCGTGTACCACGCCCTGCCCCACGGACTGTGCGACGGACTGGGGCAACGCGTGCGGGCCGGGCTCTACGTCGATACCGGCCCGGTGCATGGCCGGAAACGCGCCGCCCTCGCCTGTCATGTCAGTCAGAAGGAATGGCTGGATCGGAGTCAGGGAATGGATTCGTACCTGGTCGCCCTGGACGAGTTCTCCGCCGCGGTCGGGCGCCTCTCTGGGAAGTTTGAACAGGCCGAAGGCTGGCGACGCCATTCGCATCTCGGCTTCTGCGCTGCCGAGGACGATCCCCTTCGGGAGGTCCTCGGCACGGCCTGCCGGATGGATTCGAAGTACCAGCGTCGATTGGACGCCTGACCGGGAACCCGCCTCAATCCTCGCTGAAGAGGTATTCGAGATCGTCCTTGGTCAGGTTGGTGGCGAAGCCTTCCTCGCCGAGGACGTCCTGGATGGTCTGGGACTTCCGCTGCTGCAATTCCCAGATCTTTTCCTCGACGGTCCCCGGAGCGATCAGGCGGTAGGCATTGACCGTGCGGGTCTGACAGATGCGGTGGGAACGATCGATGGCCTGCGCCTCGACGGCGGGATTCCACCACGGATCGTAGAGGACCACGTAGCTGGCGGTCGTCAGGTTCAGTCCGGTCCCGGCGGCGCGGAGCGAGAGCAGGAAGACGCAGGGCTCGGTGTCGGCCTGGAAGGCGTTGACCACTTCCTGTCGGCTCTTGGTTTCGCCGGTGAGGATGTGGGTCCGGATGCCGCGTTCCTTGCAGGCGGCTTCCAGGATCCGAAGCATCTCCACGAACTGCGAGAAGAGCAGGACCTTGTTGCCGGAGGCGATGACGGGTTCGAGCAACTCGAACAGGGTCTCGGTCTTGCCGGAGCCTGCGTCGTTGCCGACCAACCGCGGATGACAGCAGATCTGCCGCAGGCGCGTCAGCGCGGCCAGCACGTGCATCTTCGATTTGGCGACGCCCTTTTCCTGCAGGGTCTTCATCACCTGCTCGCGACTCCGGCGCAGCTCGGCCAGGTACAGCTTGCGCTGTTCCTCATCGAGTTCGCAGTCCCGGCGTTCCTCGATCCGCTCGGGAAGATCCTGGGCCACCTGCCGCTTGAGCCGGCGCAGCATCAGGGGACGCAGCTTGGCACTGAGCCGACGACGGGTGGTCCCCATCTCCCACTCGGGACCCTCGCCCTTGGACTCGTAGATCTCGTTGAAGGAAGTCTGGCTGCCGAGATAACCGGGCTGGATGAAATCCACGATCGACCAGAGATCGAGCAACCGGTTCTCCAACGGCGTTCCCGTCAGTGCGAGACGCTGTTCCGCTTCGATCTCCTTCACCGCCACCGTGACCTGGGCGGTCGGATTCTTGATGAACTGAGCCTCGTCCAGAATCAACGCGCGGAACTCGAACTTGCCCAGTTCATCCAGGTCGCGTCGGAGGATGGCGTAGTTGGTGACGACGATGTCGTGCTCGGGGATCTGCTTGCGCAGGTTGTGCCGTGCGGCACCGGACTGCAGCACCAGCACCTTGAGATGGGGAACAAATTTCTCCGCCTCGCGCCGCCAGTTGTGAAGGACGGAGGCCGGGCAGATCACCAGGGAAGGCTTGCGATCCTTCTTCGGTGCGCCGTCGTGCAACCACGTCAGCCAGGTCAACGTCTGCA
>JBDNHZ010000337.1:0-3532 GCA_041688515.1 Verrucomicrobiota bacterium
CGTATCCGCCCTGCAACCGCTCGCACCGGATCCATGGCACCGCGGGGTCACTGCCACTGTACACCCAGGTTCAGATCGTCAAGGCCTTCGGCGTCCCTCTCACCACCGTCAAACGCTACGTCCGCACCTTTCATCAAGGCGTTGCCAAGGCCTTCTTCTCCCCTCCCGCCCCCAGGCACGGTCATCGCCTCACCCCCGAGCTTCTGCTCCAAACCCAGGACCTCCTTGACCAAGCATTGGGTGTGGCTGCCGTTGTCCGTGAACTCGGTGTGCTGGCCTCCACCATTCACAAGGCCATTGCCCATGGGCGACTGAAGCCCGCTAAAAAAAAGACTCAGGCCAACCTACATCTCCAGCGTGGGCCGATATCATGCGGGCGGCGTGAACGTGCTGCTCCAGCGCGGTCTCTGGGAGTCGGTGCTCACGAACGAGACCTACGTCGTGGACTTCTTCCCCGCCGTGTTCCGCAACCACAGTTACCCGATGGTGTGGTATGGGCAAACCATCGGCCGGCCGGCAAAGGGCACGATTGGCTGGCGACATTCGGTGGAGTGGAGCCGGTTGCCGGGCGGGGATGCTTTTCCGCCGTCGCGTGAGGCGTGGATCCGTCCGGGCCAGCTCTGGTGGCAAAGCTGGGCGGATGGCGAACTCGATCTAGAGCCGGCGGACGCCAATCTGGCATCGGTCCCGCCAGCCCTCACCGCCACGCTGATCGCCTTGGGGCGCGTGGAGCAGGATGTCGTGACCGGCGTCGCCGAAAAAGCCCAGTCCGCGTTTCTGGCGGTCAACCGGGCGCGGGATGACGCGATGGACTGGATCGACGGGCAGGCCGACCGCTTTGGCAACTGGCTCAAAGGCAAAGCAAGAAAGGTGGGGAATGCCACCGTGGAATTTGTGAACGATTCGGCGGAGAACATTTTTCGGGGCGTGAACGGGGCGATTGATGAGGTGCAGGAACGCAGAAGCGCCGTGTGGGAAGCGTCGGATAAGCTGACCCTGAGAATCCGTCTCCGCACCGGACTTGCCTCTCCCAGTCCAAGTCCGCGGCTGGCCGGAAAACCCGAGCTGGCGAATACTCCCGCGTATCTCTGGCTGCCGGTCGCGGTGCCGGCGGACGCGGAGTTTCTGACCTTTGAATTCGTGCGGGAAGGCGCACCGGCAGATGATGCGTTGGTGGTGGGGTTCGGCGACAAGCCGCTGTTCAGCCTGAAGGCCGGGTTCATCCCCGAGAAGGAACTGTCCACGAGTCCGCTGCTGGATGTTCGGGCGTGGGCAGGCAAAACGAACGAGTTCTTCTTCGGCCTCACAGGCGGCACCTCGACGAACTGCATGGTCACGGTCGAAAATCTCCGTTTCTACACGCTCCAACCGACACAACTGACGGTGGAGTCCGCGGGAAGTGAAGTCATCCTATCTTGGCCGAGCACGGCCAACGGTCAGGTCGTCGAATCGGCCAGCAGCGTGACTGCGCCAACCTGGAGCCCACTGCCACAGCCGCCCGCCTTGTTCGCCGGGCGCTTCAGCGTGACGAAAGCGGTCACGGGCGAGGCGCAATTCTTCCGGCTGCGGCGGCAGTAGGCGGAACGGCGGACGTTCCAAACCACGGCGCGGGTGCGGGGCGCAATCCGCCCGCACTCACTGCTCGCGCCTGTGGCGTTCGCGGGCGGACTGGAAAGTCCGCACTCTCGCCCGCTCACACCATCTCGTAGCCGAATCCCTTCCGCTGCTCCCGCGCGACCCAGCGATTGGCTTCGCGGTCGCCTTCGAAACGTTCGGCCTTGGGATCCCAGCGGAGCGGGCGGCCGAGCCGGATGGCGATCGCTCCGAGGTGGCAGACGCTCACGCTACGGTGACCGACCTCTGCCTCGGCGATCGCCACCTTCCGCGAACGCACGCAGTCGAAAAAGTTGCCCATGTGGTCGTCGCTCGCGTAGGCGGACCACGTCCTGTTCGTCAGCGGGTCGTTCAGGATCGCAGGATCGCTGGCCTCGATCCGGCCGCGCGTGACGAAGACCCAGCCTTCGCTGCCCTCGAAAAGCACGCCGTTGGGCATCTGCGCGGGCGGCGTCTTGGGATCAATCACGTTCCCGGAGCCGCCTTCGGTCTGGACGGTGCGGCAGGTGTGCGTGACGCCGCTGGCGTAGCGGTAGTTCACATACCAGGTGCTCGGAAAGCTGTAGCCGCCGGGCACGGGATCGCGCCGCGCGTGGCAGTCGACGGCGACCGGTCCGGCCTCGCCCAGCGGCAGGCCAAGCGCCCAGAGCGCGATGTCGTTGTGGTGCGCGCCCCAGTCGGTGAGCGTGCCGGCGGAGTAATCCCACCAGTAACGGAACGAGCCGTGGGCGCGCTCCTTCACGTAGGGCACGGATGCGGTCTGGCCCTGCCAGAAGTTCCAGTCGAAGCCCGCCGGCACTTCACCCGGCAGGAACGGCCCGCCGAGCGGCCCGGACGGCAGTGACGTGGTGACGTGCTTCAGTTTGCCCAGGCGACCGTTGCGGACGAGTTCGACGGCGAGGCGGAAGCGCTTGTCGCTGCGTTGCTGGCTACCCGTCTGAAACACCGTGCCGGCGGCGCGCACCGACTTCACGAGACGTTTGCCCTCGTCAATGGTCAGCGTGAGCGGCTTCTCGGAATAGATGTCCTTGCCCGCCTTGATCGCGGCGAGATTGACGAACGTATGCCAGTGGTCCGGCGTGCCGTTGATGACAACGTGCAGGCCGGGATGGCCGAGGCAGTCGCGGAAATCGTGGTAGCGTTTCGCGCCCGGATGCTGCCTCTGCGCCTCGTCGAGCCGGGCCTCGTCCAGGTCGCAGATCGCCACCACGTCGCCGAAACGGCTGGCGTTCTTCGCGTCGGCCCGGCCCATGCCGCCGCAGCCGATGAGGGCGATGGCGGGACGGTCGTTCGGCGACAGGGGCACGCGCGGTCGGGGGGCATCCGCGGCCTCGGCCTCGAACCACGCGGGCAGCGTGGCTCCGGCGGCAACAAGCACGGTGGACGACTGGAGGAAACGGCGGCGCGTCTGAATTAACGGGAACATGGGCGGGAGTGTGAAGCGGCCGGCGAAAGCTCAAAGCTCAAAGTTCAAAGCTCAAGGCCCGCCTGTCCGATAGACTGGCAAACCGCATGAACCGGAGCGCCGGAGGCGCGGCAGAACATAGCCCCGGCCGTAAGGCCGGGGTTGGCGTCGGATAGATTTCCCAGCCCCGGCAGGGGCGGCAGAATCCCCTGCTGCTCTCAGTTCGACGATTCTTTTGCCCCTCCGGGACTAGCAAACTGCCGCCGCTGAACCCACGGCTGACGCCGTGGGCTAGGCTAAGCTCTGCCGCCGCTCCGCGGCTAACCAAGTGGCAGATGATGTGCAGGAGAAGGAATCCGGACTGGGACACTCCGGAAAGGGGTCAGTTCTTGATATTTATACATGAAGCGGCGCGGGCCATTCTCCCGGCATGGCGCGCAAACTGAGCCGAGCCCTTGAAGAGTTTTGTCTGGAACAGTTGGCCGGCGTATTCGCTGGCCCCGTCGCGGCTAC
>JBDNHZ010000008.1:0-10155 GCA_041688515.1 Verrucomicrobiota bacterium
GCCGTTGCCGAAATGAATCTGCCGGCGGGATACTCCTACAAGGTCTCCGGTCGGGGCAGGGAGTTGGAGAACACGTTCCGGGAGTTCCTTTGGGCCTTCGCCCTGTCGGTGGTGTTCATGTACATGATCCTCGCAGCCCAGTATGAGAGCCTGATCCACCCGTTCACCATCCTGCTGTCGCTACCGCTGTCGCTGCCCTTCGCCCTCCTCTCGCTCTGGGCCACTGGCAATACGCTCAATCTCTATTCCGCCCTGGGCTTGCTCGTGCTCTTCGGAGTCGTGAAGAAAAACGCCATCCTGCAGATCGACTACATGAACACCCTGCGGAACCGGGGACTCCCCCGCATTGATGCCGTTCTTCAGGCCAATCGCGATCGGTTGCGACCGATCCTGATGACCACACTCGCCCTGGTGGCCGGCATGTTGCCTCTGGCAGTGGGCACCGGTCCCGGTGCTGAAGAACGCCGCGCCGTGGCCGTGGTCGTGATCGGCGGCCAGACCCTCTGCCTCCTGCTGACGCTGCTGGTGACGCCGGTGGTGTACTCGCTTCTGGACGACGCCGGTCAACGCCTCCTGGGCCGACAATCCTCGGATTGATGGATCCGGGGCGACGCGCTGAGTGTGCCGACGCGGGGACGAGCGCGGAGAACCGGCATCCGCCAACTCCTCCCTTCGCCTACTGCCAGAGCGAGGTGGTCGAGGCAGTACCGGACTGCGTGTCCACGATCACCAGCAACGGTTCCGAGACCTTGCCGGGCACCGGCGGGCGGGTGCCAACAAAGCCGGGGAATCGTGCGTCCGGCAGAATCTGCCAGACATGGAAGTGGTCGATGCCGGTGTCGACTTTCCACAGGGGCTTTCCTGCGGTGTCCACCCGCGCCACCACCAGAGTCGCCTTCATTCCGGGATCGGACGTAGAGGCGATCAGGAATCCGTCGGGACCGGAAAGTCGGATGGGATCCGCATCCGGCGCGGCACGGATGAAGCCGCCATTGAAGTAGCCGTCCTCCGAGAGTCGGGCGAGGGAGAGGATTTCCCGGTTCGAACGCGCCCGTGTGGGACCCAGTTCTCCCCGGTGGAAGTGACGCATCTCCTTGGCGCTTTCCGCGTCCTTGGAAGGCCGGAGCCAGGATCCGGCCTTGAAGTCCTTTTCGGCTTCGCGTTGGGAGTGGAGCCCGAGCCATTCGGTCGGGGTGGGCCGGGCCCCGGCGCTGAGGAAGTGCTCCGGCTTGGCCTCGAAGGGAAGCCTGTTGTGGGTGATGATCGCAGAGGTCTGCTGCGCCGTCGGGGTTCCCGTGCCGGCGGCGATGATCTTTCCGGTTTGAAGATTCACCCCGTCGATTCCCTTCACACTGCACCACAGAAGGTCTCCGTCGATGCCCGTCAAACGCATGAAACTGAGATCCTGAGCGTGGAATCCCTTGCCGATTGGGATCATGCGTCCGCGGCCCCTTCCATCCACCGGTTGAAGAAAGAGTCCGACCCGGTATCGATCGTTGTCCGGGTTGCGGTGAAGGCTGGGGACGTAGGGCTCCAGGGTTTGGATGAGCGTCGCGATCTGTTGGCCCACCCGGACGGACGACCCGATGGGCGAGCCGTGGGGGGACCGGATCGAGAACAGGCCTTTTGCGCCCACCGCCACCACGGCGAGGAGGAGCAACATCATCGAAAAGATCAGCATGACCGTTTGTTTGCCGACGTTGGGAGAACGGGGACCCGGGATGGGGGGTGGACGCTGCGGCCGATTCGGGCGAAGCCGGATGCAGCCCTTCCGGTCATCGATTTCGGCCCGGCAACCTGGGGCCTTCTGGCGAATCACCTGGTCGGCAATCCGGCCCAGGATTTCGACGCGGCGCGGGGCCGCCCACGCGTGTTCCCGGATCCAGGTGGCCTCGTCACCCACGTCGATGATGGCGACCCCGTCGTCGCCGCCGAACTCCCAGTAGCAGGAGAGGCAGCCGGAGGATTCCCGGTAGAGGATCGTGCCGTTCCGGCCATCCTGCCGGATGTCCACGCTCCACTCGCCAGCCCGGGGTTGAATGCTCTGCACGCTTCCGTTTTACCGGGGCGAAGCGTGGGGCGGTATCGGACCTCGGGAGGAGGGGACCGACCGGGTTCAGGCGTCGGCCAGGTTCTTGGTCCAGCGTTTGAGCTGGGCCTTGACCTCGGCGGTGCCGGGGGCACCCGTGAGCGAGCGCCGCTTCATGGCCTTCGCCAGATCAAACACGGAGGTCACATCGGACTGGAAGGCAGGATCAATCCCCTGGAATTCGGCCAGCGAGATTTGATTGAGGGGACGTCCCCACTTTTCGGCGTTGGCGACCACCGAGCCGACGACGTGGTGCGCCTGACGAAAGGGCATGCCCTTGAGCACCAGGTAATCGGCCAGATCCGTAGCGAGGAGCAGCGGATCCGAAGCGGCGGCCTTGCAGGCCTCGGGAACCGCCCGGGTGTTGTCCAGCATGGCGGCCATGAGGCGGACGCAGGCGCGGACGGTATCCGCGGTGTCGAACACCCGTTCCTTGTCCTCTTGCAGATCCCGGTTGTAAGTCATGGGAAGCCCCTTCAACAGCGTCAGGAGCGACATCAGGTTGCCGACCACCCGACCAGTCTTGCCGCGCGTGAGTTCGGCAATGTCGGGATTCTTCTTCTGCGGCATCAGCGAGGAACCGGTGGTGTAGGCGTCGGCGATGCGGATGAACCCGAACTCGGAGCTGACCCAGAGGATGACGTCTTCGGCGAGGCGGCTCAGATGGACGGACAGCAAGGCCGCGGTGGCGGCGAACTCGACCAGAAAATCACGGTCGCTAACGCCATCCATCGAATTCTGGGTGACTTGCGGACGCCCCTTGGAATCGATGAACCCCAGCAGCACCGCGACCAACTCGCGATTGAGGGGCAGGGTGGAACCGGCGAGGGCACCGGAGCCGAGCGGACAGACATTGACCCGCTGCCGACCGTCGAGGAGTCGGCCGAGGTCGCGTTCCAGCATTTCGACATAGGCGAGAAGATGATGGGCGAACCACACCGGTTGGGCCCGCTGAAGATGGGTGTATCCGGGAATGATCACTTCGGGATGCCGTGAACCCAGGCCGACCAGGGACTTCTGGAGGAGTCGGATGTCCCCGACGAGGGCGTCAATCTCGTCGCGGAGCCAGAGGCGGATATCGACCGCGACCTGATCGTTGCGGGAGCGGGCGGTGTGGAGCTTGGCACCGGCGGGGACGCGGCGGGTGAGGTCCGCCTCGATGTTCATGTGGACGTCCTCGAGTTCCGTCTTCCAGGAGAACGTGCCCGCTTCGATCTCGCCGCCGATCTGTTCGAGTCCGGACTTGATGGCCTTGAGTTCTGCGGCGGTCAGGATGCCGATCTCACGCAGCATGGTGGCGTGGGCAATGGAACCGCGGATGTCCTGCCGCCACAGGCGCCAGTCGAAGGAGATCGACTCGGAAAAGGCGGCGACATCAGCAGCAGGGCCGCTTGCGAAGCGACCTGAACGGGAGACAGGGGACGTGCTCATCGTGAGAGTTGGCAGTGTGTGGCGACGGGCAGGGGAAGGGAAGAATCCAAAAATTGCATGGCTGGGCAGGATGGGCATCGGTAGGGTTCCCGGCCCGGTCGGCATCTTTCGTCCGGGAATGTCTACAAAACGTATCATGGACTCATTGGTTACCCTCCTTCTCAAGCCGGGCGAAGCGGACCGCATCGTCGCCGGACATCCCTGGCTCTACGAAGGGTCGATCCTCCGCCAGATCGGCACCCCCAAGGACGGCGACGTCGTCCAGGTGAAGGACCATCGCCAGCGCTTTCTCGGGCTCGGCTTCTTCAACGGCAAGTCCCGGATCCGGGTGAGGATGATGACCCGCGATCGGGAGGAGATTGACCGCGCCTTCTTCGTGCGCCGGATCTCGGCTGCGCTGAAGCACCGTCGCAAGCACCTCTCCGGGGCGACTTCCTACCGGGTGGTGAATTCCGAGGCGGACCTGTTGTCGGGTCTCATCGTGGACCTGTACGAAGACGTGCTGGTAGTGCAGACGTCGTCGTTGGGAATGGACCAGCGCAAGCAGCAGGTGGTTTCGGTCCTGCAGGAATTGCTTTCGCCCAAGGCCATCCTGGAGCGCAACGACATGGCGTCGCGCAAATTTGAAGGCATGGAAGAGGCGCAGGGCGTTCTCGCCGGCGTCGCTCCCGAAGGTCTCACGGCCCGGTTGAACGGACTCAAGTTCCAGATCGCCGGTGCCGGTGGCCACAAGACCGGGATGTATCTCGATCAACAGGACAACTACGAGGCGGTCAGTCGCTGGGCCAAGGACGGCAATGTCCTCGACTGCTTCAGTTTCCTCGGCGGATTCGCCCTGCACGCCGCCCGTGCCGGCGCGCGGTCGGTGCTGGGCGTGGATCAGTCGGCGGAGGCCATCGAGGCCGCCAAGGCCAACGCGGTGGCCAATGGTTTGGGTGAAAAGGTCCAGTTCGAGGTCGGCAATGTCTTCGACTGGCTCAAGGCCAACACCACGGTGCTCGCCAGCGAGAAGATGGTTCCGAAGTTCGACCTGATCATCCTGGATCCCCCGTCCTTCACTCGCAGTCGGGCCGCCGTCGGCGATGCTCTGCGCGGCTACAAGGAGATTCACCTGCGCGCCCTGAAGCTCCTGCGGCCAGGCGGGGTGCTCTCGACCTTCTGCTGTTCGCATCACGTGGACGCACGCCTGTTCGAGGACGTGATCCTTTCCGCCGCCTACGATTGCCACAAGATCCTGCGTCGCGTCGCGGCGTACTCGCAGTCCCCCGATCATCCGATTCTCCCCTCGATCCCCGAGACCGAATACCTCAAGGGCTACGCCTACGAGATCGTCGGCTGAACCTGGAAACCGCAGTTGATGATCCGCAGATTCCGCAGATTCCGCAGATCGGGAGGTCTTTGGAAGAGTCTTGGGTGCGGAAGCCGCCTCGCTCCATGGGTGAAGCCCATTCCGCGGGAAACGCCTCCGGCGTAGAGGACATGGGTCGGCCGCCTGGCGGCCCGCTCTAGAAATCAGCGAGGCCAACGCCATTGCCGAGGCGCAGCATGAGTTCCAGTCGCGCCTTGTGCGCCGGAAGGCGTCCGGCCAACACCGCTCCGGCGGCGACCAGGGTGCGTCCGGCACCGCGATACGCATAGGTGTCGCGGGTTTCGCCCTGCCAACAGCGGGAGCAGATCACCACCGGGATTCCCCGGGCCAACGCCCGCTCCACCGCCGGTACCGCGCTCAGCGGAACGTTTCCGCAGCCCAGTCCCTGCAGGATCAATCCCCGGACTCCCGCCCCCACCGCCAGGTCCACCATCCGGCCATCCGATCCCATGGGAAGCGTCAGGATCTCGACCCCGTCCGCCAGGATCGGCGCGAGGGGAGGCGCGGTTCGCGGTGGGATCGAATGGATCACCACCTTCTCGCCGCTGACGGTTCCGAGCACGGCGTGGTCCCTTGGCCCGAATGTGGTGGGTTGATCGGTGTGCCGTTTCGTGGCGTCGCGTCCTGACAGGATGTCGCCGTGGAACACCACCAGGACACCGGCCCCGGCCGCTCCGGGATGGGCGGCGACGCGGACGGCGTCGGTGAGGTTGGTGGCACCGTCCCAGGCCGGATCTGAGTTCGGGCGCATGGCCCCGGTTAAAATGACGGGCTTTGCCGGTGCCAGGACCCGATCGAGCAGATAGGCCGTTTCTTCCAGGGTGTCGGTCCCATGGGTCACGACCATCCCGGTGATCCCCGGATCTTCCAGCAACGGTCGCAGTACCCGGGCCAGTTCCAGGACGCGGCCAGGGGTCATGTGCGGCCCGGGGACGCGATCAAACTCCACCGGCACCAGCGTCGCCAGTCTGGCCAGCGCCGGGATCTGGCGCACCAGATCGTCCCCGGAAAGGGCCGGAACCGCGCCCCCGGCGGACGCATCATGGCGCATGGCGACGGTGCCGCCGGTAAACACCAGCGCGACGCGATGAAGGGGGACGGGCATGGGCAGCGCCACCGACCGTCAGGGACGGGTCGAGAACCGGTATTCGGTGGTCGATCGGAACTCTTCCCCGGGACGCAGGACCGTGCTCGGGAAATGGGGGTGATTGGGGGAATCCGGGAAGTGCTGCGTTTCGAGGCAGAACGCGCCGTGACGTTCGAAGCGGACTTCGCCCGCACAGACGATCCCTTCGGCAGGAGCGAAGTTGAATGTGTACAACTGCAACGCCGGTTGGTCGGTGTGACATTCGAGGGTGCGCCCAGAAATGGGATCGTGTGCCCGCGCAGCCAGTTCGAGACCGTCTCCACGCCGATCAAGGACGAAGTTGTGATCGTAGCCGGGGACGGCCAGGCCGCCGTCCATGCTGCGCGCTCCGATCGGGGTCGGATGGGTGAAGTCGAGCGGGGTGCCGGCGACCAGGGCGAATTCGCCGGTGGGAATGAGGCCGGAGTCCACCCGCGTCACCCGCGAAGCGTTCAGGAACAGTTCGTGACCAAGGATCGTTCCGGACCCGGACAGATTGAAAAAGCTGTGGTTGGTCAGGTTGAGGACGGTGGGCTTGTCGGTCGTGGCCCGATAGGTGATCCGGAAGACGTGATCGGCCGTGAAGGTGTAGCGGATCGTGACATCAAGGGTGCCGGGATAGCTCTCCTCGCCATCGACGCTGCGGTAGGAGCCTTCGAACCACGCTTCCTTCCCATCGGCGTGGGAAGCGCCGGGCGTCCAGAGCTTCTTGTCGAAGCCCTGGCGTCCTCCGTGAAGATGGTTGATGCCATTGTTGTTGGTCGCCAGTTGATGGGTCTGGCCGTCCAGGGTGAAGCGTCCTTGGGCAATCCGGTTGGCGTATCGTCCGGCAATCGCCCCGAAGAACGGGTGGCCCTGGACGTAACGGGCCAGGTGGTCGAAGCCGAGAACGACGTTGCCCGGGACGCCGTGGCGGTCTGGGACCTCCAGTGACACCACGACCATTCCCAGGGTCATGAACCGGAGCCGTGCGCCGGAAGGGTTGGTCAGCGTGATGAGACGGACTTCACGGCCATCGGGAAGCAGGCCGAACGCAGAGTTTTCGAGGGTCATGGGGAATCAGGCCTGGGACTCGGGAGTGCGCGGGCGGGGGCGACGTTGAAATGCGTTCTCGAACCACAGTTTCCAGACCATCCACAACGCTTCGCGCACGATGTCGCCCGACATCTTCGAAGTGCCCTGGAACCGGTCGGTGAAAATGATGGGCACCTCGGAGATGCGCCCCCCGTGGCGCCAGATGCGGTGGGTGAGCTCGATCTGAAAGCTGTAGCCATTCGAGTGGATCGTCTCCAGCCCGATCCCGGCCAGGGCCCGTCGTCGAAAGCATTTGTATCCACCCGTGGGATCGCTCACCGGCATGCCCGTGATGAGTTGCACATAACGGGCGGCCGTCAGGCTGAGGAGAAGCCGGTTCAACGGCCAGTTGATCACCCGGATCCCATCGCGGTATCGCGTTCCCAAAACCACGTCGGCGTTCTCGGTGCGCGCCGTCTCCAGGAAGCGGGGGATGTCCGAAGGATTGTGCGAGAAGTCGGCGTCCATCTCGAAAACGAACTCGTATCCGCGGGAGAGCGCCCATTGGAATCCGGCGATGTAGGCGCGCCCGAGTCCGTTCTTCGCCGGTCGATGCAGCACGTGCAGATGCGGATTCTGCGCTGCAAGCTCGTCTGCCAGACGACCGGTGCCGTCCGGGGAATTGTCATCGACGACCAGGACATCCATCACCACCGGTTGGGCCATCAACCGCTTCACGAGTTGCGGCAGGTTGTCGCGCTCGTTGTAGGTGGGGACGATGATCAGGGTCTCGGCGGCCATGCGTCAGGTTCTGGTGACTCTCCTATGCCGGACGAGTGTCGGACAAGCCGCGAGTTGATCTCGGTTTCACGGAGAGGCTTCTTTTCAAGGCCCGCCCCGGCGGAGCCGGTAGTATTGGGTCTGATCCGGTGCCGGCAATTGCACCCGCCAACCCTCCGGCACCGAAGTGGCGAATCCGTCCACCGGATGCCATTCCTCCGCTCCCGGGTCGTCGCTGGTTTCCAAACGATACCCCGAGGCGAATCGCGGCCACCGGAACTCGAACAGGTCTCCGGGGATCACGCTCAACTCGGGACGCAGCACCGGCAGCATCGGCCGGAAGGCGGTGCCCGTTCCAAGGCGGACGAGGTGGACGACGTTGGTTCCGGGCAGATGGACGGTGACTTCGTACTCGCCTTTGAACCCCCGGACGACGGCCTTGCCGGAGCTCGAAGCCAGGACGTTGGTGTGGGTCGTCCAGGTCCGATACACGAGGTTGCTCCAGGCGATCGCATTGGGCTTGGGTCGCCAGTCTTCCCGAAACAGCGCTGCCCGGGGTCGCCAATGCCGCTCCTCCCAGAATCCCCAGCTCAGCACGCCCGTGACCGCGGGATGGCTGAAGGCGGCCGTCAGGAAGTCCCGGGTGTAATCTGCCTGCACGGATTCGTCTGAAAGATCGAGATCGAATTCCGTGATCCGAAGCGGGTAGGCGCCCGTGCCGGCGTGGATCCCGGAAAGCAGATCCAGTCGGGCGAGAAGCTCGCTGGGCGGAGTGAGGTGACCGGTGAAATGTGCCTGCAAGCCCAGTCCGTCGATGGGCGCGCCCAGCGCGCGCAATCCATCGGCGTACTCCCGCAGTTGGACCGCGCCCTTGCGGGTCGGGGATTCCAGATTTCCGTATTCGTTGAGGTAGAGCGCAACGCCCGGATCCACGGCGCGCGCAATCTGAAACCAGGAAGCGACCTCGTCCCGTCCCATCACTCCTTCGATGGCCCGCTCGTGGAGGGGTTCGTTCACCACGTCCCACTCCCCAATCCGGCCTCGGAACCGATTCAGCACGTTCGTCAGGTGGGTGTTGATCCGGTTGCGCAGGCGCTGCACCTCCGAGAACAGGGGAGGGACATCTGCCGGCAGGTATTCGGACTTGTTGGTGCCCGGCCAGATCAGGCTGTGTCCCCGCACGACGAGGTCGCGCTTCCTGAGCCAGGAGACGGCCGCTTCGGCGGGACCGGGATTGGCCTCGTATTGCGGCCATTTCAGGTCGTTTTCGAGGACCGCCGCGTTGAACCATTGGGTGATCACCCCCCGGTATCGATCACCGTCCGCACTGGTGGAAAGCAATGCCTGGGCGGCAACCGCCGAGCCAAAGGCGAACTCGTGGCGGACCAGACGCAACTCGACCGGCACTCCGGCGAGGGGGAAGCCCTGGGCGTCCTTCAGCTCCACCGTGAAGGTGGCCTTGCGGTTCTGGTCAATGGCGGCATTGGCCTGCGTTCGCCACGCGGCCCCAGGTTCGCGACCGTCATAGGTCGGGACCTCGACGGCTCCCACGTTCACCGTCTGGAACAGGATCAGACTGCTCAGCCACGGGAGGATCCGAATCAGCAGGGAGGGCACTCCGGCTCGACCGAAGCAGCGGACAGTTCGCATGGGCAAAAGCTGCCAGAAGCGTTTCACGATTTCGAGAGGCTTGGCGACGGGAGTGCCCGTAGGTGCCGAGGTAACGAGGCGCATTCCAATCGGGCCGGGGCCGCGTCGGGATTCCCTCCGAAACAGGGAGGGCGCAGTTGCCGGCGTGACGCCGGTCTCAGCCCGCGACATCCTGTCGGCCATGCAGGCACGGACACGGGTAAAGATTTGCGGGCTGACTCGGGCGGAGGACATCCGGGCCGCGGTCGCAGCGGGGGCGGATGCGGTGGGATTTGTATTCGTGCCGGGAACACCGCGGGCCGTGAGCCCGGTGAGCGCGGCGGAGTTGCGTCGTCAGGTACCGCCGTTCGTGACCGTGGTGGGACTCTTTGTGAATGAGAGTCCCGATCGGATCCGGGCGACCGTGGAAGCGGTGGGATTGGATGCCGTCCAGTTGCATGGGGAGGAAACCCCGGCGATGGCGGCCGCCTGCCGCCAGTGGACCCGGGTCATCAAGGCGTTCCGGGTCCGGGGAACCGAGTCACTGTCGGAGATGCCGGCCTATGCGGAGGCGGTCGATGCCTACCTGCTCGATGCGTTTGTCGCGGGGGCACACGGCGGCACCGGGGCCCGGTTCGACTGGGATCTGGCGGTCCAGGCCCGTGCCCTCGGCAAGCCGTTGATCCTCGCAGGCGGGCTTACGCCGGAGAATGCCGC
>JBDNHZ010000338.1:0-6897 GCA_041688515.1 Verrucomicrobiota bacterium
CCGCCATCGGGCCGCCTGATTTCGCTGGAATGGGGAAAGTGTCATCGCTCGAACCTCACGGATTGATCCCCCCTTTCCGGCACCCGCCATCGGACCGGTGTGGGGTACCGTTAGGATGGAGCCGAATGCCGGTCTTGACGAGGGAGAAGACGGCGGGAAAGACGGCCGAAAATGCCGGAGGAAGGCCGCGCTGTTTCCTGACCACACGCACCCTTGATCGACGGCACACACCAAGGCTGCCGCAGCCGATGGGCCGAAAGGAGCGAAAGAAGACGAAAGATGTAGGAGTGCGTTGGCTCGCGGCACCGGCCTGATCTGGCATTTCAGCCCTTCCATCGGTGAAATCCGCGAAATCTGTGGATGAATGGATAGGCAGCTCATCACGCCCGCGGCATCCTCGGTGGATGGACCTCGCCGATCTCTCCTGGCCTGCGGTGGCGGCATTGCCGCGGGACACGCCGGTGGTGATCCCCATCGCTGCTCTGGAGCAGCACGGGCATCATCTGCCTGTCTTCACTGATAGCCTGCTGCTCGGAGAAGTGGTCCGACGGGCGAAGGAGTCGTTGGGCGACCAAGTCCTGTTCGCGCCGCTCCTGTGGCTGGGGAATTCCGATCATCACCTCGATTTCGGCGGGACCCTCTCCGCCCCGCCCCGGACCTATCTCGATCTCCTGGCCGGCCTGGCGGAGAACTTCGTCCAGCAGGGTTTCCGCCGGATCGTGTTCCTCAACGGACACGGCGGAAACGACGTCCCCGGACGTCAGGTGGTGTTCGAACTGCGCCAGCGCCATCGGCAGCGCAGGGATCTGCTGTTCCTCCTCGCCACTTACTGGAACCTCGGTGCGAAGCCGTGGGAATCCGATCCGACCCTGCACCAGCGCGAGATGGGGCACGCGTGTGAATGGGAGACCTCGATGATCCTGCGCATCGCACCCCGACTGGTGGGCGACACCCGCGCCGCGCCGCCCGTCGAACCCGGCAACGCCTTTCTCCCCGCCGCCCGCGGATGGATCACCCCGGACCGGAGTGCTCCCGGCCACATCGGCTGGCCGCATCTCGCCACTGCCGAAAAGGGCGAACATCTGTTCCGCGCTTTCTCCGCCGACGCCGTCTCGATGCTCGAACGGGTGATCTGCTGGGACGGCAATTCGTGGGAGGGCTAGCGGCCCCGTACACGAGCAGACGCATCCCCACCGCGAACACCGGTCGCTTGTAGCGCCTTCGACATCGGGCTAGAACCTGCCGATCGTGATTTCCCGGTCCTCCCCCCGTTCCCCCTCCTGGAAGTGGGTTGTCTGCGGACTGTTGCTGCTGGCGTCGGCCATCAACTACTTGGACCGCCAGACGCTGGCCGGAGCCTCGGTGCGCATCACCCGTGAATTCGGGTTGAACCAGACCCAGTACGGTCAGATCGAGGCGGTCTTCGGATACGGCTTCGCCGCCGGATCCCTGGTGTTCGGTTGGATGGCCGATCGTTACGGGATCCGTCGGCTCTACGCCTTGGTGCTGGTGCTGTGGTCGGGCGCTGGATTCGCCACCGGATTGGTCACCAATCCAGACCAGTTGCTCCTGTGCCGCGCCTTGCTGGGGTTTTTCGAGGCCGGCCATTGGCCGTGTGCCATCCGCACCACCCGACTGCTCCTCGACGAGAAGGAGCGGTCCATGGGCAACGGCCTCCTGCAAAGCGGTGCCTCGCTGGGGGCCATCCTCACGCCCCTGATCCTGCGGGCGTTGATGGGGAGCGGCGACGGCGGCTGGCGGACGCCCTTTCTCGTCGTGGGCATGGCCGGCCTTCTCTGGATCATCCCGTGGTTCCTGCTGGTGCGGGAAAGCGATCTGACCCGCAAGCCCACGCCCGCATCGCCGGAGGGTGCGACCGGTGCCGCAACCCCGCGAACCATCGGATTGCTGGAAGTGATCCTCAGCCGTCGGATGCTGATCCTTTTCGCCACCCTCGCCTGCATCAACACCACCTGGCAGGTGCTGCGCGCGTGGCTGATGAAGTTCCTCCAGGAAGGCCGCGGCTACAGCGAGGCCGGTGCCCTTTACTTCAACTCCGCGTGGTTCGGGGCCGCCGACATCGGTTGCCTCGTCGCGGGAGCCTTGGCCGCGCGGCTGGCTCACCGCGGGATGGGCGTTCATCCGTCGCGCATCGCCGTGTTCGCCGGGTGCGCGGTGCTCTGCGCCACGTCAGCCCTGGTGCCCTGGCTGGCCAAGGGTGCTCCGCTGTTGATCGTGCTGGCGATGGTCGCGGCCGGTGCGCTCGGCGTGTTCCCGCTCTACCACGCCTTCACCCAGGATCTTCCCGGGGAACACCAGGGCAAGGTGACCGGCATCGCCGGGGTCGTCGGATGGCTCGTCCCCGCCCAGTTCCAGCGCCTGTTCGGAATGCTCGCCGATCGCACCGGTTCCTTTGATCTCGGGCTCGCCCTCGCCGGGATGCTGCCCCTTCTCGCCCTGATCCCGCTCTGGCTCCTGTGGAAACCGGGAGCAACCACCGCAGAGAATGCCCAACGATAAACCCATGAATCTTCCTCCTCTCTCCCGTCGATCCTTCCTGACTGCCAGTGCGGCGGCGGCTGCTTCCCTCGCGCTCGCTCCGCTCCAGGCCGCCACGCCGTCGCGCAAGAAGATCGCGCTGATCGGCACCGAGGTCCGAACCCACTCCCACGCCCAACATTTCATCGACCGGTTCCTCGTCGGGTACGGTTGGGAAGGCCGCTGGCGCAAACCTGAGGTCGACCTGGTCTCGCTCTATATCGACCAATTCCCCGAGGGCGACCTCGCCCGCGCGACCGCGGCGCGCCACGGAGTTCCCATTCATTCCACCATCGCCGAGGCTCTAACCCTGGGGACATCGAAGCTGGCGGTGGACGGCGTGGTCATCATCGGCGAGCACGGCAAGTATCCGAAGACGGACAAAGGTCAGACGCTCTATCCGCGATATCAGTTCTTCAAGGAGGTGGTGAAGGTGTTCGAGGACAGCGGCCGCAGCGTGCCGGTGTTCAATGACAAACATCTCTCCACCGACTGGCGCGAATGCCTGGAGATGGTCGAAGACTCGCGCCGGTTGAAATTCCCGTTTCAGGCCGGCTCATCCCTGCCGGTCACCCGACGTTTCCCCGCCATCGACCTCCCCATTCACACCCCGATGGTCGAGAGCGTCTGCGTCGCCTACGGCGGCATGGACAGCTACGACATCCACGGACTCGAAACGGCCCAGTGCATGTCGGAACGACGCAAGGGCGGCGAGGTCGGCATCCGACGCGTCCTCGCCCTGCGCGGGGAAAAGATGTGGGAGCACGTGGCCCAGCGCCCCGACACGCAACGCCTCCTCGTGTCCGCGTTGATCCGCAGTCATAACCTGCCGGTAAAGGATGGCTATCCCACGGACGCGGTGACCTTCGACTGGGCCCGAGCGACGTTCCCGGAAGGCTGGGCGTACTTCATCGAACATCGCGATGGATTCCAAACCACGCTGTTCATGCTCAACATCCGCGACTTCAACTACGCCGGCCTGACCCGCTCCGGCAAAGTGATCTCGTGCCAGATGTATCTCCCCATGCCGACCTGGGGATCTTCCACTGCGGACTTCTTCAGCCCGCAGATCCGGCACATCGAACGGATGATTGTGGATCGCGTGCAGCCCTACCCGATCGAGCGAACCCTGCTCACCTCGGGCATGACCCTGGCCGGAGTCGAATCCTTCCATCGCGGCACCGCCGTCGAGACCCCGGAGATGGCGGTGAAATATAAGGTGTCCGGCGAGTCGTGGTTCTGGAAGGGGTGAGACCCTTCCCAGCTGGCCGCTGTGAAGCTCTTGCGAGCGGCAATGAAAGCTTACCTTTGAAGCGCCCCAGACACCGTTGCAAAAATCAAATCGAAGCGGGTGTGAAGAGGTTCCCCAAGCATGGCTTCGATTTCAGCCAGGACGCCCTGTGTGTAAAATCCTTTGGCCCCACCCCCATCAAGGGACAGGATGCGGAAAGGAGCATTGCCGGACGAGAGGGATTCCATCTTCATGCCTTAGGCTCGAAGCGCTGCACGTTTGGAATGTTGTCGAAATCTCGGTCGAATGAAGCCACTGGCAGTTTCGATGCGACGGCGGACGCGGCGAGATACGCATCAACCAAGTGTATCCCGGTTTTCTGAACTCGCGCCAACGCATCAAGAAGGAGTTCTTTTTCCGCCAGTCGGATTCCCAACCGGTTGACGAACGCGTGCAAAATCTTGGCGACTTCTTTTCGTGGCCGCTTGTAAAACGATTCCAGCGTGAAAGCGGTCTCGGCAAGAACCAGTGGCGACAATTCAAGCGCTACCTCCCCACGCTCGGCGCTCTCGATGAACGCGGATGCCGCTGCAAACTTCGCCGGTGGCTCTCCGGTCAGGAAGCGAAGCAGAATGTTTGAATCGACGTGATACCGAGGAGCACTCATCGGCGTTTGGGGTTCAACGATTCAGTGACCCAGGCGTCCGTTGCTGCGTCCGTCTCTTCGCGGATCGTGGTGAATGGCACGTTCGATTTCAACGAACCGGCCAGCTCCATCACGCTAGGCACCAGGCGCACGACGGCTGAACCATCCTTCTGTGCTTCCCACGTCAAGCGTTGCCGTGGTGCGGCTCCCATCGCTTCGCGGATTTCCTGCGGCACGGTCGTTTGCCCTTTGTCTGTCAGTGTTGATGTTGTCATATCTGAACATTACCACACGCGCGTCATTACTTAAAACTCGTCATTACCACGGCATAACGCGAGTAAATTCTTTTCCTACCGCCCCCTCTTTCTTTGGCAGGGTCCGTTCTCTGGAAGGCGTCCTCTTTCGTAATGCGCCGCGCTTCACCCATTCTAGGGGCCTCGATGCCAAGAGGAGACAAGCGATGCTCGACCGACGCGATGAACTGGATGCATTCAACCGTGAAATAGACCTGATTGAGTACGCGGCGGCCAGCGGGTACTTGTTCGACCGAGCGGCTTCCAGCCGGTGCTCCGCTGTCGTGGTGCACCCGGATGGCGACAAGGTGATTGTGGCGGTAGGAAAAGATGGGCACTGGACGTACTTTTCCGTTCGAGACGACCAGGACAACGAAACAATCATCGATTTGTGAACAATCAGCAGGCGTGACGCGATGCAGGGGGCTCTCCCGATTCGCGTGAATTCGCGTCCATTCGCGGTTGGGGCTGTCGGACTGTTGTCAGGAGCGGGTTGACGGTTGGTTGACGATTAGTGGAGTCTGAACCCATGAGCAACATGAAGGTATTGCGCGGTGGTATGGGAAGCAGCGAATTGGCATCGCTGCTGGCTCAACTGAACGAGGCGAAGGACCAGTTAGAGCGGCTACTGACCCGGGTTGAGGAGGCGCTGCACCGGGCTACCGCGTCTGGCACGACGACTCGGGCGGCAGAGCCTACTGCGACGGGCACGGCTCCCGCGCGCAAAAGTCCGCTGGACCAGGTGAAGGTCGTGGTGGAATCGATCGCCGACTTGCGCGAGTCGAACGGCAATCTGTCCGCCGTGCGGGTGGCGAAGGTATTCGGCGTGAGTCTGAGCCAGTTGGCCGGCTGGCTGGGACGCACCAAGCAGGCCGTCAGCAAGACGCCGGACGCGGACTCGTTGCAGGAGGCGCTGGGATATTTTGAGCGCGTCGCGCGTCTGCGGTTGCTGACCAAGGGCGACGCGGGGTTTCGGAAGTGGCTGCGGATGCCGCACCCGGACGTGGTCGAAAAGAATCCACTGGAGTTGTTGGCGAAGGGCGAGTGGCAGGCGCTGGCGGACTTTGTGGATGACATTCTCAGCGGAACGCCCGGATGAAGCGCGAGGCTGCCCATTTTGCCGACATGCTGCCGTCGGCGCCTTTGAGCGAACTGCGAGCCGTGCTCGTCCGCCGCGTCCCGTTGATCCCGTTGCTGGCGTCCGCCCCGGTGGACTTTCTATTTACCTCAGGCAAGGCGTATCGTTTCAACCTGCGCAGCATTGGGTGCGTCTATTTTGCGGAAGATGAGGTGACGGCTACCGCCGAGTACGAGCGGCATCAGGGGAACAGAGGCCCGTTTGCGACTTATTACGCCGAGGTCCGTCTGCGGCGGTTGCTCGACCTGGGCGATGCCCGCACGTAGGCCGTGTTGGGACTGAAGGACGGCGACTTGCAATCCGCGTGGCGCGGCGCACGCACTCCAACGGCCACGCAATGTCTGGGAGAGGCGGTGAATACTTCATCGGGCATTTCTGCGATCCGGTACCCGTCCGATGCCGCAAGGGCGAAGGGCTTTGTCGGAGCGAACCTGGTGATTTTCCGGGAATGCGTGCAACGGCCCGATCGCGTTCACATCCTGGGTCCGACCCGAAGCCCGCTGCAAAAATGACCGTGAACGGCGGAGAGTTTGATTCGACCGGCACCAATCTATGGCACTGAGCAATCATGAGCGCATCGGCAAAGCGCTGGACGCTTTAAAGGCGGGACTGCCGCAGTTTGTCGAACGTGAGCTGAAGTCGGCGCACGGCACGAAATGGTGGGCGACGGTGAAGCAGATCACCGGATCCGGAAGGCAGGTCGGCGGCACGGAAGCCGCGCCGGAGTGGGACGCGGGGTCCGTGCTCAAGGTGCTATGGGAATGCTGGAACGACGTCTTCGGGAAGACGCTCGGCCGGGCCGAACGTAGCCTGACGAGCGAGCTGATCGAGGTGCGGAACAAGTGGGCACACCAGAAGACGTTCACCACCGACGACGCCTATCGCGCCCTCGATTCGATGCAGCGTCTGCTGAACGCCAGACCTCAGAAAAACAGGGGTAAATCCTGAAAAAGAGTGTCGAGTACGAATCCCTCAAATGTGGGCGGATTCCGGCAACGCGCCGTTCAGCGTCCGATCCGGATTTTCAGATCCAGTTCGGAGCGGTGGGTGA
>JBDNHZ010000339.1:0-6541 GCA_041688515.1 Verrucomicrobiota bacterium
GGAATGACTCACCCTCAGGCATGGCCAGCTTGGATTGCGATCGGTTGTTTCCGGAGTTGATCCCCGACCCAAAGCCCCTGTCGTCCCCGGCGGCCGTTGCCAAGCCGGCACGCCAAAAGCTCAAGCCGGAACCTCCCTGCCCAACGCGATCAGGCATTGGTGGGCTTCGCGCGAACTGGAGCGGCAGATCGGCACCGGTACCGCGCTCCGATGCGCCGTCAGCACGAAGAAGGTGTCGCCGGTGGTGAACCAGATCCACCCGGCGGCGGCCGATGAATTCCTGCACCGCTTAGCGGATGCCGAGGCTGCCCTGAAACGAAGGCTTGGGCGTTCAGCTAGCGAGGCATTGAGGTTGTCATCGACGCCCAATACACGGTCCCCCGCATTCTCTTGCAGCCATCGGGCCACGGGTTCGATGGAGTGCACGCCGCCGCGTGAAACTTGAGCGATCCGGGCGGAGAAGTAGAGGTTGGCTGGAATCAGGAAGGCGATGAGGACCGATGCCTCAAGATGTGCCCGGGTGTCCCGAAGCCGGCGCCAACCCGCCCAGGCCCAGGGCAACGTCCAGGGAAGCAGGAATGTGGCGCCCCGGGCGCCCATAACGAACGGCCAAAGCACAATCTGAAGCGAGTACATGGCGATCACCAAGAGCGCGCCAAAACGTAAGCGGGCGGCGGACTGGCGGAACCCTTGGAACGTCAGGGCCGAAAAGACCAGTCCGGCGGCTACGGCGAGCCATGAAAGAACCGTTCCCATCCCGATTTTGCGCAGCGCTTGAACGTGGGGGACCCGTTTTGATAGGTCGGCAAGAAGCTGGGGAGTGGGCGGACCGTCCATTCCCGCGTTCAATGACGCCCCGTTCGCGACCCCACTTTATAAAGTGGGGTCGCCCTCCCGCATCGCGTGACACTGCCCCCGCCCGACTGGGGTCCGCCTCCTCACGTCGGTAGCTACGAACGGCCCGACGAGGGGTAGCTGCCGAGGGAACGAGGCGGACCCCAGACCAAGCGAAGCACGGGAACTTCCGCCTCCTCACGTCGGCAGCTACGAACGGCCCGACGGGGGGTAGCTGCCGAGGGAACGAGGCGGACCCCAGACCAAGCGAAGCACGGGAACATCCGCCTCCTCACGTCGGCAGCTACGAATGGCCCGACGAGGGGTAGCTGCCGAGGGAACGAGGCGGATCCCAGACCAAGCAAAGCACGGGAACCTCCGCCTCCTCACGTCGGCAGCTACCCAGGTTTGTGTCGCCGCCCTACGGATCGGGGGCAGTGGCAAGATGCGCCCGCCCTCGGATCCCGCCCGACTCCACTCTTGAGCCACCCCGATGCCGGCTCCATCGTGTCCTCCTCATGGCGGAGTCTTCTCCCATCCTTCCCGGTGCCACCATCGGGATCCTCGGCAGCGGCCAGCTCGGCCGGATGCTGGCCATGGCCGCGCGCACGCTCGGCTACCATGTCCACGTCTATTCCCCCGACTCCAACTCTCCGGCCGGCCAGGTCGCAGATCGCGAGATGGTCGCGTCGTATGACGATCTTGAGCGGGTCCGGGAGTTCGCCCGGGCGGTGGATGTGGTCACCTTCGAGTTCGAGAACGTCCCTTCCGCCACCTCCCGCGCGGCGGCGGAGGTGACGCCGGTCCGTCCCGACGGCCACGTCCTCCACGTCACGCAGCAGCGAATCCGCGAGAAAACCTTCCTTCAGGAGCACGGGTTTCCAGTCACGCCGTTCCGCGCCATCCATTCGCTGGAGGACCTGAAGCGGGCCACGGTGGAACTGGGGCTGCCCGGCGTGCTGAAGACAGCAAGCTTCGGCTACGACGGCAAGGGCCAGCAGCTGTTGCGCTCGGAGGAAGCGTTGCCCGCTGCCTTCCATCTGCTCTTCGGCAGCGAGGGGATCTACGAGGCCTTCGTCGATTTCGAGAAGGAGATCAGTGTGGTGGCCGCGCGGACCGCCGACGGTTCGTTCTCCGCCTTCCCGGTCTTCGAGAACACCCATCACCATCACATCCTCGACGTCACCTTTGCTCCCGCGGCGATTCCCGCGGCGCTGGCCGTCCAGGCCGAGGCCCTGGCCCGCGGGATCCTCGACGCCCTGGAAGTGGTCGGTCTGCTGACCGTCGAGCTGTTCGTCACCCGTGACGGTCGGGTCGTAGTAAACGAACTCGCCCCGCGGACTCACAACTCCGGGCATCTGACCCTCGACGCCTGCGTCACCAGCCAGTTCGAACAACAGGTCCGCGCCATCTGCGGGCTTCCTCTGGGTTCCACCCGCCTGCGCAGTCCTGCGGCGATGGTGAATCTCCTGGGCGATGTCTGGTTCGATGCCGGGGGAATTCCAGTCTGGAGGGCAGCCCTGGCGGATCCGGAGGTCCGCCTGCATCTGTATGGCAAGGCCGAGCCACGGCGCGCCCGCAAGATGGGTCACCTGACGCTCTCGGCCCCGACTGCGGACGAGGCCATCCATCGCGTGCGGGTGGCCCGCGACCGACTGGTGCCGTCCTGCCACCCGTGATTTCTCCCCAGACCCATCGATCCATGCCATGACGGAAATCCCCCTCCGACTCACCCTCGCCGAACGTCAAGGGCTGGCGGTTTACAGCCGCAGCCTGAGCGGTTATCCGACGGCCGAGCGTGCCAAGATGAAGGAGGTCCACGATCTCCGACGATCGCTCCCCGACGAGGTGATCCATGCCAGTATCGGCGGTAAACCGGCGTTCAGGGTTTCACTCGAGCGGATCGCGGCGGACGTGTGGGAAGGCAACTGCACCTGCCCGGTGGGCACCAATTGCATCCACTGCGCGGTGGTGGCCGACCTCGCGCTCGGGGGCAGTCCTGGGGTTCCCACCAGCGCGGCTGCGGAAGCCAGGTCCCTGCGTCCACCGCCCGTGGCCTCGATCGTTGGAAAGCTATTGGGCCGGGGCCTGATCGTTCCGGAGAACGCCTATCTCCAGCGGGTGGAATTCCAATTCCTGCGGGCGCAGAGCCTTCGCTACGCCACGCTTCAGGATCTGGTCGCCATTGTCGCTTCGGCCACGAAGTCGCTCAGCTCGTTTGGCCACCAGACCCTCGACGCGTGGCCCACCTTCCCGACCGACGCACTCCAATACTGGCATGGGTTGGCCCGGGTGGCCCGGCAGCGCGGACTTCCGCTGCCGGACTTCATGGAACGGGTCGCCGAGGCGTCTCCTCCGCCCAAGGCCTGGATCACTGCCTGGGAAAAGGAGGAGATCGACGACTGGATCAAGCGGCTCGAAGTCGCCGATCGCTCTCTTGAACTCGCCCGTCCGGCGGCCGAGAAGAAGCGGGATTCGATCGAGTTCCGGCTCGTGCTTGGCCGCAAAGCCCCCCGCATCGAAGTCCGCGTCGAAGGGGCCAGCGAGTGGGCCGCCAAGAGCAAGCGCCAGCTCGACGACCTGGCCGAAGAAACGAGCGAGGGCAAGATCCAGGTGATGCCGGAATCCCAGAACTTCTGGGAGCCGCTCCGACGCGCGATCGCAAACGCCTACGAGTTCGATCTCTCCTACGAACGCTCGCGCCCCGTCGCCGCGGTGCTGCCGGTCCTGTTTCAACGTGAACCGCTGCGCGAGCGCATCCTCAACGAGGCCCTTCAGCCCTTCGAATATCCCCCGGACCCCCTCCGTTGGTCGGTGACCGCGCCGACCCCGGAGAACCCCAACTACCGCCTCGAACTCGTCCAGTCCGATGGACACCCGGTCCGGGACGTCTTCACCCGGGTGGATGGCCCACCTGCGTTTGCCATCACCGCCACCCAGGTCTTTCGGGTTCCTGCGATCCCCCACGTCTTTTCCCCGGATCGCCCGACCGAGATTCCGGCCAAGGCCATCGAGACCGAGACGGGCCTGCGGCTCCTGTCGCACATGGGCGCGCCCATTCCGGCGGAGCTACAGGCGCTGACGGAAAACATCCCGCTGCATCTCCACCTCCAGTTCGAGGTGCAACCGCCGGACAACGCCTACAAGCCGGTCGAACGGATCCGGGTCGCGATCTCCACCCGCTCGCCGCAGGGGGTCACGATCGACACCTACAGCGAGGCCGGTTGGAAGCTGGCCCGGTCTGCGCCGAAGAAGCGCCGGATGATCACCTTCTACACGCGCGACCTGGTGTTCGACCCGGACGACCTCCTGGAACCCATCGGGGCGAAGTGGGACTACACCGCGAGCCGGTTCGGCCTGCGGATCACCCGGAGCTTCCCCGAGAGCTTCGCCACCTGGGTCCGCACCCTGGATCCCTCGATCGAACTCTCCCTCCCAGAGCTGCTTCAGTCCATCCTGGCCGATCCGGTCCAGGCGGAGGTCACGCTGACGGCCACGTCCACCGATGTGGACTGGTTCGATCTTTCGGTGGGCATCACGGCGCAGAACACCGACCTGACCCAGGACGAACTCAACCTCCTGCTCAATGCCAAGGGCGGGTATGTGCGTCTGGGCGACAAGGGATGGCGCCGCGCCGTCATCAACCTCTCCCCGGAAGACACCGAGCAACTCGCCCACATCGGGCTCAATCCAACCGATCTGTCCAAGGAACCCCAACGACTCCACGCGCTGCAACTGGCGGACAACGCCGCGGCCAAACTGCTTCCCGAAGCGCAGTTCGAGCTCATCCAGAATCGCGCCTCGGAGATCAAGGCCCGCGTCACCCCGCCGGTTCCCGCCGAGATCCAGGCGTCCCTGCGACCCTACCAGGTGGATGGCTTCCACTTCCTGGCGTACCTGGCCGAGAACCGGTTTGGCGGGGTGCTGGCGGACGACATGGGGCTGGGGAAGACCTTGCAGACGCTGGCCTGGATCGCCTGGCTGCGAAACAACGCCCTGGCCCAAACCAGCGTTGAAAAGGGGGGCGCGCCTGCGCCTTCCCGCATCCTGATCGTCTGCCCGAAGAGCGTTGCACCCAACTGGCGTTCGGAAGCCAGCCGTTTTCTCCCGGGACTGCGCGTCACGGTCTGGCAGGGGCAGGCGGCGGCCGACTTCCAGGAGATCCTCGGGACCACGGATGCGTTGGTCCTCAACTTCGCCCAACTGCGGGGCTTGCAGGATCACATCGCCTCCCAGCACTGGCTTGCGCTGATCATCGATGAGGCGCAGGCCATCAAGAATCCCGACTCACAAACCGCCCAGTCGGCACGGGCGATCAAGGCGTCCCATCGCCTCGCCCTGACCGGCACCCCCATCGAGAACCGTCTGCTCGATCTATGGTCGATCCTGTCCTTCGCCATGCCGGGAGCGCTTGGGCCGCGGGCGGCCTTCCAGAGGTCCTTCGGCAAGACCGCGGATTCCCTCGCCCGACGTCGTCTGTCGGCGCGCGTTCGCCCGTTCCTCCTGCGTCGTACCAAGTCCCAGGTCGCGCAAGACCTGCCGGCGCGGATCGAGGAGGATCTCATCTGCGAACTCGAAGGGGTACAGCGCGACCTATACCGCGCCGAGTACAAGAAGGCCCGTGCGCTCCTGCTCAAGGTCAAGACCAGCGCCGACCTCGACCAGATGCGTTTCCATTTCCTGACCTCGCTGCTTCGGCTCCGTCAGATCTGCTGTCATCCGGCCCTGGTGGACAAACGCCAGCTCAAGCAACCGTCTGCCAAGGTCGAGGCCCTGCTCGACCTGCTGGAACCGCTGATCGAAGAAGGGAACAAGGTCCTGATCTTCTCCCAGTTCGTCACCATGCTTGACCTGCTCCAGGAGGAACTCCGTTCCCGGAACTGGAAGGACTTCTACCTCGCGGGCGACACCGAGGACCGCGGTCCGCTGGTGGACTCGTTCAACGCCTACGACGGAGCCGCCGTGTTCCTCATCTCGCTGAAGGCGGGCGGCTTCGGCCTCAACCTCACCTCGGCCTCCTACGTCGTCCTGTTCGATCCGTGGTGGAACCCCGCGGTCGAATCCCAGGCCATCGACCGGACCCATCGCATCGGCCAGAAAAACACGGTCATCGCCTACCGCCTCATCATCAAGGGATCGATCGAGGAGAAGATCCGCGAACTCCAGAAGCAGAAGAGCGCGCTCGCCGGCGACATCCTCGGAGAGGAACGCTTTTCGCAGGCCCTCACCGTCGATGACCTGCAATACCTCTTCAACACCTCCGAACCCACCGTGTGAGGGGCGCTGAAATCTGGCCGAATACACCTCCGCGACCGGCATTCAAATGTTCCACGAATCCGGGTGCGCCCGGCCCGGGTGGCCGCCACTGGCCCGCGGCACCTGAGTCTGAATACCGGCCCCCAGGAATTTTCCCATGAGCATTGCCCAGATCCTTCTCCGCAGGGGGCTCGTCACCCCCGAGCAACTGGAAGAAGCGCAGTCCTTGCAACGCGCCGAGGGCCTGCGGTTGGACCGCGCCCTGATCCAGCTCGGCACCCTATCCGAGCGCCAGTTGCTGGCCATCATGGCCGAGCACCTCGACATCCCCCTGGTCGACCTCACCGACGTCACCATTGAATCCGAGATCCTGCGCTCCCTCCCCTCCAAGATCGTCTATCGCAAGCGTCTCGTCCCCGTCTCCCGTTCCAACGGCACGCTCAACGTTGCC
>JBDNHZ010000340.1:0-6787 GCA_041688515.1 Verrucomicrobiota bacterium
CATCCCCTCGAAGCGGCCGGCGTCGGCCTCCCCCAACTTCTCGGCGGCAAGTCGCAGCCCCTCGGCGACGAGGAGGCGGTAGCCATCGCCCTGGAGTAGGCCCACCAGGAAGTCGTCCGGCTCCGCCGCCTTCTCACGGGACCGGGCGAGGGCGACGAGCACGGCGTCCAACCACCGGTTGTGCCCCTGGAGCACCCCCCGCGCGTCAAGCATCCCGTTGAGCGTCGAGCTCAGGGCATGGCGCAGGAACGGACTCCATTGCTCGAAGGATTCGAGCTCAGGTTTCGCCAGTCGGGCCAGCACCGCCGAGACCACCTCCGCCACCTTCGGATCGCGGACGAACCGTCCGGTGTTCTCCGCGCCAAACTCGGCCAGCACATCGACGATGAGCAGACCGACGCGGGCCGCCGTGCCAATCTCGCGCCGGTCGCGCCCCGCGGACACCACGAACGCCGCCTGGAGCAGGTCGGGATCTTCCCAGTTCAAGGATCCCAGGCGACGCCGGAGCTCGGTGAGATACACCTGATTCGGATCGATCGCCGGAGGATCGGCTCGGGCGGGGGCCACCTTTCGATAGAAGCCAAGCAACCGGGCATAGAGCCGATCGTCCGTGGCGGTCGCCGCTTCCGCGAGAAGCGTGGCGAGATCGCCGCGGAAGGGATGCAACGGATCCGGGGAGCGACCTGCCGTCTCATTCGACGCCTTCTTCAGATCCCGGACCATCGCGGCGAAGGTCGGGCCGGGAACGAACTGAGGAAGCGGAATGACCAACGGACCGCCCACGGCGGCCGCCTCGGCCATCAACGCATCGAGGCGTCCGCCGAGCCGGATCAGGCCGCGGGCGACCGAGAGGGCCAGGGCAATGGTTTCGGGGGTAAGCATGGGGTTTGGTCGGTGATATGGGATGGGAATGGAGCTTCCCGGGATTTTCGAGCCCTAAATCCGGGGGGCGGCCGGACACGGCCCCCGATCAGTTGGGCGGCGACACCAACCTGGGTCGCTGCCGACGTGAGGAGGCGGATGCTCCCGTGCTTCGCCTCCGTCTGGGGTCCGCCTCGTGACCTCGGCAGCTACCCCCCCCGCGTCCGTTCGTCGCTGCCGACGTGAGGAGGCGGATGTTCCCGTGCTTCGCCTCGTCTGGGGTCCGCCTCGTGACCCCGGCAGCTACCGCGCCGTTCGTAGCTGCCGACGTGAGGAGGCGGATGTTCCCGTGCTTCGCCTCCGTCTGAGGTCCGCCTCGTGACCTCGGCAGCTACCCCCTCGCGTCCGTTCGTAGCTGCCGACGTGAGGAGGCGGATGCTCCCGTGCTTCGCCTCGTCTGAGGTCCGCCTCGTGACCTCGGCAGCTACCTCCCCTCGCGTCCGTTCGTAGCTGCCGACGTGAGGAGGCGGATCTTCCCGTGCTTCGCCTCGTCTGGGGTCCGCCTCGTGACCTCGGCAGCTACCCCCCCCGCAGAAGCCAGCACCATCCCCCTTGCCCGATCCCCATCCTCCCGGGGATGATGACTCAGCTCTCCTTGAGAACGCTGCACCTTCATCTTCTGCGACAGACCGTGGCCACGCTGCTGGTGACGGTGGCTGTCTTCACGTTCATCCTGCTCCTCGGAAACATCCTCAAGGACGTCCTCGATCTGTTGGCCAGCGGTCAGGCGACCTTCTCCATCGTTGCCCGGGCGATCCTGTTGCTCATCCCCTTCGCCGTCGCCTTCGCGCTGCCCATCGGGATGCTCACCGCCTCGTTGCTGGTCTTCGGACGCCTCAGTGCCGACGGCGAGATCACCGCCATTCGATCGGGCGGAATCAGTCTGGTTGCCGCCGTCGCGCCGATCCTGGGACTCAGCGTGCTGCTCAGCGGCCTGTGCGGCTGGTTCAACGGTTACGTGGCACCGTCCAGCCGGGTGGCCTTCAAGCAACTCCAGCAGGACGCCATCCGCGCCAAGGGCTTTGCCGGGTTCGCCGCCGGGCGTTACCTCGATTTCGGTTCGCTGACGCTCTACGCCCGCGACGCCAGCGGGACCCATCTCCGGGAAGTCCTCGTGTACCAGGTCGCCGGCGGACGTCGCATGCTGGATCTGTGGGCACCCGAGGCGACCGTGACCCTCGACACCAACGGCTGGCCCGTGCAACTGGTGCTCCACGACGCCCAGGGTCTCGCCCTGCTCGGCACCAACTCGCAGATCCCCATCTACACCTCCGAGTGGTCGACCAACCTCGCTGCGCTTCGGCCCGATTCGATCGTCCTGCCCAAGCCCTCCGAGATGACCTTCCCGCAACTGAGGACGGAACTGGAGCGTCGTCGCGTGTCCGGCGATCCCGTCACGCCGATCCTGGTCCAACTGCACCGGCAGGTCGCATTCTCCTTTGCCTGCATCGGATTCACCCTGGTGGGGATCCCCCTCGGCCTGCGTTCCCATCGGCGCGAGACCAACATCGGCATCGGCATCGCCCTCCTGCTGCTCTTTGCCTACTACGCCTTCATCATCCTGGGGCAGGCGCTCGAAACCCGCGAGGCGGCCCGACCGCACCTGATCCTCTGGATTCCCAACTTCCTATTCCAGGGGGTCGGAGCCTGGCTCCTGTACCGCGCCGATCGCGGCCCCCGTTGATCTCTGCAATCTCATGAACCTGTCCCTCCCCGAACCGTGGTGCTCGCGTCTCCAATCCACCGGTGTCGTCGCGGTGGTCATCATCGATGACCCGCAGCACGCCGAACCCTTGGCCGCGGCCCTGCTCGAAGGAGGCATCGACCTGATCGAGCTCACCCTGCGCACGCCGTCCGCCCTCGACGGCATCCGTCGCATCAGCCAGGCCTTTCCCTCGATTGGCATCGGAGCTGGAACCCTGCTGGAACCCGATCAGGTGAAGCGCGCCGTGGCCGCCGGAGCGACCTTCGGGGTTGCACCCGGATTGAATCCGGCGGTCGTTGAGGCCGCGCGCGAGGCCAACCTCCCCTTCGCCCCGGGGGTGTGCACCCCGACCGAAATCGAGCGCGCCCTGTCGCTCGGCTGCGGGCTGTTGAAGTTTTTCCCGGCTGAAACCCTGGGGGGCGCGCGTCACCTGCGCATCACCACCTCGCCTTACTCGCATCTCGGCGTGCGCTACATGCCCCTGGGTGGAATCACGCTTCAATCCGCCGAAACCTACCTCCGCGAACCGGCCGTGATCGCCCTGGGTGGTTCCTGGATTGCCCCCCGCGAATTGATCGCCGGTGGAAACTGGGGCCTCATCCGCGAGAACGCCGCCGCCGTCCGAGAACTGGTCGATCGCCTCCGCAAGCCCCGCACATCATGAAACCGGTTGTCGCCTTCGGTGAGATCATGGGCCGGATTGCCATGCCGGGCTTCCGCCGCTTCAACCAGTCGCTCCCCGGCACCGTCGAGTTCGAATTCGCCGGCGCAGAAGCCAACGTCCTGCGTTCGCTCGCCGACCTGGGTCTTCCCACGCGCTTCATCACCGCCCTGCCCTCCAGCGAACTCGGCGACGCCTGCATCGCCAGCCTCCGCAGCCACGGGATTGACACTGGACACATCCGTCGAACCTCCGACGGACGGCTCGGGCTCTACTTCCTGGAGAAGGGCGCTGCGCAACGGGCCGGCGTCGTCCTCTACGATCGCGACGGCAGCAGCATCGCCATCACGCCCGATTATCCGTGGGCAACTCTCCTCGCCGATGCCGGTTGGCTGCATCTCACCGGCATCACCCCTGCGCTGTCGCAGGCCGCCGCCGACGCCAATCTCGCGGCCGCACGCACAGCCCGTTCCCTCGGGATTCCCGTCTCGGTCGATCTCAACTTCCGTTCCAAACTCTGGCGCTGGGAACCGGGTACCGCGCCCCGGACCCTCGCCAACCGTCTCCTGCGCGAACTGCTTCCCTTCGCGACCCATTGCATCGCCGGACGCGAGGATGCCGCCGAGATGCTGGGCATTCGTCCGCGCACACCCCCGCCGTCCGGAGACAAACCCGACCTGGAAGCCATCCTCGATGTCGCCCGCCAACTCCACGAGACCTTCCCCAACCTCGAGGTCATCGCCATCACCCTCCGGCAGACGCTGTCCGCCTCGCACCACCTCTGGGGCGGACTCCTCCACCACACCGGCAGCCTTCAGACGTTTCATGCGCCGGCCACACCCGACGGCGCCTTCGACCCTTATTCCATCGCGCACATCGTCGATCGGGTGGGCACCGGCGACGCCTTTTCCGCGGGGCTGATCTTTGCGTTGAACACGCCGGAACTCGCCGCTCCCGAGATCGCCCTCCGTTTCGCCACCGCTGCGTCCTGCCTTGCCCATTCCGTCGAAGGCGACGCCAACCGCTGCTCCCGCGCCGAGATCGAATCCCTCGTGAACGGCTCCGGAACCTTCCGCGTCCGCCGCTGAGTCTGGCAAAGGCCGTTTGATCCGCCGATTACACAGATTACATAGGAGCCGGATGGTGCGCCCGAGTCGCCGAAGAGGTGACCATGCCGCATCGGTCTGCTCCTGGATCTCAGTCTCCGCATCGGTGTAATCGGTGCAATCGGTGGATCAACACCTGCGGTTTTCAGGCCAATCTCTCCTCCGCTACCGCCGCCGCGTACCCGGCCGGAACCGGCCAGTCCACCAACCGCCACCGGCCCAGGCTGAGCCCTGCGGACACGGTATCAACGGAGCTCAGGTCCTCCGACAGCCCGACCCCCGACGCCTTGAGCACGGCTTCCTTGCGGGTCCAGATCCGGAGAAACACCGCCATCGCATCGGCCGCCACCGCCGACTCCCATAATGCCCGTTCGGCGGGCGCGAAGTGACGGGCCACCAACCCCGCGAGTTCACCCCCGTCTGGATTCCACCCGCGTTCAACATCGATTCCCACCTCGAATCCGCGGGCCACCGCGATCAGATAGAGTCCGTCCGTGTGGGACACATTGAAACGCCAACCCGTGTCCGCACCCGCCCCGGCGAGTTCCGGCTTCCCTCCCGGTCGAATGCGGAATTCGACCTCGCCGGGAGCCGCCCCGATCCGGCCTCCGAGCAATCGACGCAGTGCAGCCCGGGTGGCAACGAACTGGGCACGGGCGGAGGGTCTTCGCAGACGTTCAGCCCGGACCCGCTCCTCCGCGGCCAGAAGACTCCAGTCTTCCGGCGTCTCCACTCCTCCCACCTGGCCTTGGAAGACCTCGACGGCGAAGGGGGCAGGCGTCCCCGTCGGGGGAGAGGGCGGCGGGAAGAATTCCATGCGCCCATCGAAGCTGCTTCATCTCCAAGCGCCGGGGAACCATCGAATTCCACGCCGGAAAATCGGTGGCGAACGTCCGGTCGGGATCCGTAGCGTCCTCCCGTGAACCTGATGCCTCCGCGACCGGACATGCTGCGTGCCTTCGCCAGCGGCGACGCCTCCTATGACGCGCTCTTTTTCGCCGGCGTCACCACCACCGGCATCTTCTGTCGGCCGTCCTGTCCCGCCCGCAAGGCCAGCCCCGATCACCTCGAATTCTTCGGTTCCACCCAGGACGCCACCTCCGCGGGATATCGTCCCTGCCGACGCTGCGATCCGACCGGTGCGCTCGGCACCGCTCCCGATTGGATCCGACCTGTGCTCGACCGGATTGAGTCGGACCCGTCCGCCCGGCTGACGGAATCCGATCTGAAGGCGATGGGGCTGGAACCGGGCCGGGCGAATCGATGGTTTCAGCGCCATCTCGGGCTGAGCGTGATCGAGTTCACCCGCTCCCGCCGTTTGCAGGCGGCTCAGGAACGCCTCGGTGCCGGGGAATCCCTGGATGCCGTCGCACTCGATTCCGGATTCGAATCGCACAGCGGCTTCCGCGATGCCTTCGCCCGCCAGTACGGCGTCCCGCCGGGCGCTGGGCGCGACGTCGACGTCCTCCTTGAGCGGGTGATCCCGAGTCCGTTGGGGCCCCTGCGCCTTGGGGCCACCCGCGACGGACTGTGCCTGCTGGAATTCCAGGATCCGCTTCGGCTGGAGGCGGCGCATCGGGGATTGAAGCGTTGGCTGGATCTGCCGGTCGTTCCCGGCAACAACGTTCACCTCGACCAGGCTGCTGCCGAACTGGACGAATACTTCGCCGGTCGCCGACAGCAATTCACCGTGCCGTTGATCGCGCCCGGCACCGAGTTTGAAAAGCGGGTCTGGTCCGCCCTCGAAACCATCCCCTACGGAAAGACCTGGTCCTACGCCGAGCTCGCCGCCGAGGTCGGAAAACCATCCGCCCAACGCGCCGTGGGAATGGCCAACGGCCGCAACCGCATCGCCCTGCTCATTCCCTGTCATCGGGTGGTGAACACTGGCGGCGCGCTGGGCGGTTACGGAGGTGGGGTGTGGCGGAAACACTGGTTGCTGGAACTGGAGCGGAAAGGGAGAGCGAACAGAGTCTCCTGACGTCGTCTCCTACGAGTAGGAGACGAGGTCACGAGGCTCACTTCAATCGGGCGGGGAACGCGCTTGGACCGTGGTACGTCCGAATGGAAGTCAGAGTCTCCTGACGTCGTCTCCTACGGGTAGGCGACTAGGGTACGAGGCTCACTTCAATCGGGCCGGGAACGTCCGTGGGTCGGGGTACGTCCGAATGGAAGTCAGAGTCTCCTCACGTCGTCTCCTACGGGTAGGCGACGAGGTCACGAGGCTCATTCTAGTCGGGCGGGGAACGTCTGTGGGCCGGGGTACGGCCGAATGGAAGTCAGAGTCTCCTAACGTCGTCTCCTACGGGTAGGCGACGAGGTAACGAGGCTCACTTCAATCGGGCAGGGAACGTCCGTTGGCCGTGGCACGTCCGAATGGAAGTTAGAGTCTCC
>JBDNHZ010000341.1:0-2133 GCA_041688515.1 Verrucomicrobiota bacterium
CATGCCATCGGAGGACGCACTCCGTGAGGATTCTGGAACTCGGCAAATTCTATCCTCCCGAACGCGGAGGGATGGAAACCCTGCTGCAACTCTGGGCCGAAGGATTCCGCGATCGCGGTGCCGAGGTGAACTGCGTGGTGGCGAACCGCGAGGCCCGGACCGTGATCGAGCGGCAACCGGCGCTGACCGTCCATCGGTTGGCGAGCTTTGGCCAACTGGCATCGACCTCTCTTTGCCCCGCCTACCCCGGTGCCAGCCGACGATTTGCCGCCGACGTGATCCATGCGCATTTCCCCAATCCGCTGGCGGATCTGGCGGTGATCCGGGCACCGAAGAACGTCCCGGTCGTGGTCCACTGGCACAGCGATATCGTCCGACAGCGGGCGCTGCTGCGGGCGTATCAACCCATCCAGAACGCCATGCTCCGACGGGCGGATCGGATCGTGGTGGCGACTCCGCAGCATCTGGAGTTCTCCGAGTGGCTGGGGCCCTACCGGGAAAAGGTGGTGGTCATCCCTTTCGGTCTCGACCTGGCCCGATTTGAACCGACCCCGGAACTGACGGCACGGGCAAGCGCCCTCCGGGCGGACTGCGGGCGTCGGGTCGTCTTCCTGAACATCGGACGACTGGTCGGGTACAAAGGCCAGCGATACGCGCTGGAAGCGCTGGCCCGGGTTCCCGATGCCCTGCTGTGGCTGGTGGGGACCGGCCCATTGGAACGGGAGTTGCGAACGCTCGCAGGCCAATTGGGTGTCAGCGATCGGGTGAAGTTCTGGGGGGACGTTCCGAACCAGGAACTTCCGGCCCTGCTGCACGCGTGCGATGTCTTCCTGTTCCCGTCGGTGACTCCGAACGAGGCATTTGGATTGGTCCTGGTCGAGGGTATGGCTTGTGGACGGCCACTGGTGGCTTGTCACCTGAAGTCAGGAGTGCCATACGTTTGTCGAGAGGGAGAAAATGGACTTCTGGTCCCGCCGATGGACGGGGCCGCACTGGCGGCCGCGATGAGGAGCTTGATCGATTCACCGGAACTTCGCCACACCCTGGGCCGACAGGGGCGAAATCTGGCGCAAGCCGAGTTCAGCAGGGACACCATGATCCGCCGCCACTGGAAGTTGTTTGGCGAGTTGATGGCAATCCGTTCAGCGGGATGAACCAATACAAAACCTACCTGATGGTGCTCTTGCTCTCGGGGGTCAGCGCGTATGTGCTAACCCCGTTTGTCATCCGCCTCGCCATCCGATGGGGCGCGGTCGATCACCCGAGTGCCCGCAAGGTCCACGCGAAGATCATGCCCCGCATGGGCGGTCTGGCGGTGTTCCTGGCCTTCTGCGTTCCCTGGATCGGTCTCTACCTGATCAACAATCCGGTCTCCTCCGCCTTCCGCGACTTTGAGAAGCGTTTTGCCGGAATGGTCGTTGCGTCCACCGCGATGCTCCTCCTCGGGATCTACGACGACATCAAGGGTGCCGATGCAGCCAAGAAGTTTCTGGTTCAAGTCTTGGCGGCTCTGGGCCTATGGATGTGCGGCGTGCGCATCGACGACATCGCGCTGCCCTGGGGCCTGACACTGACGCAGGACTGGATCAACCTTCCGCTGACCGTGCTTTGGATCGTCGGCGTGACCAACGCCATCAACCTGCTCGACGGGATTGACGGCTTGGTGACCGGCGTCACCGCCGTCATGGCCCTCTGTCTTGCGGTCATCAACATCCTTTCCGGAAACATCCTGATCGCCCTGCTGACGCTCAGTCTGGCAGGAGCCTGCCTCGGGTTTCTTCCCTACAACCATTCCCCTGCCCGGGTGTTCCTGGGCGACACCGGCTCCCTCACCATCGGCATGATGCTGGCCGTGATCGGGATCTTCTCCCTGTTCCACGAAGGCCGTCAGACCGCAGGTCCGTTGCTCTCCGTCCCGCTGATCCTGTTCGGCCTGCCGCTCTTCGACACTCTTCGGGTCATGATCCAGAGAATCGCGCGAGGCAAATCGATGTTCGAGGCGGACAAGAACCACGTCCACCACCGTCTGCTCGAGATGGGGATGAACCATCGGCAGGCCGCCTGGACGCTGTACGCCGTCGCCGCGGGACTCGGAGCCACCGCCATCCTGCTGTCGAGGCTCGAACATGGGCG
>JBDNHZ010000342.1:0-3794 GCA_041688515.1 Verrucomicrobiota bacterium
CAACCGGCGGTGGTCGTTCGTCAGGGGTTTCCATCCACGTTCCGCCGCCAATTCAGCCAAAGTCACGACACTCACTGCCAGGTCGTCGTCCACCAATGCCCTCGCTACGGCTGCATCCGACGCTTTGGGGTCCGCTTGCCCCTGATCCAGCCAGGCGACCAACGTGGATGTGTCCAGGAGGGTCATGCGCCCCGGGTGAGCCTGAGCAACTCAATCCCAGAGATCGGCCCCTCCCAGGTTCCGGCCCCGCTTCGAACAAATGCCTCGGCTTCTGCCGGTGTCATCCGGCGCTTCACCGGGCGCAGGGTCACTGAACCGTCCGGATGCTTCTCGACCTGCACTTCGGGTCTCCGGGGGAGGAAACGACCGAGCGGCCAGCGGTGGATTGAATTGCGAGGTGAGGCCCGCTGGCGCTCTCCGTCACCGATCATTCGGGCCGCACCTCTCCCGTTGGGGGCGAGCTCCGAGAGTCCGAAAACCCGGCTGAGGGGAATGGGAACTCGTGGATCTTGTCCCTCGGCAGCGGCCTTCCCGACCGCTCGTCCGCTCGGGCGCCCGATGTCGGTCGGGAGACTGCGGGCGGGGATGTCCGCGGTCCCGGGAAGGGCATGTTGCCCTGCTTGAACAAGGATCTGAGACTCTTGTCAGCCATCCACCGTGTCGCTCCCAAGAAGCCCCCGATTCCCGTCGCCGAGGATCTCCGCCGTTTGGTTCCTGTGGATGCTCCTGCTCGCGGCCTGGTGCCATCCTCCCGCAGTCCTGGCCACCGCCGGCCTTGCCGAATGGGAAGTGCGAACACCCGGCACCAACGTTGTCTGCCACTCCGACCCGTTTATCTCCACGCACGGGACCTGCCTGCGTCCACCCGACGACAAGCCCGGCGTCGCCACCACCGAAACCGTGTACGTCAGCCACATCGAGTGGTGGCAGTACTTCAAGGGATTCGTGGTGGGCAAAGCGAAGAAGGGATTCTTCGTGTTCGACGAGGCATCCGACAAAGTCACCCATCACGAAACCGAGGCCCTCTGGCAGGCGCGATTGAAGGAACTCTCCCTCGACACCCCAATGACCCGTCGGATCCTGCCCGCCGACGGTTGGAAGCTCTCGTGGGGGCCCGTCCTCCGCTCACAAATGGAGCAGCGGAGGAAATCCGATGCGTATAAGGCGATGTCGGATGCCGAGAAGGCGGCCATGGAAAAGCAGTTCGAACAACTTCAGGAACCGGACCTCCGCCCGGTGACGCCGTCCGCGGGCTCCTGACCGCATCCGGGGGAACGCACTGACGATCGAGAGACGACCCATGCCTTGGTTCACGCGCATTTTCCTACTGTTGCTGATCCTTCTCAGCCTGTGCTTCGGGCTGGTCTGCTGGGCGATCGAAACCGGCATTGATCATGTGCCCTACGAGACCAAGGACCGCCTGGGGCGTCCCATGGGATTCAATGACCGCCTCTCTCGTGAACATTGGGCGATCGTATTCCGGGCGGTGGAAGCCAGGGATTTCCTGCCGGGCACGTTCGGATGGACCTCCGCCTACTTCTGGCTTTTCCTGGTCATGCACGGCGCCGCGATGCGCCTTGTTGCCACGGCATCGCTCCATTCGCCGCGTCGGCTCCTGATCTTCTTCGGAGTGCAGCCGCTGCTCTTTCCGATCGGCATTCCGGGGTTGCTGGTACTGCCCGGCTACCTGGTCGAACTTCCAATGGGCCGTCTGGATCGTGAATCCGTCATCGATATCCCCTTCTTCTGGTGCACGGCCCACGCGGCCTGGCTTTATGGGTGCACGCTCTGCGTCATCGCACATTTCCTCCAGCAACGCCGACAGGCCTGGCGGGCGCTGCGGTCCAAGATCGACTGAGACGACCTCTGATGCAGCCGACGCTGGGCCATGCGCACAGGCCCGGATCCCTTCGCCCCTGTCGGGCTCGGGTTCAGGCCTCGCGTCCCGTGCAATCGGCATGCCAGAGTTCCGTTGATGAAGCTTCCCCTGCTGGCGGCTCTGGTTGTGGCGCTCGGTCAACCCGCGATCTCCGTTTCTGCCGCCGAACCGTCCACCAACCTCCTGACCGCCGCTTCGGTCCTGGCGTCCAGCCAGGGGTCGGACTGGCGGAAGCCGGATCCGGAGAACCTGTTGTGCCTCGATTTCGGGAAGGGACGGGTCGTGATCGAACTTGCTCCGATCCTCGCTCCGCGTCATGTCGCCAATGTCCGGGCGCTCGTCCGGGAAGGCTATTTCAACGGACTCGCCATCGTCCGGGTGCAGGAAAACTACGTCGTTCAATGGGGCGATCCTGACGCCGAGAACCCGGACAAGGCGCGACCCATCCGAACGGCCCAGCGCCATCTTCCGGCTGAACTTGAGTTCCGCCTGCCCAATGGCATCCCGTTTCAAGCGCTGCCCGATGGCGATGTCTATGCGCCTGAGGTGGGATTCCTGAACGGTTTCCCCGTCGCCCGCGATCCGAAGACCGGCCTCTGCTGGCCCATTCACAGTTATGGGATGGTGGGTGCGGGACGCGACAATGCCCTCGACAGCGGGGGCGGCACGGAACTGTACGTGGTCAGTGGCCAAGCCCCCCGGCACCTGGACCGGAACGTCACGCTCTTTGGACGGGTGATCCAGGGCATGGAACTCCTGACCGTCCTGCCGCGCGGCACCGCTCCGATGGGATTCTACGCCAAGGCGGAGGAGCGGATTGCCATCCGCTCGATCCGCCTTGCTTCGGACCTGCCCGAAACGGGCCGTCCCCGTCTGGAGATCCTGCGCACGGATACTCCGGCATTTCGGAACTGGGTGGAGGCACGGCGCCATCGGCGGGAGGAGTGGTTCCACCGTGCGGCAGGGAAGATCGACATCAGCAACCTGCCGATCCCGACGCGGTAGCCGGGACTCGTGCAGGGATCAGGGAAACCCCTAAGCCCATCAGGGCGACTCCTTGATCAGGAACGGGACTCCCCCCGGGTTCACGGAAGGAGGCGAATGACCCTATGTTGCTGTGGTCAACAGCAAGAAAGGTGACGCATGAACTCCAAGGAATCCCTCCTCGAAACCCTCGCCCAATCGAAAATCTACCAGGAGTATGAACGAGCCTTCGGAGATGCGACGGGCCTTCCCCTGACCCTGAGGACGCCGGATGCCTGGCAGGTGGCGCAGAAGGACAACGCGCACCGAAACCCGTTCTGCACGCTGATGGCCGGACAAAGCCGGAGTTGTTCGGCCTGTCTTCAGATCCAGCAGGAACTCTCCAGCAGGGCCTGCGATGGACCGGCGACCACGACCTGTTTCGCGGGCCTGTGCGACACAGCGGTTCCCGTGAAGTTGGGGGATAAGACCATTGGCTACCTTCAGACGGGTCAGATCAGCCTCAAGACCCTGAGCAAGGCCGGATTTGAACGGGTCCGATCGAAGCTGGACGAACTCAAGATTCCCGGCGACCGCGCCGTCCAGGAGAAGGCGTGGATGGCGTCGCAGCAACTCCACCGCAAACAGTACAAAGGCGCGGTCCAATTGCTGAACACCTTCGCCGAGCAACTCTCGGCGGCGTCGAATCAGATCGCCCTTCGTCAGGCCAACACCGAATCCCCGGCCATCACGCGGGCGAAGGCCTACATCGCTGGGCATCTGAGTGAGGACATGTCCCTCGGAGATGTGGCGAAGGCGGTGAACATGAGCCGCTTCTATTTCTGCAAATCGTTCCGCAAGCATGTTGGACTGAATTTCACCGATTACGTCGCCCGGCTCCGGGTGGAGCGTGCCAAGGAACTGTTGTTGAACCCCAACCTGCGTGTGTCCG
>JBDNHZ010000343.1:0-8220 GCA_041688515.1 Verrucomicrobiota bacterium
ACATGCAGTCGCAATGCCCCTCGACGGCCCCGTCGCAGACGTGATTGCGCAAGTCGGTGATCCCGGCCACGGGTGCCGCGACCTTCACCCGGTCATCCAGGGCCGCCGTGGTCCACGTATAGCTTCCTCCCCCGCTGCGTCCGGTCATGCCGATCCGCTCGCGATCCACTTCCTTTCGGGTCCCGAGATAATCGAGGGCGCGAATCCCGTTCCACGCCTCCACGCCGGCAGGGGTGTAACCGCGGGAATTCCACCACCATTGCCCGAGGCGATAGGTGCCATGGTGATCCCCCTGGATCTCACCGAGCTGAAGGGTATCGATCACCAGACAGACATAGCCGTTCTGCGCCAGCCAGGAACCGTGATGCTGGTAGTAGGTCTTGTTCCCGAGGCTCACGCCGTTGGTCTTCACCTCGGCATGGCCACAGACGTAGAGGATGGCCGGGACCGGACCCGGGGTGTCCTTCGGGAGATAGAGATTTGCCGTCACATACAACCCGGGCATGGACTGGAAGTGGAGCTTCTCAACGGTGAAGCCGTCGCCCTCGATCCGTCCCGTGATCACCGGCTTGAGATCCGTCCGCTCCGGCATCGGCCAGAGCCCGAGCATATCGGAGAATTGCCGACGTCGTTCCTCTCGCTGGGCCTTCCAGTCATTGAGGGTGCCGATGTCGGTCAGGCCGGCGGATTCGATCCGGCGCACCTCCGCCTCGAAGTAGGCGGTCAGGTTGGTATCGGCAATGCGCCAGTTGGACGGGAATTGCTGGCCGATGGTCCGCAATCCGGTCAGGAGCACGGCGACCAGGATCCGGAGGTGGAACCGTCGCAGGCAGGGAAGTGGTTTCATGGGTGGGGCTGGGTCGGATTTCGCGCCGGGGCGAGGGCCGGGGCATCGAGGTCGAGGCGATAGAGGATCTGGTTGTAGTCGTGGCGTGCGGTGGGCACCGGATGATCGGCGAACTGCATCGTGTAGGTGCCTTCAAACAGCAGAACCGGGGAATCCGACGACGTCCACTCCGGGTGAAGCCGCGGGTTATAAAAGGTATAGTTCTCGTGCGACAACACTTTCACCGCCGTTTCCCACGGTCCCGTGGGCGCGTCGGCTTCGGCATACCAAAGTTCGCCAAACGCTGACGGCTTGCCGAAGGCCTCCATGAAGACCGTCACCCACCGTTTCCGGTAGGCATTCCACGCGATGGAACCGCTGTGGGGCTTTACCGGATTGCCATCAACAGATGTCAGGGTTTCCTGGGGCTTCAAGACCTCCCACGTCCCCGGATCCTGCCAGGCCTCATATGTCGCCGGACATCGCAGGGTCGGCAACGGATTGCCAAACAGAAGCCAGTCGCGGCCGGCGGGATCCCGCCAAGCCACTCCATGTCCTTCGGGAACGGGCGGCGGTTTGGGCGCGGACTCAGACCGGGACCAAACCGTCCGGAGCTTCTCGAAGTTCGACGTCGTTTCGTTCCAGGCGCACAGACTCCACTCGTAGGCGTCCAGAGGCGGACGGATCTTCATATAGGCCCCGACCAGATGGGGAGTTCCGCTCCGATCGGGGACGCTCACCAACCCGGTCACCCAGGTGGGGCCACTGCCGGGCATCCGGGCAATAGCGCGCGGACGACGGTGGGGGTCGGTGAAGAGTTCCAAAGGAAGTCGCAGCGGAGGCTCGAACCGGGACAACGGCTGCACGGGCGTGGTGGCCCCGGTGGCGTCGAAGATCCCCAGGGGATATCCGGCCAGGGTTGTGTCGCCCCACACCCAGAACAGGCGCCCCCGATGGACGGCGTTCTGCACGCTGTCGCAGCCGAGGACGCCGGACTCGGCGGCATCGGGCTCCAGCCCGAGCTTGCGACTCTCGGCGTACAGGCCCGACCCGGTGATCCGGCCCAACCGCCGCGCCACGCTGGTGCGGTTCACTTCCACGCGGAGCGTTTCCCCGGGCTTTGGTGTCAGGCGGACGCCGCGTTGACCCAGGCCATCGCGCGGGACCTCATAGCCGTGACCGGTGACATCGAACCAAACTTCCCGATCCATCAACTCGGGAACGTCGAAGGCGATCCTGCCGGCGTTGTCGGTGACGAAGCGGATCTGGTGGGGGGTGCGCAACTCCACCAGGGGAACCGGCCAGCCACTGCCCTTCTCGACCACTTCGATCCGGAACGGCTCGACTGCCTGCGCCCCGGGGGCACCGAACCATCCGAACGCAGCGAAGACGACGGCCATGGCGCGGTGGAGCATGTGGCGAGTTCCCGCCTTTCCGTCTGAACTTTCAAGCCGGGACACGGGAGGCAAGGAGGAAGAGGCGATCGAGGACGCCCGCGGGAGGGGCTTCATCCCGGAGGGATGGGAGGCGATTAGCCCGGGGTAGCGCTTCGCGCACCGCGGACTCATCGCTGCAACGCCTCCGGCATAGAGGGGGATGGCTTCGGATTCGCGGAGCTCGTCCCTCCAGATCTCAGTTCGAGGCCGGGCCGTCCCCGGCCAAGGTCGGATACCGCTCGCCACCGGAATCCGTAGGATGTCGGCGTCGGTGGGAATCGCATCGCGCGTGGGCGCTCCGGAACCACGGAGATCCCGGCGGCAACCGTTGATCCCCACCGGAACACACACATTCGCTGGATACTCTATTTCTTTCTTTCGCTGCCGGTCGCGGCTCTGGGCGTGGCGGGCGGATTGTGGATCGGCTCGCGATGTGTCAGTTGGTATCGGATCTCGAGCTTCGAGGGTGGCTCGGGTTATTTCGTCATCGGGATCGGATTGCTGGGCGGGATGGTCGGGTTGATCACCGGCCTGGTCACCGCGGGGATCCTCGGTCCCCAGGAGGGCGCAGGATGTCTGCGGGCATTCTTCAGTGCGGTGGGAATTTTGGTTGGGCTGGCGGTTGTAACGACGGACCTGTGGTGGGTTCGTGCAGACATTCCGCCGCGGATCGACGGGCGCCCCTGAGGATCGAGGTGGAATTGCGGTTGCCGGTCGGCGTGACGAATTCACCTGTCGTGGCTTCCGGCGATTCCAAGCTGGAACTGACCTCGCTTGCCCATCAGACCGGCCGCGCTTCGGAGACGGGGGAACTCCGGGTGAAGGAGGCCCGATTCGAATATCGCCAGACGGTCGAGGAGGTGCTGGCCGAGCATCGCGGCGAGAAAATCAACCGCCTCGCAGCCGGGTTTCCGCACGGAAGCGCAAGCCATGAAGGTCTTCCCGCTCTCGATAACCTTGGTATTGGCTGCATGAGGAACCTGGCCTCCTCACGACACGCCCCGTAGCTGCCGACGTGAGGAGGCGGAGGTTTTGGCGCCCCCTCGCCCTGGGAACCGCCTCGTTCCCTCGGCAGCGACCCCGCGCCCGGACGCCACGGGCGAACCCCTTGACCCGTGACGAAGGGACGGGGCAGCCTCGCCTTAAGAACCGGTTCGTTCATGCAGCATCAAAGCTCTCAAGATCCACTGGATCGGCACCTTCCCTTCCTTCCCCGATGGCGGCCTTGGATTCTGGCGGCAATCCTGACGGTCGGTCTCGCCGTCCGTTGGCTGACCTGCCTGCAACAGGATCCCGAGACGTCCATGATCGAATTGGACGACGGCATCGAATACCTGGCCCAGGCCAAATCCATCCTGCGGGGGCGATTGGACGATTATCCCCGCACCTATCAGTTCATCCGCTCCCCGTTGTACGCGCTGTTCCTGGTCCCCTTTGAATGGCTGACGCCACAGGAGGGGCGCGAATGGACGCCGTCGGCCAAGTATCATCTGGATCCACCGGTGAAGATTTCCACCGGGATGTTCCGTTCCATCCAGGCGGTGCAATGTCTGCTCAGCATGGGCGCGGCCCTGTTGGTGGGAAGGATCGTCCGAGAGATGGCCGGTCCCACCGCGTCGCTGATGGCGATCGGTTTCTTTTCCCTGAGCCCATTCATCGTCGTCTTCGCCGGAGTGGTCATGACCGAGACGCTGTTCCTGTTCCTCCTCTGGCTGGCGTTGCATGAACTGATGCGGTACGCCCGAATCCCAGGGTCGGGGCGATGGTTGGCCCTGGTATCCGCTTCGGTGGTCCTGGCCCTGGGGTGCCTGTGTCGTCCGAACCTGCAGGCGTCGTTGCCGGTGATGGCCATCTGGGTGGGCTGGATCGAGTGGCGGAAGGCGCGGTCGCTCGTGGGTTCGCTGGCGGCGATGACCCTGATCACGGTGCTGATCTCTGCCGCCCTCCTGCCCCTCATGATCCGCAATCACCAACGCCACGGGGAGTTCAACCTCTCCCCGCATTATGCCAAGGCGGTGCTGGCCCAGGGCCATTCGCGCTATTATTACCGGGTCCTTTCAGCAACGAACCGGGAGGCCTATAACGAAAACCTCGGACTCCTGTTTCGTCCGTCGAAGGCGGATTCCGGAATGTCGCAGGAACACTGGATGGACGAGCCCCGGGAGTTCTTCCGCGAGCACCGGAAGGAATGGCTGATCCTGCAATGGCTGAAGGCAAAAGCCTTCTGGCGGCCCTGGCTCAACCCGACTGTTTTCACCGGCACCCGGGTGGCGATCTCTGCCATCGCCACCGTTCCCCTGTTCCTCGGTGGATTCGGTTCGCTGCTGATTCCCTCCATCCGCAGGCACCCGATGACGCCGCTGCTCTGGGGCGTCATCGGCACGAGCTACCTGATCGGGGGTCTGCTGTTCACCGCCAGCGCCCGGTTCCGGATTCCCTTCGTGGATGTCGCCTTCATGGTTCTGGCCTCCGCGACGTTTGCCAGACTGCTGGAACGTTGGATGGATCGAACTCATCCGCCCGTGCGAACGGACTCCGATCATGTCTGACGTCGCCGCGACGGATCCCTCCCGCGCGGGGTGGCTCTTCGACAATTCCTACGCCCGATTGCCGGATTTGTTTTACTCCCGAGTGAACCCCACGCCCGTGCGGGAACCCCGGTGGGTGATGTTCAACGCGGCATTGGCGGGTTCGCTGGGATTGGATGCCGAGACGTTGCAGCGGGACGAAGCCGCGGCGCTCTTCGCCGGCAACCGACTTCCAGACGGTGCCGAGCCGATCGCGCAGGCCTACGCCGGACATCAATTCGGGCATCTCACCCGACTGGGCGACGGCCGCGCCATTCTTCTCGGTGAACAACGGACCCCCGACGGCGGACGGTTCGACATCCAACTCAAGGGGCCGGGTCGAACCCCCTACTCCCGCGGGGGTGACGGCCGGGCGGCGCTGGGCCCGATGTTGCGCGAATACCTGATCAGCGAGGCGATGCATGCGCTGGGAATCCCGACCACGCGCAGCTTGGCGGTGGTGACCACGGGGGAGCCGGTGTTTCGGGAGGAACCCCTTCCGGGAGCGATCCTGACCCGGGTGGCAGCGAGCCACATCCGGGTGGGAACGTTGGTCTATTTTGCGGCCCGGGGAGACGTCGAGGGACTCCGACTCCTGACCGATTACACCTTGCGCCGTCATTTCCCGGATCGGATCGGCGCGGAGTTTCCAGCGCTGGCGCTGCTCGAATCCGTGCTCGAACGTCAGGCCTCGCTGGTGGCGGCGTGGCAATGCGTCGGGTTCGTCCACGGGGTGATGAATACCGACAACATGGCGCTCTCGGGCGAGACGATCGATTACGGACCCTGCGCCTTCCTCGACGATTACGACCCGGCGACCGTCTTCAGTTCGATTGATCAACAGGGTCGGTATGCCTTCAGGAACCAACCCGAGATCGCTGGGTGGAACCTGGCGCGGTTTGCCGAGGCCCTGCTCCCGGTGTTGCACGCGGATTCGAAGCAGGCCTTGGCAATGGCGCAGGGGGTGATCGCCGAATACTCGGAGCGGTTCCATCGCCACTGGCTGGCAGGGATGCGCTCCAAGCTGGGCTTGTTCAACTCGGAACTCGACGACGAGACCCTCGTCGGAGAGCTGCTCGATCGCCTGGGCGAACAGCGGCGCGATTTCACCCGCGCCTTTCGCGAACTGGATCCACAGGCACCGGATGATCCGTCCAGCGTCGAATGGCATGCGCGGTGGGCGTCGAGGCTGACCCGACAACCCCAGTCGGCCGAGGAAGTGACCCGGCTCAGGCACTCGCGGAACCCGGCAATCATCCCGCGGAACCATCGGGTCGAGGAAGCGCTGGAAGCCGCGGTCCGACGGGGGGATCTCACGCCGTTCCAACGGCTGCACACCGCGCTGGCGTCGCCCTATGTCGCGACGCTGGAATCGAGCGGGTACGCGGAACCGCCTCCCCCCGGCAGTCCCCCGTGCCGGACGTTTTGCGGGACCTGATCCCGCCGGGGCACCCGGCCTGCTTCAGAGCCGGGGAGCCGGGGGCAGGACGGGGTCGCGGAAGGGCAGGACCCCCTTCGCCCGCGTCTTGCGGCGCCAGAGCTTGTCGCCGGCCGTGAGGAAGAGTTCGTCCATGTTCTTTCCGCCAAAGCAGACGTCGGTCGCCCATGCCAGCGGTTCGGGCTTCGAGAGGATGCCGTTCACCCGACCGGCCTGATCGCAGATCTGCACGCCCACCGAGCTGGCGACGAAGAGGCGTCCCTGGGTATCGACGCACATGCCGTCGGCCGACGATCCCCGCGGGTCATCCGGCAGGTGCAAATGGAAGTACCGTTGACGATAGGCCAAGGTGCCATCGTTGCGGATCTGGAAGCTGTAGATGAACTGCCCCACCATGTCGCTGACCAGGAGCAACGTCTGGTCGGGCGTCAGGCACAGGCCCGCGGGAAACTCCACGCCGGTGTCGAGCAGGGTCACGTTTCCTTTGGAATCCAGCATTTTTACCGCGCGCTCGGAGGGATCGGTGAAGTAGATCACGCCGCTCGAAGCCACCACCACGTCCTTCACGCCGGTTCCAGAGGCGAGGAACTTCTCGGCGGTCGCGCCGGTGTACTGGACCAGCCGATTGCCCTCCGGTTGGGAAGCCACCAGCGAACCATCCGTGCGAACGGCCAGCGACTGGGCCCCGGAGGTCTCCGACCGGAGAACGCTGACGGCCCCGTCGATTCCCACGCGATAGACCCGGTTCGCTCCGGAATCGGCAAAATAGACGGTTCCATCCGGGGCGGTGCAGAGGCCACCCGGAAGCGTGTAACCCTGACCGAGCAACTGCCAGTCTTCCCCCGGCAGGATCACCTGGGCGAGGGGAGCATTGGTGGCGTAGCCGGCCCGGATGGGGGTCGCCCAGTCCTTCCACAGCCAACGGAGGGCATCCGGAAGGATTGCGCCCCCCTGTTTGCCATCGTGACCGCCGGTGCCCCATTCCTTGCGGACCTCATATCCCGCCCAGGTGAGGGCGCTGAACATGTCCTGGTTGGAAATCCACCAGTTGCCGCCATAGATGTTGAGATCGTTGTAGCCGTCCTGCAGGAACACCCGCAGCGGCTGCGGTTCAAACTTCCGGATCAGGGTCGGATAATCGTTGCCGCCGCGCAGTCCGACATAGGTCCCGATGGTGCTGAATACGCGCCGGAACAGATCCGGACGTTCCCACGCCGCCGTAAAGGCCGCGATCGCTCCGGAACTCGCACCCCCGATGGCCCGCATGTTGGGATCCGGATGGAGCAGCACGCCCTTCTGCGCCACGACCTCGGGGAGAAGTTCCTCGGCCAGGTAACGGGCGTAACCGCCGCCGAGGCCGTCGTACTCGTAGCTGCGGTTGAAGCGGGGCAGCGCGTTGGTACCACGGGTGGACGGCACGACGCCCGGGTTCACGAACACGCCGATGGTTACCGGCATCTCCCCCTTCGCGATGAGATTGTCGAACACCAGTGGCACCCGCCATCCGCCATTCGTTCCCACGTAGCCGCCGCCATCCTGGAACACCATCAAGGCCGCCGGACGATTGCCGTCGTACTGGGCCGGGATATAGACCCAGTAATCCCGCGCCGTGCCGGGGAACACCGAGGTGGTATCGGCAAGATGGGTATGCTTGGTGACCTTGCCATGAGGCACCGCCGGATTGAACTGCGAGTCGGGGCCCAGCTTGTAGTCGCTTTGCTCGGCGGGGGTCTGCCCCTGAACCGCGATCGACAGGGTGGAAGCCGCCAACAGGCCTGTAGCCCGGACACACCAGCTCCGTACTTGATGAGAATTCCGCATGCCCACCAGTCAACGCAGCCCGCGGACCAGACGCAAGCCGGGGACGAACAGCGGAGGGACGAACAGCGGAGGGACGAGCGGCGGAGGGACGAGCTCCACGAGTCCGTGAACGTTCCCCGCCCGATTGAAGTG
>JBDNHZ010000344.1:0-6826 GCA_041688515.1 Verrucomicrobiota bacterium
ACGTCCGGCCACGGGGCGGCAGGCTTGCGACCTGTGCGGGAACGAGCGGTTCACGTTTCGCCAGGTCCTGGAGGAAATCCTGCGTGTCACCGGCCGGAGTCGGTTGCTCCTTCCAGTGCCGTGGGCGGTCGCGGGCGTGCAGGCGGCCTTGGCGGAGTTCGTGGTCGGACGGATGCTGGGCCGGACGCCGCCGATGAGCCCCGACCAAATACGGATGCTGCGCGAGGACAACGTGGGAGACCCGGAACCGATGAAGCGGGCGTACGACCTGGAACCGGTGGGCTTTCGGGAGGGGATCCGGCGTTACCTCACGGCGGACCTGACTCGGGGAAGAGGCGATCGACCCACTGAGTGGCGCGGGTGACGGTCGAACCGGGGCTCCGCCCCTTGAACTCGGTCGATCGAGGTGACGTGCGGATACCGGCGGATCTTTCCGTCGGTGGTGACCGGGGTGAGTCGGTCCATTCCGGCGGTGGCGATCAGGATGCGATCCGCCGGCTCACGATGGACGGGCTGAGGCAGACTGTACGCCTCGACCAGAATGTCCGCGGTGATTGGAAGGCAGGTCCAACTCGGAATCGGGAATGCACGGGCCGGTGAGGTCCGAGTGGATGCTGACCGATCCCTTCATGCATCCCACGACGCTGGTATTGGGCGGTCGGCTCGCGGGTTTGCGGATGGCTTCGATGCGGGCGAGGGGTTGCGCTCGAGGACGGGCTGATCCTTCCAATGGCCTATTCGCTTCCGGTCCGCCTTCGCGCAGGATGGGCCCATGGCAGGGGTGAATCCGGTGGCAAATCGACGGCCGATCTCGGCGCGGGACACGCGTTGGGCGGGGGCGTGCGCACGATGGCTTGCACGCGCGGGAGCGACTCCAAACGGAATCTCGGTGGCCAGCGTGGGCTTTGGTCTGCTGGCAGGGACGGCGTTCTGGGGGACCTCCCGCATCTCAGGCATGGGCCAGGTGGGCCTGTTCTTGGCCGGTGCCGTCGGCATCCAGGCGCGGCTTCTGTGCAATCTCTTCGATGGAATGGTGGCGGTGGAGGGCGGTCTCAAGACGAAGTCCGGCGACATCTTCAATGAGTTGCCGGATCGCTTCGCCGACTGGGCAGTGCTCCTGGGGGCCGGCTTCGCCGCGGGAGCGGGTTCATCCGGGGTGATCCTCGGTTGGGCAGCGGCGCTCCTCGCGCTCTTTACGGCGTATGTCCGTGCCCTGGGGGCTTCGGCGAAGGCTTCGCAGCACTTTGAGGGACCCATGGCCAAACAGCATCGGATGGCCGTGATGACCGGTACCGCGGGGGTATCGGCGGTGGATGTTCTGGCCGGTTGGAACCTGCCGTGGATGCAGTGGGCCTTGTGGGTGGTGGTGGCGGGAAGCGCCGTGACGGTGATGCGCCGCACGCGGGCCATTATTTCTGAGCTGGAGGCACGATGAGCGGCAACACCGTTTCGTTCCTCGGACGTCTGGTGACCGGGGCGCGGGCTCACTGGAAGGGGTGTGAACCCGACCCGCGTCAACGAATCTACTTCGCCAATCACACCTCGAATCTGGATGCGTTGGAGGTGTGGTCGGTGCTGCCGGAGGCGGTGCGCGAGCGGACGCGTCCGGTGGCGGCCCGGGATTACTGGACTGGAGGATGGATGCGTCCCTGGCTGGCGAACGAGGTGTTTCACGCGGTGCTCATCGAGCGGAAGAAGCCAACAGCGCATGACAACCCGCTGGTGGACATGCTGGAGGCGATGGGGGATCGGCATTCGCTCATCCTGTTTCCCGAGGGTGGCCGGTTTCCCGGGCCGGAGCCGGGGCCGTTCAAAGGCGGGTTGCATCATCTGGCGGTGAAACGCCCCGATGTGGAACTGGTGCCGTGTTACGTCGAGAACATGAACCGGATCCTGCCCAAGGGGGAGTTCGTGCCCGTGCCGATCCTGGGCGGCGTCACCTTCGGGAGGCCCATGCGGTTGGAAGAGGGGGAATCGAAACCAGATTTCCTGGAGCGCGCCCGTCGGAGTGTCTGGGCGTTGGCCGGGGAATGAGGTGGGTTTGAAGCGAGGACTCAATGAACGTTTTTGGAATCCGTCTGGATCCGGTGTTGGTACGGCTGTTGTTGGGGGTGCTCGGCATCCTCGTGGTGGCGTCGGTGATCGGCGCGATGCTGGCGCGTCGGACGACGACCGAGCGTGGACGTGCGACGGTCTCGAACCTGAACGCACGGACGAAGGCGTGGTGGGTGATGGTGGGGGTGTTCGCGCTCGCGCTGTTCGTGGGGCGGGCCGGGACGGTGATCCTCTTCGGATTGCTGTCGTTCCTGGCCTTGCGTGAATTCGTGACCCTGACTCCGACCCGGCGGGGCGATCATCGAACCCTGTTCTGGGTGTTCTTCGTGATCACGCCGTTGCAGTACCTGATCGTGTGGCAGGAATGGTACGGGATGTTCGTCCTCTTGATCCCGGTGTACGCCTTCCTGTTCGTGCCGCTGCGCAGTGCCGTCGCCGGGGATTGTACGGGCTTCCTGGAACGGACCGCCAAGATCCAGTGGGCGCTGATGGTGTGTGTGTACTGCGTGAGTCACGCGCCGATGCTGCTGACGCTGGAGATTCCCGGGTACGCGGGCAGTCCGTTGTCGCTCCTGTTCTATCTGGTGATGGTCGTGCAGTTGAGCGACGTGTTCCAATACGTCTGGGGAAAGACCCTTGGGAAGCATCCCATTGCCCCGACGGTGAGCCCGAGCAAGACCTGGGAAGGATTCGTCGGCGGCATTCTCACGGCCTCGGGTCTGGGGGCGGCCCTGTGGTGGGCCACTCCCTTCCTCTGGTGGCAGTCAGGCTTGGTGAGCCTCGGCATCTGCTTCATGGGCTTTGCCGGGGGGTTGGTGATGTCGGCCATCAAACGCGACCGCGGCGTGAAGGACTACGGGGCGTTGATCGAGGGACACGGCGGCGTGCTGGACCGCATCGACTCGATCTGCTTCGCCGCCCCGGTCTTCTTCCACATCGTCCGGTACTACTGGACGTGAAGGGGGAGGTCAGAGCCGGGCGAGGGATTCGTCGAGCAGGCCGATGAGTCGGCCGATCGATTCGGGGGTTTCGTCGCCCATGTTCGAGATGCGGAAGGTGGTTCCCTTGATCTTGCCGTAGCCGCCGTCGATGAGGACGCCGCCTTCCTTGACGAGCTTCTGGAACTTGGCCACGTCGATGGTTCGGCCGCCGGGTTTGGCACCGTTGTTCACGCAAACGAGGGTGCGGGATTCGAAGCCAGGTTCGGGGAACAGGGTGAACCCGTGCTGGGTGGCCCAGTCGCGCAGCATGCCGTTGGTCCGGGTGTGCCGGGCGAAGCGGGCGTCGAGACCTTCGGCGAAAAATTCGTCGAGCTTGGAGGCCAGCGCGTAGACGTGGGGAATCGCCGGTGTGCTCGGCGTCATGCTGTCCTTCGCGTTCTTCTCGAACTCGACGAAGTCAAAGTAGTAGCCGCGATCCTTGACGGTGGCGGCCTTGGCGAGCGCAGCCGGGGAGACGGTGAAGACGGCCAGGCCGGGGGGGAGCGCAAAGGCCTTCTGCGTGCCGGCCAGCAGCACATCAATGCCAAGCGCATCGAAGGCGATGGGAAGGGCGGTCATGGAACTGACCGCATCAATGATGAAGGTGACGTCCGGATACTTCGCCTTGAGGGCGGCGATCTCGTCGAGCGGGCTCATGACGCCGCAGCTGGTCTCATTGTGGATCAGCGTGAGGGCGTCGAACTGGCCGGTGGCGAGCCGCGCGTCGATCTCGGAGGCGCGGATGGGCGAGCCCCAGGGCACCTGGAGGGCTTCCGCTTCCTTCCCGCAGCGCTTGGACACATCGAACCACTTGTCGGAGAAGGCTCCGTTCATGCAGTTGAGAACCTTCTTCGTGACCAGGTTCCGCAAGGCCCCCTCCATCACGCCCCAGGCGCTGGAAGTGGAGAGGTACACCAGTTGACGCGTCGATAGCAGCGTCTGGAGCTGCGGTTGCATCTTGGCATACAGGTCTTTGAAGCCCTGGCCGCGGTGACCGATCATCGGGCGGCACAAGGCCTCGAAAGTCTTGGCGCTGACCTCGACCGGACCCGGGATGTGAAGCTTGACGTGTCCCATATGCAGGGCGGTGACGGTTTCAAAAGGCCGCCCGACCCGCAAGAAGGGAGACGTCGGGAGGGAGTGGGTTGAGGAACGGGAATTTGCCGCCACGCCGAGGAACCTCCGGCCGCGCACTGCCGCCGGCACCCCCCCTTCTGCGGGAACGACACTTCCTCCCGCCCGCCCGCGTTGCTACAAACGGGCATCCTGATGAAAAAGCGCACCTGGAAGATCGCCGGAATCAACTTCGACCACTTTCACATGGGCGACCTGCTCCGGATGGCTGCGAGTCATCCGCAGGTCGAGATCGTCGGGATCTCCGACGAACAGCCAGCCCGCATGGAGGAGGCCGTCCGCAAGCTCCGCATTCCCCGGGACCGCGCCTTCGCGGATTACCGTGAGTGCCTGGAAAAGGCCCGTCCGGATGTGGTCATCCTGTGTCCGGCGGCCTCGAAGCACGGGGAATGGGTCAAGAAGGTGGCCCCGGCTGGGGTGCATCTGATGGTGGAAAAGCCCTTCGCTGCCTCGCTCAAGGAGGCCGACGCGATGGTGAAGGCCATGCCCAAGGATCGAACCCTGATGATCAACTGGCCGCTCCAGTGGGTGCGCTCGCATCGCAAGGCGTATGACCTGGTGCAATCCGGGTTGATTGGCGAGGTGCTCAACGTCTGGCATTTCGGCGGCAACCGCGGGCCGTTGTGGCATGGGGCCGACAAGGACGAGAAGACCGCTGCCCAGGTGGATGCCGAGAAGCCGAAATCCTGGTTCTACCAGAAGCAGCACGGGGGCGGTTCGCTCCTCGATTACCTGGGCTACGGCACGACGCTCGGCACCTGGTACCAAGGGGGAAGACGTCCGCTCGATGTGACCGCAGTGGTCGATCGTCCCCCGGGATTGGAGGTCGATGAACACTCGATCGTGGTCGCCCGCTATGCGCATGGGTTGTCCAAGTTCGAGACCCGCTGGGGCACCTTCACCGACCCCTGGACGATTCCGCCGCAACCGCATTGCGGCTTCGTGATTGCTGGCACCGAGGGCACCATCCGGAGCGATGACTACGATGACTTCATCACGGTCCAGACCCGTCGGCGTCCCAAGCCCTACGCGGTCGCCGCACCCGAACCCAAGGCACCCCATCGCAATCCGGTCGAGTACCTGCTCCATTGCCTCGATCGCGGCGAGGCCCTGCAGGGGCCGGTGAGCCTGCCGATCAGCCGCATCGGCCAGGAGATCGTCGATGCCGCCGTGCGCAGTGCCGCCACCGGCCGCACGGTGAAGCTCTGACACTCCGGTTCGATGAAGCCCTGCCGCTTTCATCCGGTGCTCCTGCTGCTCCTGGTGGCGCTCCTCCCGGCTGGGTCCACCTGCGCCCAGCAATCCGGCCCGGGCGTGCGGACCCGGCCCGAGTCCCTGCGTGCCATGGAGTCCATCATGGGACCTTTTCCGACGCGGGAACGGGGAGCGTTGAACGTGCAGGTGATTTCCGAGACCCGACGCGACGGTCTGGTCCTCCGGGACCTGACTTACGAAAGCCAGCCGGGAGCCCGGGTTCCCGCCTATCTCCTGTTTCCGGAAGCGGCCCTCACCGCCGGGAAGCTGCATCCGGCCGTGCTGGGGTTGCACCAGACCCACGCCGCCGGACGCAAGGTGGTGATGGGATTGGGGGCGTCGCCCGATGACGAATACGGCGTGGAACTGGCGAAGCGCGGGTATGTCGTGCTCTCCCCCGCTTATCCGCTGCTGGCCGATTACTCGCCGGACGTGCGCGGGCTTGGGTTTGCCAGCGGGACCATGCTGGCGGTGTGGAACAACTCACGCGGACTCGACCTGCTCGCCACGCTGCCGTTTGTCGCGACCAACGGGTTCGGGTCGATCGGGCATTCCCTCGGAGGACACAACGGACTGTTCACCGCGGCGTTTGACCCTCGTATCCGGGTGGTGGTGACGAGCTGCGGATTCGATTCCTTCCGCGATTACGCCGATGGCAATCCGGGAGTGTGGGCCGAGGAACGAGGCTGGTGCCAGTTGCGCTACATGCCGCGCCTGGCCGCCTATCGGGGACGTCTGGCGGAGTTGCCCTTCGATTTCACCGACGTGCTGGGGGCCATCGCGCCGCGAGCGGTGCTGATCAACGCGCCCAAGGGCGATTCGAACTTCCGCTGGCAGAGCGTGGATCGCGTGGTGGCGGCGGTGCGTCCGCTCTGGGAATCAGCGCCCGCCGGCGACGGCGTCCGTCCAGTTCCACCGGAAGTGCTGCATCCCGACAGTCCGCATCGGTTCCCGCCGAAACAACGTCAACGGGCGTACGAGGTGCTCGACCGGGAGTTGGGTGCGGGGAAGCTCTAGGCGGCGCGCCGGTTCTGCGCCGAAGACCGAAACCGGGATCGAACTCCGTGCGGCGGACAACGGCCGGGGAATTGGCCGAAAGAAACTAAAGGAGACGAAAGAAGGGGAAGCTGGGGTGGGATGATTCGCGTGATCGTGGGACGCGGGTGGCTGCCATCCCCTTCTTTTGATTCTGCGTTCTTTTCGGCCAATCGGTTGCGGACGGTCGGTACTGGGTTGGAGGGGGGCAGGAGCAGATTCACCGCAGAGGACCCAGGGACCGCGGGGTTCCGGAGAGAGGGGGAAGGCTTGCCCTCTCGATGGCTCTGCGTTCTCCGCGTCTCTGCGGTCAAATTCCTGTGCCGACGGCGGACAACGGCCGGGGAATTGGCCGAAAGAAACAAAAG
>JBDNHZ010000345.1:0-2133 GCA_041688515.1 Verrucomicrobiota bacterium
GCTCTGCCTCCGACCCTTGAACCCTTGGCGGAGGTTCGAAATGACCTCCTCGTCCTCAGCGGTCTGGCGCAGGACAAGGCGCGGGCAAACGGCGACGGGGCGGGGGATCACGCTCGCGCATCGGCGACCTTCCTCACCTCCATGCAGGCCCGGAAGACCCAGGGCAACGACATCAAGGTAGGGATTTCCGTCGATCAGCTCGCCGCCCAGAAGCTCGGTTCGATCACCCCGTTCGCCAGCATCGAGCTGGGCACCGACAAGAGTCAGTTGAGCGGCAATTGCGACTCCGGCTATTCCTGCGCCTATTCCTACAACATCGCCTGGCGCACCGAGAGTTCCCCCATGCCGCCCGAGGTGGATCCCAAACTCGCCTTCGAGCGGTTGTTCTCGCGCGGTCACCCGGGTGAGACGGCCGAGGCCCGCCTCCGCCGCGAAACCCAGCGCAAGTCCATCATCGATTATGTCCGGGATGACGCCACCCGTCTGCGGGGCCGGTTGGGCCGGACCGATCAGCGCAAGCTCGACGAGTACCTGACGGCCGTTCGGGATCTGGAGCGGCGCATCGAGATGTCCGGGAAGATCGTGGCCCTCGCGCCCGAGGACAGTCGTCCGGTCGGTGCGCCTCAGAGTTATCGCGAACATGTGAAGCTGATGTTCGACGTCATGACCCTGGCGTTCCGTACCGACACGTCGCGTGTCGCAACCTTTGTGATGGCGCACGACGGCGCGAACAAACCGTATACCGAGATCGGGGTGCGGGAAGGGCACCACGACCTGTCGCATCACGAGAACAAAGCGGAGAAGAAGGACAAGATCGCCCGGATCAACCGCATGCACATGGAGTTGTTCGCCGCCTGGTTGAAGCAGCTCAAGGCGACCCCCGACAGGGACGGATCCCTCCTGGACAACAGCATGATCGTGTACGGCAGCGGCATCGCCGATGGCAATGCCCACCAGCACCACGACCTGCCGGTGATCCTCGCCGGCCGTGGCGGCGGAGCGTTCTCAACCGGACGCCACGTGCGCTACGCCAAGGATACTCCCATGGCGAATCTGTTCCTCTCGATGCTTGATCGCATGGGGGTGCCGGCAGAGCGTTTTGGGGACAGCACCGGTCGCCTCGGTCAATTGACTGCATGAGTCCGGCATTCCCCCGACTCGTCTTTGCCTTCTCCTTGCTGTTTGCTCGGGCGATGTCGAATGACCTTCTGCCGCCTCCGACCATTGCCTCGGTTCTTCCGCTCCCTCCGGTGGCGGCCCGGAAGGATCATTGGTCGGTGTGGCACGGCGAGCGGGTCAACGATCCGTGGTTCTGGCTGCGGGAAAAGTCCGATCCCGAGGTGATTCGTCATCTCGAAGCCGAGAATACCTACACGGAATCGCAGACGGGACCGGTGCGCCAATTCGGGGCGAAGCTCTATGAGGAGATGCTGGGCCACATCCAGCAGACGGATCTGAGCGTTCCAGTCCGGCGCGGCGGGTATCACTATTTCAGCCGGACCCAGGAAGGGAAGCAGTACGCCCTTCACGCCCGTCGCCTTAACGGCCCGGATGGGAAGCCAGACCCGGCCGCACCCGAGGAGGTGTTGCTCGACCTGAACGCCCTGGCACAGGGCCATTCCTACCTCGGCCTTGGGGGCATCGAGGTCAGCGACGACGGCCGACAGTTCCTCTACAGCACGGATGTCACCGGCTTCCGCCAGTACACCCTGTACCGGAAGGACACGGTTTCAGGCAAGGTCAGCGGTCCACTGGCCGAGCGGGTGACGGCGTTCGAATGGGCCGCCGATGGCCGAACCGTCTTCTACGTCACGGAGGATGCGGTGACCAAGAGGAGCGACCAGCTCTGGCGCCTCGATCTGGAGGGCGGGAAGCCGGAGTTGGTGCTGGAGGAAAAGGACGAGCTGTACCGACTGGGGTTGGGCCGCACCAAGGATCGGAAGTTCCTGGTCTGCGGCAGCAGCAGCACGGACACCTGGGAACAGCAGTTGCTTTCTGCCTTCGATCCCCGGGGCAGGTTTCGCCCGGTCCTGCTGCGGCAACCGGGACACAAGTACGACGTCGATCACCGCGACGGACTCCTCTATCTGCGGACCAATCGCGATGCCAAGAATTTCCGACTGGTCACGGCAC
>JBDNHZ010000039.1:0-2593 GCA_041688515.1 Verrucomicrobiota bacterium
AGATCCATCTGACTGGGGCCGCCATGTTGGAAGAGGCTGATCACCGCCCGCGCCCGGGGCCGATGCTGGCCCGGCGACGGCGGATTGGAGGCAAGACCGCGGCCTCTTGCGAGGAGATGGGCGACGGCGAGCGAACCCAGGCCGCCGGCCGATCGGCCGAGGAAGGCGCGACGATTGAAGAGGGGAAGGTCTGGATTCATTCGACGTGCAGGAAGGCGCTCAGCGCGAAGAGCGATTGGCAGAAGTCATTCCAGGCCCGCCGGTCGGGGGCGTCGTCGGCTGCATACTCGGCGCGTTGCCGGGAGAGGAAATCCGCGGTCGAGGTCCGTTCAAGCGCAGTGGGGCGGCGACCGCACACCAGACGAAAGGCCCGTTCGATCCGGGCCGATTCGGTGCTGGATTCGCGAAGGAGTCGGCCCGCCAGGTCTTCCCCGCGGGCAACGGCGAACCGGGAGTTCAGCAGCGTGAGCGATTGCAGAGGCATGGTGGTTCCCGCCCGGCGGGTGCAGTTGAACACGATCGAGGGGGCGTCAAAGGTGCCGAGCATCGTGGGGACCTGCGTGCGACGATTCTGCAGGAAGACGGTGCGCGCATCGGCGTCAGGATGGGCTTCGTCCGGATTGACCTCCCCCGTGCCATCGCGTGGGGTGGGCACGTACGGGCCACCCGCCTTGTTGCCCAGTCGGCCCGAGGCAAACAGCATCGCGTCCCGGATGGCCTCGGCGTCGAGTCGTCGGAGCGGGAAACGCCAGAGCAGACGATTGTCGGGGTCCAGCGTCACCGCCTCCGGCCGGGGTGCACTCGATTGACGGAAGGTCTGGCTGAGCAGGATCCGTCGATGCAATGCCTTGAGGCTCCATCCCGAATCGATGAAGTCCTTCGCGAGCCAGTCGAGCAGTTCAGGGTGCGACGGCTTCGCGCCACTGATTCCCAGGTTGTCCGGAGTGGCGACGATCCCAGAGCCAAAGTATTGCTGCCACACGCGGTTCACCGTCACCCGGGCCAGGAGCGAAACCTGCGGGGATCCCGGTTGGAGCAACCATTCAGCCCAGGCCCGGCGACGTCGGGCCGTCCGGCCATCCGAGGCAGGCAAAGGCGGTAGGCTCCCGCCGGTGAGAAAGGCCGGGAACGCCGGGGCCACCGTTTCGCCCGGGGTCTTGTGATTGCCCCGTTTCAGGAGCGGCACTGCCGGCGCCTCCGGACCTGAGTCGGTCATCCAGGCGATCCGCCCGGGCTCGGGGCGGCGCTGGGAGGAAATGGCTTCGGTGGCCTGGGCGAGTTGCTTGCGACGGGTCTCCAGGGCCTTGCGGAAATCGGCGCTGAGCGTTGCCCAGGCCGGGTCGTGGTCGTCGGAAGCTTCCACCCGGACGTTGTCCACGATGAAGCTCCGGTCGCAGCAATACTCGAAGGCGAATGCGCCTCGCGGAAGATCCTTGGCTCCCAGTCCCAGGGGTGGCCCATCGACCGCGCCATCGACGAGATGTTCGAGTTGAAACTCGTTCGCCGCGACTCGGGTGACCCTCACCCCGTAGTGGTGGCTGGGGCGGTAACCGATCGTGCCGATCCGTCCCGGACGCGAGGAGTCCTTGCCTGGATAATCCACTTCGACCACCGATGGCCCGGTCGGATTGCCGTCGATCAGGATGTTGCCGCCGACGGTGTCGGAGTCGTCGTCGAAGTCGTGGGCGGCGATGAAGTAACCGATCCGTTCGGAGCGCATTCCTTCAACCGTGAGGCGATCGTCGACAAGATCAAAGGTCGCCTGGATCCAGGCTCCGTTGGTGGCCGGACGCCAATCGAAGGCCTGGGTGGTGCACAGCCAGCGGTCTCCGCCGCCGCCGCCTTCGACGAGGCGAAGAGTCCCTTCACGGAGGAAGGCCCCCGGTGCCTGATCGGAGTCGACGGCGACGGGAGGAGTGCCGCCGGGGCGTTGGTCGCCGGGGGCGGTGTTCGACCATTTGCCCGCGAGCTTTGCGGCATCAAAGGAATCGGAAAACAGGATGCGTCCAGGCGGCCGATGGGCAGCGAACCACCGTTGGAAGTCGGAGCGGACGACGGCCAGTTCGGCGTCCAGACGCTGCTCGGTGGCTTTCCACGATTCCAGTTCCCCGGGGAGCGGTGCCTTGGCGATCCGGTCGTTGGGTTTGGTCCATTTCTCGATGTGAAAGGCGGGATACAGGAAAGCCTGGAAGGCGTAGTAGTCACGCTGGGTGATCGGCTCGAACTTGTGATCGTGGCATTTCGCGCACTGAACCGTCAGGCCGAGCAGCCCCGACCCGATGATCTGCATCGCCGATTCGAGGGCGTAGTAGCGGTCGGTGCGGACTTCGTCCGGATTTCCGTCGCTCTCGCCGGAGCCATCCTGCCCGTTGCGGAGGAAGTGCGTCGCTTCGAGCAGTTCGACGATCTCCGGGGTGGCCGGTTGGCCGGGTTTCCATCCGGAGAGTTCATCCCCGGCGAGTTGTTCGCGGAGGAACTGATCGAAGGGCTTGTCGCGGTTCAGGGAACGAAGGACGTAGTCCCGATAGCGGAAGGCCAGCGGACGATCGGAGTCGGCATTGAAGTATCCATTGGAATCGGCGTAGCCGGCGGC
>JBDNHZ010000346.1:0-18077 GCA_041688515.1 Verrucomicrobiota bacterium
GAGATTGGAGATGCAGGCGGCCCGTTGCGCCGCGGCTTTGCCCTGAGCCAACGCCGGGAGGAGCAACCCCGCCAGGATCGCGATGATGGCAATCACCACCAGCAGTTCGATCAGCGTGAATCCGCACCAACGACGCCCGCTCCGTCGCCGCACCCGCTCCCGGCGCTGCACCGACTCGGGCGACATCGGTTGCATGGGACGTCAGTCCGCGGCCTCGGCGGTCAGGCTGTAGAATCGGCTTCCCTCGGTCTCGAAGGGAACGAGCACCGTCAATTCCCCGCCACTGCCGGCAAGCGGCTCGCCCAACCCGCTCCAGGCATCCAGACCGGTGGAAGCCCGGAGACGATACCGCCACCCGCTTTCAGACACCCATTTCAACCTCAGCCCGCCGGGTTCGGTCAGCACCGTCAATTCGGGCTGGGCGATGGAGATCGCTGCCACACGCACCCGATCGATAACCCAATAGCCGCCCTGATCCGCGGCGGACACCGTGGAAACCACCTGCACTCCGATTGCCTGCGACGCCCAGGGATCGGTGGGCTTGACCACGGCCGTGGTCATTTGAAAGGGGACAATGCGGTTCCGGGCCCCGAACAAAGCCGCGCGGTTGGTCACGCCCAGCGTGGCCATGGGAATCCGCTGCCCCGCGGCATCCGTCCAGAACAGGTTCGCCTCGAGTGGGACGCCCTCCAGCATGTTGCCGCCGGCACCGATGACCTCAAGCGTGAGGCGGTAGGCGCGGCCGGCCTCAAACACCGCGGGCGAAGTGCCCCCGGCGGTCAGCACTGATTGAAAGAGCCCCGCTTCCGGGACGGCAAACAGCCACGCAGCCTGCCGACCATCGAGGTCTTCAATGTGATCCGCCGCACCCGGAGCCGTGTTGAGGAAGATCCCGGTCAGTTGATTCCACTGGAATCCCCCTTCCTCGACGTACCAGACCGGCTTCGGCGTGCGTTGCCACGATTCGAACAGGAGAGAGACGAACGGGGTTGCCGGCTTCTCAAACGACCCGTTGGGAACCGTCAGTTCCTCCATCGCCGCCAAGGCACGCGAGCCGGGACACACGCTGACCATTCCCAGCGCCAGAAAGGCGGCCCCCGAAGTTCCAACCCTGAGTTTGATCGTCATGTCCGGGAACAGCTCAACGCCGGGCGGCCCGGCGCCAACCGGTCAAGGCCAGCAATCCAACCCCGGTCCCCATCAACGCCCAGGTGCCGGGCTCCGGAACGACCGTGGCTTCCAACCGCACATGATCCAGATCCCAGTAACCCACGCCGGTCGCATTCGCCGAGATGATCTGAACCCCGATGGACTTGCCCACCCAGGCCTCGCCGCCGAGGGCCGCCGGCAGGACCGCCGAGTAATCCACAAAGGTGGTCGTCGTCGGAAACGCCGCGGCGGAATGGGAGACGACCGTGGCTCCGAGGCTCACCGGGTTCACTCCGTCGAGATAGTAGAAGCCCAGGACCAGCGTCGTGCCCTCCGGCATCCCGCCGCCGCCGCCAGCGACTCCCACGGTCAACTCGTAGGAAACGCCCGCTTCATAGGTCGCGGCCAGGCCCTGGGTGAGTCCTGCGGTCGGCAAGGCGAAGAGATACAGGGCCTGCGACCCGTCGATGTTGGTCTTGCGCGTCGGCTGTCCCACGGGCGGATTGGAAAACACTCCCGAGATCTGATCCCAGGTGACACCCCCGGTGGTCGCCGGGTCAAACCAGACCGGGGCCGGCGTCTTGTTCCAACCGTCCACCCGCGTATCCACGAAACCCGTGGAAGGAAGCTCAAACGAAGGATTCGCCAGCGTGACCGGGGCCGCATGAACCACCGAAACACCCGTCCAACCCGCCAACACAAGCCCGGCAAGACCTGTCGCACGATTACTAAAACGCATTGGCACGATCATGCCGCTTCGTCCGCCGGTTTCAAGCGGCACCTCCTCGAACCTTCCTTCTCCCCATTCGTCGTTCGACTTCCGGCCGCCGTCATTCGACATTCCCCGGGCATGTCGTCCGTTCCTCCCCGCCCCGTCGGCTCCCGCACGCGCCTGGTCGCTGTGTACGGGCAACCGATCCATCATTCGGCATCGCCCGCCATGCAGAACGCAGGCATCGACGCCCTCGGACTCGACTGGCGGTACCTGGCCTGCGAAGTCGCGCCCGTCGATCTCGCGGCGGCCATCGCCGGGGCAAAGGCGATGCACTTCATCGGACTCAACCTCACCGTTCCCCACAAGCTTCTGGCGGTCGATCTGGTCGATGAACTCGATTCCTCCGCCACCACCTGGGGTGCGGTGAACACCATTGTCTTCGAAGCCCGCGACCCCGACGGCGAGTGGCGACCCCTCGGTCAACTCCCAGACGCTTCGGGCCCCGTCCGCAGCAAGGGCTACAACACCGATGCCGATGCGATCGTGCGTTCCCTGGCAGAGGATCTCGCCATCGAACCCCGCGGAGCCAGGGTGCTGTTGCTGGGGGCTGGCGGTGCCGCCCGGGCCGCCGCGCTGCGACTGGCAGATGAAGGAGTCAGCGAGCTCTGGCTGGTGAACCGCACCGAATCCAAGGCCGCCGAACTGGCCACCGAAATCAGCGAACGTTTCCCGGCCGTCCACGCGCAGGCCGGGTATCCGGAGAGCTCAGTCGAGATCCTGCTCAACGCCACTTCCGCCGGACTCAAGCCCGGCGATCCACTGCCACTCGACGTTTCCCGCTTTCCGCTCCGGGGCTGTGATGTCGTCTATGACATGATCTATCGCCCCCATCAGACACCGCTCCTGACGGCCGCGCAGGCCGAGGGATGCCGCACCGCCAATGGCCTCGGCATGTTGCTCCATCAGGGCGCGTCCGCACTGGAACTGTGGTCGGGTTGGATCGCCCCCAGGAACCTCATGCGCGCCGCACTGGAGCGGGAGATCTACGGATGAACCCGCTCTTCGTCGATTGGTGGCTCGCCCATCCCAGCCTGTTCGGCATGCCGTTCCATTTCTGGACGATCGTCCTGGTCATCCTCGGTGCCTTCGTCGGCAGCTTCCTCAACGTCTGCATCCATCGGATGCCCCTCGACCAATCGGTGGTGCATCCGCCGTCGCATTGTCCCCACTGCCGCTACGCCATTCCCTGGTACCTGAACATTCCCGTGGTGACCTGGATCTGGCTCCGCGGTCGCTGCCGTTCCTGTGGAGCCCCCATCTCCCCGCGGTACCTCGCCGTCGAGGTCCTCACCGCGGCAGTGTTCGTCGTCGCCTGGCTGGTGTTCGGTCACAACGATCCCGGTATCGCCCTCGCCCTCTGCGTCCTCTTCTCGTTGTTCATCGTCGCCACCTTCATCGACTTCGAACACTTCATCATCCCTGACCAGATCACCCTCGGAGGTGCGGTCGCCGGTTTTCTGCTCTCGCCCCTCGCCCCCGGCCTTCACGCCACCTTCTCGGCCACCGAGGCCCTCAAGCGCAGCGCCCTCGGCATCGCCATCGGTTTCGGCGTCGTCTATGGCGTCGTACGCCTCGGCAAACTCCTCTTCGGGCGCGAACGCATCCCGCTGGAACCCGGCACCCGGGTGGTCTTTCACGAGGACGGCATCCGCCTTCCCGACCGCAACATTTCCTTCGGCGAGATCTTCTATCGGGAATCGGACACCGTCCGAATGGTTGGACACCGCGTGGAACTGGCGGATCGCTGCTACCTCCAAGCGGAAGTCCGCCTGTCGCAGAAGTCGCTGGTGGTCGGACCCGACACGTTCATTCCCGCCGACGAACCCTTCCTCTGTGCCGCCGCCACTGAACTCGTGCTTCCCCGCGAAGCCATGGGCTTTGGCGACGTGAAGTTCATGGCCACCATCGGAGCGTTCCTCGGATGGAAGGCAACCGTGTTCACCCTCGGTGCAGCGTCCATGATGGGAGCCGTGCTGGGTCTCAGCCTGATCGCCATCGGACGCCGCGAATGGTCCTCAAGACTGCCCTTCGGACCGTACCTGACCGCGGGAGCCCTGCTCTGGATCTTTGGTGGCTCGCGCTGGTGGACGCGGATTTTCGGAATCTGAACCGCAGAGCACGCGGCGGCCGGGGCCATCCCCTTTAGACCGGAGGCGTTTCAGCGTTAGCCCGGGGTGCGCGAAGCGCTACCCCGGGTCAATCGCTCCCATCCCTCCGGGATGAAGGCCTACCGCGGTCGGCCTTGCCCGCTTCGAACTCAGATCGGGACGGACAAGCTCCGCGAGTCCGAAGCTCCGAAAGCCGGTCATGGGGACTCGTGGAACTCGTCCCTCCGAATCGGCCGGGGATTGTGCAGTCCCCTGCATCCCGTCCAGAGTGACGGCATCGTCCCATGAATAAGTCCCTTTTCCAGTCACCCGGCGAGTCTGGCATCGTCTCGCGGCGCCGCTTCCTCGCCCGCAACGCCATGGGCGTGGGAAGCGTGGCCCTGGCGTGGATGCTGAAGGAAGAGCGACTGCTGGCCACCCCGGCCAACGTCCCGAGGCTTCCCCAGTCCTTCGACCTGAAGCCCAGGGTTCCTACCGGGGTTCCGCGGGCACGGGCGATGATCTCGCTCTTCATGCACGGGGGTCCCAGCCACATCGATCTGTTCGATCCGAAGCCCGAACTCAGTCGCCGCAGCGGAGACGATTACGCGGGCGAAATCACCTTCAGCTTCGTGGATCGGGCCAGCAAGAAGCTGTTCGGCAGCCCGTGGAAGTTTGCCCGGCACGGTGCCAGCGGGACGGACGTCTCCGAGTTGCTGCCGCACTTCGCCAGCATTGTCGATGACGTGACCGTCATCCGCTCGATGCACACCGACATCAACGGGCATGAACCGTCGATCTGGTACATGAACACCGGCAAGGCCCAGCCGGGCCGGCCGGCGCTGGGCTCGTGGTTGACCTATGGACTGGGAACCGAAAGCCAAAGTCTGCCGGCGTATGTCGTCCTCACCGATCCCGGCGGACATCCGGTGGATGGCGTGCGCAACTGGTCGAACGGGTTCATGCCCCCGCTTTTTCAGGGCACGATCGTGCGCTCCGCCGAGCCGCGCATCCTGAACCTCGACCCGCCGCCGCACCTCAAAGGCACGTTGCAGGAACAGAACCTCGCCTTGCTGGCCCGGCTCAACCGCGAGCATCTGGCCCGGCATCCGGGCGAGGCCGACCTCGAAGCCCGGATCGCGAGCTACGAGCTCGCTGCCCGCATGCAGAGCGCCGCGAAGGAGGCCCTCGACATCACCGGCGAATCCGAGGCCACCCGAAAGCTGTACGGTCTCGATGACCCGATCACGCGGGAGTACGGCACCCGGTGCCTGATCGCCCGGCGTCTGGTGGAACGCGGCGTTCGCTTCGTTCAACTCTTCGTCAACGGCCAGATCTGGGACAACCACGAGAGCATCCGCTCCGGTCTCGCCTCCTGCTGTCGGAAGACCGATCGACCCTCCGCCGCACTGGTGAAGGATCTGAAGGCCCGCGGTCTGCTCGATTCGACCATCGTCCATTGGGGCGGCGAGATCGGACGTCTGCCGGTCACCGAGAACCATGGGGCCGCGGAGAAGGCGGGACGCGACCACAACGGCCAGGGCTTCACTTCCTGGGTGGCGGGTGGCGGGTTCAAGGGCGGCATGACCTATGGAGAAACCGATGAGTTCGGCCACAAGGCGGTGGTGAATCCGGTCAGCCCGAACGATTACCACGCCACCCTGCTCCATCTCTTCGGCATGGATCACACCCAACTCCGTTACTTCCAGAACGGGCAGGAACAACACCTCACCGACGGCAAGCCCTGCCGGGTCGTGAAGGAAATCCTCCGGCACTCGGCATGAATCCTTCCCCGCGATCCGTCGCCTGGCTCCGCCGCCTCGCCTCAGGACTCGTCCTCGCGGCGTTGCCCGTGTTCGCCGCCCCGGCACCGACCTTCGAGAAGGATGTCCGTCCCATCCTCAAAGCCCATTGCTTCGACTGCCACGGCGAGGGCGAGGTGACCAAGGGCGGCCTCGACCTCCGCCTGCGCCGCTGGATGGTCCAAGGCGGCGAGGACGGCCCGGCCATCGTCCCGGGCAAACCCGACCAGAGCCCACTCCTGCGCCTCGTCACCACCGGTGAGATGCCCAAGCGCGACAAAAAGCTCACCCCGGAACAGGTCGCCGTGCTTCGTAAATGGATCGCCGGTGGGGCGCGCACGGCGCGACCTGAGCCCACCGAACTGCCGAAGGGCAGCGGCATCACCGAGGAGGAACGGGCATTCTGGTCCTTCCAACCAATTTCCTCCCCCAACATCCCAAAGACGTCGAGGTCGTTCCGGGCTCGGACCCCCATCGATTCGTTCCTTGCCGTTCCCCTGGCGAAGAAGGGCCTGAAGTTTTCGCCCGACGCCGACAAGATCACCCTGCTCCGCCGGGTCCACCTCGACCTGACCGGACTCCCACCGACCCCGGCCGAGATGGAGGCTTTCGAGGCGGACAAGTCGGCGGACGCCTACGAGAAGCGGGTCGATCAGCTTCTGAACTCGGAACACTACGGCGAGCGATGGGGTCGCCACTGGCTCGACGCCGCCGGTTATGCCGATTCAGACGGATACAGCGACGCCGATCCCGTCCGGCCCTACGCCTACAAGTACCGGGACTACGTCCTTCGATCGTTCAACCAGGACAAGCCGTTCGACCGATTCATCACGGAACAATTGGCGGGCGATGAACTGGCCCAGGCGCACCAAGGCAATGCGGCCACCGTCGCCCTCGCCGGCAGCGATCCCCGTGACCTGCTGGTCGCCACCGGATTCCTGCGCATGGGAGCCGACGGCACCGCCACCGCCGCCGTGGACCAGAACCTGGTCCGCAACCAGGTGATGTCCGACACGATCAAGATTGTTTCCACTTCCTTGCTCGGCCTGTCCATCGGGTGCGCCCAGTGCCACGACCATCGATACGACCCGATCCCGCACGGGGACTATTACCGGCTCCGGGCGGTGTTCGAACCGGCCTACGACTGGAAGAACTGGCGAACCCCGGCCCAACGACTGGTGTCGCTCGCCACCGACGACGATCGAAAGAAGTCCGCCGAGATCGAGGCGGAAGCCGCCGGTGTGGGAGCGGAGAAGGAGACCAAGCAGAAGCAGTACCTCGCCGAGGCCCTGACCCAGCACCTGGAGAAGTTTGAGACCTCCCTTCGCCAATCGCTTCGCGCGGCCCTCGACACGCCCGCGGACAAACGAACCCCCGAACAGAAGAAGCTCCTCGGCGACAATCCCAGTGTGAACATCCACGCGGGAGTCCTTTACCAGTACAACCCGAAGGCGGCGGACGACCTCAAGGCGATGGATGCCCGGATGGCCGAGATCCGCGGGCGCAAGCCCACCGAGGATTTCATCAGCGTGCTGACCGAGCCCTCCGACAAACTTCCGGTCACCCACCTGTTTCATCGCGGCGATCCGCTCCAACCCCGCGAGGTCATCGCGCCCGGTGGCCTGAGCATCCTCGGCCACGACGGCCAACCCGAAGCCTTCGCCTCAAAGGCTACAGATGTGGCCACCAGCGGGCGGCGGTTGGCCTTTGCGCGCTGGCTGACCAGCGGGACGAATCCGCTCGTGGCCCGCGTGCTGGTGAATCGCGTCTGGATGCACCACTTCGGACGCGGCCTGGTGGGCACCCCTGCCGACTTCGGTGCCATGGGCGAGCGCCCTTCCCACCCGGAGCTTCTCGACTGGCTGGCCGACGATTTCATGCGGCACGGCTGGCGCATGAAGCGTCTTCACCGGCTGATACTGACGTCCTCCGTCTATCGCCAATCCTCCCGACACGATCGCAAGGGCGACGTCCGCGACCCGGAGAATCGGTTGTATTGGCACAAGCCCCTCCAGCGCCTCGACGCGGAAGCCCTCCGGGATTCCATGCTCGCCGTCAGCGGTTCGCTCTCTACCAACCGGTTCGGACCGCCTGTTCCCGTCCGACCCGATGTCCAGGGACAAATCGTGGTGGGCATCGACAAGACCGAGGGTGACAACAAGATGCCGGTGCAAGTGCCACTCAACGGGGAGGAATTTCGTCGATCGATCTATATCCAGGTCCGACGCAGCCAACCACTGGCGATGCTGCACGCGTTTGATGCGCCGGTAATGGAAGTGAACTGCGAACGTCGCCAGAATTCCACGGTCGCCACCCAGGCACTGATGCTGATGAACAGCGAGTTCCTGCTCGATCAAGCCGCACGCTTTGCACGGCGTCTGGAACGGGAGGCCGGCGAAGGTCCAACCCAACAGGTGACCCGCGCCTGGCAACTCGCCTTCAATCGGGCCCCGACGAAGTCCGAACTCGCCGACTCGATCGCCTTCCTGGAGGCCCAGGCGACGCACCTCCGCACGTTGACCGCGCCCGTCGATCTCAAGCCGAAGAAGGACGAAAAGTCCAAGGGCCCACCGTCGCCGACTCCCGAACAACAAGCCCTCACCAGCCTCTGTCAGTCACTGCTGAGCGCGAACGAATTCCTGTACCTGGACTGATCCGGGGAAAGGCCGTGTTATCCACAGATTGCACCGATTACACGGATTCAGAGGGAGGCGGCAGACATGGGATCTTTCCCGCCTAAGTCGCCTCTGCAATCGGTGTAATCTGTGGATCACCGACGCCGCCCTTTTCCTGACCGGGCACTCGTGTGGAATCGTGTGGATTCGCGGGAACTTCGCGCCCCGGCTTGCATGCAGCAATCCCCGTCTCACTTCAGCGGCATGCCCGGCTCGGGCTTGCCGTTGGTGGTGAGGATCTGGAAGTGATGCACGCCGGCGGCCAGCGGATGGTCGCTCGTCCAGACGATGCTGTGATCGGGTGTCACTTCGACCATGGAGATGCCCTGGTTGGCAGCGTGACTTCCAACGACGGTGTTGCCGTTGGCCAGGCGCTGGGATCCACACGGGTCCTTGAACAGTCCCTTCACGTGCTCATTGGTCACCTTCCAGACGATCTCACCGCGCGCATTGAACTCGACCACCTTGTTGCCATGGGTGAGCGACACCAGCGTGTTGCCGCTGTCCAATCGGATGGCCGTGAACGGCCAGTTCTCCGCCGGTCGTCCGCCGAGCGACTCCAGATCCGTCCGGAGGACATTCACCACCCGTCCCTCGGGCGTGTACTCCTTCACCGCGAACGCCAGCAGGTGCGGCACCAGATAATTCCCGTTCCGCAACTGCCGGGCCATGCGGGTCTGCATGTGGGTGTTGTCGGTCTCCGGCTGGAGCGGCACATCCAACACGACCGCCCCCTTCCGGTCGACTTCCAGCAGACGCGGACGCTTGCCCAGTTCGGTGATCAGGGTGTTGCCGTTGTAGAGGCGTTGCGCCGTGCCGAGTTCGCCGTTCTCCGAGCTCAACCGGTAGGTAAACACGATCTGCTTGTCCGGCGTGACTTCCTCCACCCGATCCGAGAAAGCCAACAACACGTTCCCGTCGGGCAACACGAATCCATCGCGCGTTCCCCCGCGGTATTCCCACGAGGCTTTCCCGTCCTCGCCGATGATCGCCGTCTTCCCTCCCATCACGAGATAGGAATGACGAACGGTCGATGGCGGCGCTGGATCCGCCGCAGCAACAACACCGACGAAGACGAGGAGACCCGCCAGGCGCAAGGGGAGATGAGACATGCCCGGAGAATCCACTGCGCCCCCCCACGGACGGAAGCCCTTTCTGGGCAAGCCCGCCCCGATCCCTACTTCTTTGCCGTCCACTCCACGGCGTTGATCAGCATCGCCTGATAGGCGGGATGACTGTGGGCAACGCCGTCATGCCCGAGCGTGATGGCCGCCACGCGGCTCTTGGGATGCTTGACGACGAAGACCATGGGATAGGTCTTGTTCTTGGCCTTGGAGAAGGCCGTTGCCAGCACCTGAATCTCTGAACCTTGGGCTTCCGGCTCGAACCAGTAGAGTTCGTCCTTCACCGTGAACTTCGCCGGCACCCCCTTCATCAGCGGATGGGTCGGATCGGTCACCGTCACCTCGAACTCGCCATAGGCGTCGTGCCCGCGGGAACCGCCGCCGCACAACTCCCGATTGTACTCGGGCCAGTTCTTCTCCCAGTTGTACCAGAGCGACGGGTGGACCAGCAGCAGGCCCTTGCCAGACCGGGCGTGATTCATCACGGCGGCCCGGGTGGCGTCGTCGGTGAACGGCTTGTTGTTGCTTAGGTACAGCACATCGACGCCCGCGATCGCCGGCGCGAGGCCCCCGGTGATTTCGGTATAGTTCACCGAAGCCTTGCCGCTCGCCTTGAGGGTCGCGACATCGGCCAGGTTGAAGAACCGCTGGAAGTCGTGGGACGAACCTCCACCCACCACGAGCGTCTTGAGCCCGGCACCCCATTGGAAGATCGGAGCTGACGGGGGAACGATCGGCGCGGCGGCCGAGGTCGGGGAGAGCGATGCTCCCTCGTCCCCGGGGATCTCGACGGTGATGCCGACATAGGTGGCGGCGACGAGGTTGTTGTAGCTCTCGAGCGTGAGCTTTTCGACCACGCCCTTGCCTTTCACCATCTTGGTAAAGGCCCGCACCTGCTTGCCGCCCGCTCCCAGATCCGGGACTTCCTTCGAGCCCGGGACGTCGTATCGGCCGATGTAATCCGCCACTTCAATCCCGTTGCGGATGACGATCTCCTCGGTGGTCCCGCCGGCAAAATGAACGGTCACCTTGGTCACCGGCGTGCCCTTGGTGGTCTCCCCGCCGTAGGGATAGGCCCAGCCGCCGATGCCGCCGAGGAAGTGCAACCGCCCGATGGCCATCCCCACCTTGACCTCGACCTTCTGGGGATAATTGCGGGCGATGCCCTCGGTCCCCTTCAGGATGAGGAGATTGTTGCCGGTGGGACTCTTCTGGGGGGTGAGCACGTCGAAGGGAACATCGCCGACCTTGATGGTGCCATGGCGGCGGAACCGGACGCTTTCATCCTTGGATTCCTCGCTGGCGTAGATGCCGCGAGTGTTGTTGGCCGTGAACACCCCGGTCAGGTCCAGGATGCGAAACCGGTTTTCGTCGGCACAAATATATCCGAGCAGATCGCGCAGACCCTCAGCACCCAACTGCTCGAATCCCTCGGGCATCAGTGAACGACCGGTATTGGTGCGCGACTTGATGTTGTCTTTGCGGATGGTGTTGTCGCCGGAAGCATCGCGCAGGAGGACCTCGGCGTTGTTCTCGCGCTCGACCACGCCGTTGTAGGTCAGGTCGTCCTTGGTCTCGATGGAGACCGCCACGAAGTTGGGTTCGACCAAGCGGTTCGGGTCGATGATATGGACCAGCAGATCGGCCGGTCCGTGGGCACCCATCCCGGTCAGGTTGGGAGCCAGGTTCCGACCATCGGTCTTGTAGACATGGCATCCGGCGCAGTTGGCGAGGAACAGTTTCTTTCCGTTCTCCAGGTTCCCGGCCTTCTCGACCTCGGGCTTGAACCGGACGATCAACGCCTCCTTCTCTTTCTGCTCGGGTCCCTTGAGGGCATCGATCACTTCACCGGCCTTCGCCGCCACCGCTTTGTCGGCATGGGTCCGGAGGCGATGCTGAAAGGCAGGTCCGATCTGGGCGAGGCTGACCTTCTTGTCGGACAACGCCTGGATCAGGGCCTGCGACCAGTCCGCGCGCTTCACTACGGCACCAAAGACGGGTTCCTGAAGCTCACCGGTCACCCGCGGAAAAGCGGCGACCAATTGTTCGCCCACCGCCGGCTCCGGCGTCATTCCGAGGGCGTCGATCACCCGCTTCTGCAAGGCGATCGAGGTCTCGCCGCCGAGCAACCCACCGACCGCGGGAAGGATTCCCGCGTCCAAACGCCGAACCCCCAGAAGGTTGATGGCCACCTGACCCCGCTGGTCATCGGGAACCGAGCCGTCACCCAGCCGCGAGCGCAACTGCCCGATCACCGGCTTGAGGGCATCGCTCATGGCGCCGTTCTTGTCCCAGCGCGCCACCAAGGGCAGGACGGCACCCGGGAGGCCGGGGCGAGCGGACTGAAGAAGGGCGGTCAGAGCGGCCTGCAGATCTCCGTTCCAAGCCGGGGCCACATCCGCCTTCAACGTCGCCGCCAGGGTTTCCAGAGCCGACTGCTTGAGCGCATCCGACGATGCGGGTTGCTTCGCCAGCAGCGCGACCACGGCCGCGGCCTGGGAGGCGTCCTGCTTGTTGGCGAGGATCCGGACGGTGTGCCCGACAAAATCCGCCAGGAAAGCCGGATCCTTGGCCCGGAAGGCGGCCTCGATGAACATCACGGGATGGTTCGCCGCCACGCCGAGAGCGGCGGATTGCAGATGTTTGTCCTTCAGCTCCGGCAACAGGGCGACGATCTCGTCCGCCACGTCCACATTGACATCGAGGCCACCGAGCGCGACCAGGGCATTGAGCTGCGAGCGCGGGTCCGTGGATCGAATGGAGGCACGGACGGCAGCCCCGACGGGACTGCCCGACTTCCAGACCGTCTCTTCGCTGACGACCTTGAGGGCGTTCTTGCGGAGGGTCGGATCGGTGTCGCTGAGACAGGCCACGAAGTTCTGCTGATCGAGGCGACCGACGTTGTGGAGCACCCAGAGGGCATGGATGCGGGTCTGGGCCGGCCGATTGGTGCTGATCGCATCGATCAGGTTCTGAAGGGCGAAGAACGGCTGCTGCTCACTGAGGAGGCGATGGGCGGTGCCGCGAACCCAGCCGTTCGGGTGTTCGAGGAGGCGGACAATCCCGGCGGGATCCTTCAGGTCAAACTTCCAGGCTGGAAGCGCCTTGGGCTGCTTGTGCTGAACCCGCCAGATCCGGCCGAAGTGATGATCGCGATCCGGGCGTGTGGCGGCATTGCGCGCGCCGTGGGCGGGGCCGCGGGTGTCGTTGTGGATGGCGGCCTGGTTGTAGAAATCGACGATGTAAAGGGCACCGTCCGGGCCGATGCGTTCGTGGACCGGACGGAACCAGAGATCGGTCGAGGCCACGAACTCGGTCTCTTCCCTGCCCTGTTCCTTCGATGCCGTATAAGTCACCCCTTTGGGCGTGATCAGCTCGTTGTGCACCAGGCTCATCGTCGTCTCCGAGGTCAGGTGCGAGAAGTTGTACCGGTCCGGCCAGGCACCGCCGTTGTAGATGCAGCATCCAGCCGCCGCCGTGAAGAAACCGACCCAATCAATCTGAACGTAGGCCGGGCGCGTGTGCTTCACCGCCGGGAAGATCTTCTGGTGGTCGGGGGCCACAAACGACGAACGGATGCCCCCCACCGAGGCCTTGGCCAGCGCCTTCTCCGGAAGGATCACATGGAGGAAATGCTCACCACAGGTGGCCGTCGTATAGAACACTTCGCCGTCCGGCGCGAAATCAAAGCCCCAGGTGTTGCAGGATCCGGCTGCGTACTGCTCGATCGCGCTGCCGTCCGGACGGAACCGGATCACTCCGGCGGTGATGCGTCCGAACTCCTTCTTGCCGTCGATCGACTTGGGTGTCCCCGCACTGTAGCCAACGGCCCCGTAGATCCACCCGTCCATGCCCCAGCGGAAGTTGTTGATGACGGCGTGGGTGTCGAAATTGCCGAAACCGGTGAAGAGCGTGACCTTTTCGCTGCCCTCGACCATATCGCAGACGCCATCGCCGTTCTTGTCGCGCAACCAGAGGATTTCAGGAGCTTGAGCGACGATCACGCCGTCCTTGTGGAAGACCAGCGAGGTGACCAACTCCAGGCCTTCGGCGAAGACATGCTTCTGGTCCATCACGCCGTCGGCGTTCGTGTCCTCCAGCCAGGAGATGCGGTCGCGGGCCGGGCGATCCTCCTTGTCTCCCGCCGGCGTGACGCCGGGGTTCTTGATGGACCAGGGGGCGACTGGGCGATCGTTCTTGTTGATGGTTCGGCCGCCCGGGTACTCGGGCGTTTCGGCGACCCACAGCTTGCCGGTGGGATCCCAGTCGAGGGAGATGACTTTTTCGATCAGGGGTTCAGAAGCCACCAGCTTCACGTCGAACTCCGGATGGAGATTCATGCGCTCGGCTGCCTTCGCGGGCGCGACCGGGCCGCCCTCGGGGTACTTGATGGAAGCCAATTCCTCCGGCTTGCAGAACTCATCGACGTTCTCGCGATGCCCGGCCCAGGCAATCGCCCGGAGCACGAGCGCGGTGTAGTGCGGGCTCTGGAAGGAGACGTACTCGTGGCCGGGAAGGGAAACGATCGAGCGATACGGCTTCGATCCACCGGGCCAGGTCTTCTCGTAGGTCCAGATCTGCGGCGCGATCACAAACACACTGTGGAAACTCGTCGCCAGAACCTGGACATCGGGTGCCATGTCGAGGTCGTAGTAGATCTCGTCCTTCCAATCGAAGTTCGAGAAGCCCTTCACCACCGGGTGATCCAGGTTGACGAAGTAAACGCCCACTTCGCCTTCGTACCACTTGGTCTTCTTCTCGCCGTCCCAGCGCCATGACCCGCCGGTCACCTGCTTCGCCCAGTCGTGCTCATCCCCGGAGACCACGCCATCGTGCAACACCACCAGTCCACCGCCCCGTTGCAGGTACTTCTCAAAATTCGTCCGCTGCTCCCCGACGATCTTCATGCCGTCGGCAGCAAAGATCACGACGACGTCGGTCTTCTCCAACTGGGCGGCCGTGGGGAATTCCATCGCCCCATCGACTTGGATCCCGCGTTTCCCCAGCAACTGGGTGTACTCGCCCAGGAACCGTGGATGATCGTGTTGACCGGGGCCGTGGGTCTTGACCCCGGCCCGGATGAAGACCCGGAGCGGAGCGGCCGCCTGGCTCGCGATGGCGAGAAAACCGGCGAGCAAGAGGCCGCAGAAGCGGAAGAACTTTGTCGTCATGGCAATGCTGTCCTGAAAGCGTCTACCGCGACGGCATCCCGGCCAAACAAATTCATGCCCGGTCGTGCGTCGAGGAATCCTCGGCAGAGTGGCCAACCCATCTCCAACCGGCCATGCCGATGTGGCACGCGAAGCTATCGGGAATGCACGTCGGCCCCGGGCGCGCCGTACGCCTCGGTCAACTGCTCCCCCATTCTCCGCTCCGCAACCGCCTCGCCGAACCAATGGTTCAACACCGTGACATTCACCGCCGCCCACACGAACATGGCCCCCGTCAACCAAGCGGCATCCGAGGCAACGAGCGCCTTCCACAACCCCGTCAATGCCAGTGCCGACACCCCGGCCCAGGACACGCAGTAGTGCAGGGTGAACCAGTTGAAAAACGTCCACCGCTTGCCCCAGGTCAACCCGCTCAATTTCGGGGTCGCGTGGGGGTAGAAATACTCCGCTTCCAGTTCGCTCTCGATCAGCACCCGCCCGCCCAGAAGCCGGTTGATCCGACCTTCCAGTGCCCGGGCATGCACCCGGGCAAAATCGCAGCAATGCAGGAAGAACGAGGCCGTCACGCCAGTGGTCACCAACCCGAATGGGATCGCCGCCAACCCCAGGACCGATCCGTCCCGCAACCCCCAAACCACCCCCACGGTGCTGATGAGGAGCAGGGAGAAGAACTTGCGATTGTAGGCGCACTGCATCGCCCGCATCCGCTCCAACTGACGGGTCAACGCATCGTACTCCAACCGGGCCAACTCGCTCATGGGCCGACCCTACGGCGAGACCTCCGCAACACAAGCCACGGATCCGACGACGACGGGCGGATCACCGCAACCGGAACCACCCCGTCTGCGCACTGGCCGAGGCCCGCACCCGAACCTCGCCCGCTTCCAGGCGCGGCGTTCCCGTCGCCAGTTCCCACGGTCCGTCAATCGATCCAGAGGAAACCTCGAGCTTCCAGGCTTCCATCCCCGCGGCAGCGTCCCACCCCAACTCAACCTGACCGTCCACCCGCCCCACCACCCGCAAGGGCGGACGCACCTTTGGCGTGAGGATCAATTCCATCCGGCGGAACCGCAGCGCACCCCGGGCGGAGGTGGTGTCGTCGCCCAGGAACAGAAAGTTCGGGGTCTCGTATGGGTCGATCGGGCCGGTGAAGGGCGTGTAATCGCGCACAACTCCCGCGAGCACCTCCGTGCCGTCCACTGCCAACGCGTACCGATCGCCGAGCACGGTCAACCTGAGCTCACGCCATCCGGTTCCCAGCGCGAGCGCCACGCCCTCCGCCTGGGTGAACAGGGGGGCATCCGACTGCGCCCAGATCCGGTCGGTCCAGAGCCCGAGCTCGATCCCCTTCCGATCCGAGCCCAGGACAATCCAGGAAACGCCGGCGCGGTTCGTCGAAACATGGGATTCCGACAGCAACTGCAACTCCAGGCGGAGGGTGTAGCCCTGCGCCCGGTCCAAGGGGACGGGAGAGACCCGGGACCAACCGGCGAAGATCCCACCGGAAATCGAGGTGTCCAGCAGCGCGCCCCCGCCGTCGAACGACTCCGCCGCCAAGGCCGGCAACGCCAGAAAGCTCCAGCCCTGAGCGGTGGGAAGGGTCGCCGGAGCGGCGTTGTAAAGCACCTGAGCAGAAAGCCGGGATGCCACGCACGCCGCCAACACCGAGAGGGAAATGGTTCGAACCACGCATCGACCGTACCCACCCGGGAAACCAAGGCGAGCCGTCGCTTCAACGCCGGGCGCGCACAGGTGCCTCTTGGCCCTGCCCGCGATTGCACGAGCTCTGGTCAGGGTGCTGGGGAACGTCGGCGGACCGGAGCGCGCCCGACTGGAAGTCAGAGTCTCCGGACGTCGCCTCCTACGCGTAGGAGACGAGGTAACGGGGCTCATTCTGATCGGACGGGGACAGTGGCAAGATGCGCCCGGCGAGCATCGACACGGTCCCTGCCGTGGCCGCAGGCGTCCTCACCGCTTGCCGCCGGTTGTCCGAAGCCATCGCCTCTACGCCGGAGGCGTTTCAGCGATTAGCCCGGGGTGAGCGAAGCGATACCCCGGGTCATACGCCCCCGATGAGTCCCCAACCCCGGAGGGGTTGCAGATCTGCAACCCCTCCAGGGTTGATCTTCCATTCCATCGCCATCCCAAGGTCGCGCCTCCGCTTGCGGCAGGGCTCTACAGGCCGGTGGTCCGGGTCTGCTCGGCCTTGAGGCGGGAGGTCTCGGCCTTGATGTAATGGAGGAGGACCGGAGCGAGGATCATGCCGGGGATGCCCATCAGGCGTTCCCCCAGAACCAGGCCGAGGAGGGTCAGCCACATCGGGTTTCGGATCCGATCGCCGATGATTTTCGAGTTGAGGAAGTACTCGAGCTTGTGGATGGCCACGAGGAACATCAGGGCAATGAAGGCCGCCCGATGCGACACCGTGAAGCCCACCCCGATGATGAGCATGTTGCTCAGCAGATTGCCGATGATCGGAAGCATCCCGAGCAGGAAGGTCAGCCCGATGAGCACCAGCAGGTGGGGATAATCGTTCCAGATCAGGAAGCACGACGTCAGCGCCGTGTTGACGATCGAGATCAGGAGCTGTGCGCCCATCACCGTGGCAAAGCTCTGGTAGAAGGTGGCGAACCGTTCGATCACCGCCTGCCCGGTCGCCGAATAGAGATTCCCCTCTTCCGCCCCCGGATGGCTCCCGAGATCCAGCTTCCTCGTCAGGAACAAACTCACCGCCACCACCAATCCGATCAGAATGCTGACGGTCTCGACGGCCACGATCCGGACGTAATGTCCGATGCCCGCCAACTGGGCGAACTGGGCGAACTGGGCCTGTACCTTGCCCATCAAAAGCGAGCGGAGGCTCTTCATGTCGGTGAAGGGAAGCTCCATCCCCTGACCTTCGGCGAAATCGATGATCCGAGGGATCGAATCATTGGCGATCTTCGGCACCGCCACGATCGCCTGCTTGGTGAAGAAATAGAACCCGCTTACCACCCCGGTCATGAGGATGGCGAACAGGAGGATGCCCACCCAGCGCCGACCGAAACTCAGTCGGTTCAACGCGAAGAACGCGAACAGCACCGTGATCAACGGTACCGTCATGTGCAGGACCGCCACCAAGGCCAGCAATCCGAGAACGAACAGGTAGGAAATGCGGATCGGCTGGTTCATGGCATGCAAACGGTGGGGCATTTCGCCCCGCCAGACTATCGGATCCGTTCCTGAAGGAATCCCAGCAGCGCGCTGATCGGCAACCGCTCCTGTCGTCCGTCATCGCGGTGCCGCAAGGTAACC
>JBDNHZ010000347.1:0-9884 GCA_041688515.1 Verrucomicrobiota bacterium
CTTGCCAACCGGAGTCAGCAGGATATCCGCACCTTCATCCGGATGGCCGAGAGCGGCGAGCGGACCAGCGATACGCTGGAAGGCCAGTATGCTCCGCAGGAATTGGAGGAGATCCTTTCCGTCCTGCGAAAGCTGGTCGCCATCCGGGAGATCGTCATGCGGGTGAACCAGGAATACATCCTGTCCGCAGGACAGGCCGACGAGTTCCGCACCGAGCCCGCCTTCAAGCTTCAGGGCTCGTACCGCAACATGAACAAGTTGGCCGAGAAGGTGGTGGCCATCATGAATGACGAGGAGGTGCGCGCCCTCGTGATTGCCCATTACCGCGGCGAATCCCAGACCCTCACCACCGGTGCCGAGTCCAACCTGCTCCGCTTCCGCGAACTCATCGGAGTCCTGACTCCGGAAGAAGCCGCGCGTTGGGAAGAGATCAAACGGACCTTCCGCCGGAACCAGTTCTCCCGGGGCAGCGACCAGAACGATCCGGTCGGTCGGGTCGTGTCCCAGCTCAGCGGGTTCCAGGCTGGGTTGGAATCCATCCAGGTCACTTTGGAGAAACAGCTCAACCGCGGTCCTTCGGCGGTCAGCGTCGATTTTGCTCCCATCCTGCAGGGCTTCGAACGTCTGCGCGACGGCCTCGAGAAGTTCTCCGTCGCGCCGGCTCCCGCGACCTCACCGCCGGTGTCCGTGTCCGCTCCGACGCCGGTTCCCGCCGCTGGACCGGATGTGGCCCAGCAATTGGCCGATGGCCTTCGGATGTTGCGGGAGGATCTGACCCGGGCGGTTGCGTCGGTGCACACCGGGAGTTTCGCCGAGAAGGTCGCCAGTCTCTCCCACGAGTTGGAGATGATCCACAGCACGATGGCGACGCTGAAGGACATCGCCGGCCATCAGCGCGATCATCTGCGTTCGGCACAGGAGCTTCTCGCGGTGCGTGCCAGGCAGGGCACGATCGAGATCGAGCTCACCCAGGAAATGCTGACCAACGAACGCGAGTTCATGGATCGCTTCCAAAAGGTTCTCACCGATTCCCTTCCCGCCGACAAGTTGGCTTCCGGCGACGCTCCTGCTTCCTCTCCGGCGACGCCCGCGCCGGCCCCCGCTCCTTCCCGTCCCACTCCAAAACCACCGCCTCTCCCATGAAGAAATTCACCCGCAGACTCCAGAAGTTCGGTGAGCAGGCCGCCCGCGTTCAACAGGCCATCGATGCTGCTCCCGCCAAGGCCGCACAGATCCGCGAGTCGGTCATGGCCACCGCCGGACAGGTCCAGCAGCTTCGAGCCGACGTGCTGTCTTCGGTGAGTGGCCTGCGCAGCACCGACGACGGAAGGTTGGTCCATGCCATCCGGGAGTTGGGCAATTCCGGTCCGGTCCTGGCGGAGGCGGGGGTCGAGCTGGAGGCGGTCGAGTTGGAGATGGGGATGCATCAACGGTTGGTCGTGCAGTTGGCCCGGATTGCCGAGGTGCCTGCTGCCCGCATCCGTGCCCTTCGCGACCTGCAATGGGAGAATCCCATGGTGCAGTCCGTTCTCGGGGCGCTGCTGACCGCCCAGGAGTTTGCGGACAAGGTCGAGGGTGGCAACCTCGAGTTCAGCCGCCTCACCGCCTATGTCGGCGCGTCGCCGTCGGTCCGCATCATCTGGGAACCGATCGGTCTCGATGAAACCGAAATGCCAGCGCCGAGTCCCGCCTCCGCGTCGTCCACTCCGCCTCCGATCCCCCACCGGGTGACGCCGTCGAACCCGGACACCACTCCTTCGATGGCTTCGGGGGCGGCACCGTCGTCGTTTGGAGCCTATGGTTCCTCTTCGTTTTTCCAGCCACGCACGAGTGGCTCGGCATCGACGCCGGCACCGTCGTCGGGGAAGGCGGCAGAGGACAAATCTCCCGAGAAGACCGAAGCGGAAGAGGCCGTGAAACGCGCAATCAAACCCACCGTGGACTGGCGGACGGATGCCCTCGCCCGCTTCAAGAAGATGCCGGACCTGACGAAGCGCTGAACCTTGGCCGGCGCTGGCCTGGAGGGAGGGAGATTCACCGCAGAGAACGCAGGGACCGCGGAGTTCCGCAGAGAGGAGGAACTGGCCGAAAAGAACGAAAGGAGACGAAAAGAGGGGAAAGCCGCATGGGTTCGGTTCCTGACGTCGGGGGAGATCGGAGGCAGTCGTTCCCTTCTTTTGCTTCTGCGCTTCTTTCGGCCAACCGGCGCTGGTCTGGAGGGAGGGAGATTCACCGCAGAGAACGCAGGGACCGCGGAGTTCCGCAGAGAGGAGGAACTGGCCGAAAGGAACGAAAGAGGGGAAAGCCGCATGGGTTCGGGTCCTGACGTCGGGGGAGATCGGAGGCAGTCGTTCCCTTCTTTTGGTGAGCCGCTTTTTGGCTACGGCGCGGTGACGTCGTAGCGGTCGAAGGCCTTGGACAGTCCCCAGATTCCGAGGGCGACCTCGGCGATGAGGATCGCCAGCGCGGCGATGGCCGCGAAGGGCAGGGCCCAGGCCGGCCCGGTGAGGAACTGGCAGAGCCACCAGACGCCGCCGCCCAGAAGGGTGGCCGGAAGGAGTCCGACGACGAGGGTCAGGACCAGGCCGAGTCCGAAGATCAATCGTTGGCCCATGACTTCGATCCCACCGCCTCGACCCTGACTGGTACCGGCCCAGGCGGGGAAGAGCAGGGCGATGGTGTTGGGCAGGAGCAGGACCATGGCGTTCAGTGCCGGGAGGAGCAGCGCTGCCGAGAGGGCCGCCGGCCAGCGCCAGAGTCGCAGCACCGGTTCGCCCCCTTCCATTCCCAGGGTGCTTCCCACCAGCAGCACCAGCAGAAGCCATTGGATCGCGCCAAGGATCACCACCGGCGCCAGCAATTGACCCAGGACAATCTGCCACGACGGCATGGGCAGGGACTTGAGCATGTCCATCTGCGGCAGGTCTGAGCGGAAATCCTGTCGGACCATCTGCGCCCCCAGCACGAGCGACATGAACAGCAGCATCGCCGATACCGGGGTCAGGATGGCGCGGACGCCGTGCATCCCGGCCATGCCACCGGTGGACGAGGTGGCGATAACGAACGGCACCACACAGGACAGGGCGATGATCCACACCCGGGCGGTGAAGAGTTGTCCGGCCCCGATCAGGTTCTTCCAGAGGAGCGCCATCGGGGGAAAGCCGATCGGTGGCAACCGGAACGGGTCGCGGCGGACCTTGGCTGGCTTGAGGCGATGGACGTTCCCGCTGCGGGCGGCCTCGATGAGGGTGGCGAGTTTGCGGGAGGCGTCGACGGACGCTTCCTCGAAAGAAACGTTGGCGCGCACCACCCAGATCCAGTGGGCGACCAGGATCAGCAGGGCCGGCCACACCGTCTGGACGAACTCAACCCACCCGCGGGCGAACCAGGGCCGGATCACCCAGCGGAACGGAGCGAGCAACCAAGGCGCTGGCCCGGCCGACATCAAGGCGCGGAGCTGATCCTTGAGGTCGTCCAGATCGCGCACGGGGGCAGCGGCCGGGGCGGATGCGATCCACCAGGCGACCGCACCCGCCAGCGTGAGCAGGACGGTCAGGACGACCATCCGACGTCGCCAGCCGGAGAGCCCGCGTTCGGTCAGCCGTTGGATGGCGAAGGAAGCGCCGATCGAATGCAGGTAAAGCAGGGTGAACACCAACCAGAGGGTGAACCCGTGGGAGAACCACTCGACGAGCGAGTGCGAACGCCCGGTGAACAGGTTGAAGATGAAGGAGGAAAGCAGCAGCCCGGGTTGAGCCCGCAGCAGGCGGAAGTGCAGCAGCGCACTGCGGCCCACCGGTGCCGGGAGCAGGAATGCCACTTCGGCCTCGGTGAAGGTGAGGCTGGCGCGGTCCCCGGCGAACAGCCAGATCCCCGCCACGTACACCGCCAATCCCAAGGCCGCGGCGGCCTCGATCCATCCGGCCGTCTCCGGTGAAAGGTTCCATCCCCCGATGGTTCCCGAGGCCCGGTCCACGAAGAATCGCCGGAGGAAGACCATCCAGAGGTAGCCGATGCCCACCACGCCCCCGATGAGGTAACGCGGCTGTTTCAGGCGTTGCAGTCGGGCCTTGAGGCTGTTGTACAGGCTCCGCGATTGCAGGAACCACAGCGCCGACAGCACCGGTCTGAGGGGAGTGGCCATGGACTCAGGGACCGGCAACCGGTGGAGCCGAAGGGATCGTCGGCGGGACCGGCAAGGTGGACGGGTACGGCGGCGGCAGCGGCGTGGCCGAACCGGTGCCGGTGGCGATGCGGATGAAGACTTCTTCCAGATCGGCCCCGGCGTCGTCGGCGGCGAATTGGGCGCGGATTTCGTTCACGGTTCCGTGGGCGACCTTGATGCCGCTCTTGAGGACGAGGATGCGGGTGCAGAGTTCTTCGACCAGATGAAGCAGGTGCGAGCTGAGCACGATGGAGGCACCCTCGGCGGCGAGGCGACGGATGGTGTCCTTCATCCGGCGGATGGCCAGGGGATCCAGGCCGGTAAGTGGTTCATCGAAGAACACGACCCGGGGCGAATGGAGGAGGCCGCAGGCGATCTGAACCTTCTGTTTCATGCCGCGGGAGAGGTCGCCGGGCAGTTGATCCGCCTTGCTGGTCAGCTCCAGTTCCTCCAGCAGCTTCGTGTACCGGGCGGGGGCGTCCGGGACCTGGTAGAGCCGGGCGGTGAAATCAAGGTGCTGTCGGATCGTGAGGTAGTCGAACAACCGGGGTTCATCCGAGAAGAACGCCAGTTGCTGCTTGGCCGCCACCGGATCGGTCATGAGATCGTGCCCGGCGATGCGGATCGTGCCGCGCGTGGCGGGAATGATGCCGGCCAGGGAACGGAGCGTGGTGGTCTTGCCGGCCCCGTTGGGGCCGACCAGACCCAGGAGTTCACCCGGTTGAACGGTGAAGGACAGCCCGGTGACGGCGGCAAAGTCACCGTACAGTTTGGTCAAGCCATCGACCTCAATCATGTGAGTCGCAGGATGAGGACATGATCATCCATGACAAAGCCGTTTCCGATGTCCTGACACAGATCGTGGTCGATCTGGAACCCGGCCCGTTGATAGGCGCGCATCGCCCGTTCATTGCGGCGATTGACCCGCAACTCCAGCCGGCTGGCCCCGACGAGCTCCGCCTGCCGTCGGACATGGGCCAGCAGGATCTGTCCCAGGCCGCGGCTGTGGAAGGCGGGGTCGAGATACAGTTTGTTGAGAAACACGGAGCCGTCGGTCGGATTGGGTTTCCAGGCCAGGTACCCGATGGGAACGTCGTTGATCCAGGCGAGTTCCCACTGGGTACCATCGGCCATTCCCGCCTGGATCGCTTCCGGGGCGTACCTCCGCCCGAGCATGTAGGCGATCTGTTCGTCCGGGATCATGCCGCGGTAAGACCCCCACCAGATCCGCTGGGCGAGATCGATCAGGGTGGGGATGTCGTTTGTCGTCGCCGGACGGATCTGAAGGGACCCCAGGCCATCCACTTTCGCCGAGGTCACGGTCTGCCGCAGTGATCTGCCGGAGGTATGGCGCAGGACCTTGAGGATTTCGGCAAGAATGCTGACGGCGATCTCCGCGGGCAACTCCGAGCCCAGATCCAGTCCGACCGGTGCGTGGACCCGGGCGAGGGCTGCGTCCAGGAACCCGCGCTCGCGCAGGTCCGCGAAGACCTGCTGCACCTTGCTGCGGCTGCCCATCATTCCCACATAGCCGGCGCCCGGCCGCGCGAGGGCGGCGGCCAAGGCCTCGCGATCGAGTTCGAGATGGCGTCGGGCGAGCACCAGGGCTTCGTCCGGGTGCCATTCCCTGGCGGTGATGAACTGGGGCGCGGGTCCGGGATGGCGCACGTGGGCGTTGCACGCCACCAACAGCTCGGGCCGATCGTCGATCACCGTGACGTGCCAGTCGCAGCCACGGGCCAGTTGGCAGAGGGCCTGTCCGCAGTCACTGGCACCCAGGATCACCAGCTTCATTGCCGCATCTCCATGGAGGATCATGGGAAGGAACGGCGTCCGGCCTGTCAACGGGTGAGCTCCCGCGAGGACGATCACACTTTGTAAAGTGTGATCGTCATTTTGGAGCGGGATGGGCCCAGCCCTGGGGGCGCTCGGGGGGCAAGGAAGAGAGAGGCGGGCGAGGACGCCCGCGGTCCCGGGAGGGGCCCGGGGGCGCGGCCGTCCCCGGCCGCTACGCCGGAGGCGCTTCAGCCATTGGCCCGGGGTAACACCCCGGGGTCGGACGCCCAAAAGCGAATCCCAACCCCGGAGGGGTTGCAGATCTGCGACCCCTCCGGGGTAAGAAACAATCAGGCGCGTGTAACCCGGGGTATCGCTTCGCGAACCCCGGGCTAATCGCTGAAACGCCTCCGGCGTAGAGGGGATCGCTTTGGGCGCCCTTCAAATCTCCGCTCGGGAGGCAGGGAGGAGAGAGGCGGGCGAGGACGTCCGCGGCCCCGGGAGGGACCTGGGGGCGCGTTCCGCCGGAAAACGTATTGCGGGCGGACGTTGTGAGGCGTAGGACCGGCTTCGCTTGAAGGGGATTGACTACAAGATCATCGGGTCCGATGGCCGCGAGTACGCGGCCGCATCGTTGGACGAACTGCGGGCATGGATCGAGGAGGGGCGCGTGGGTTCCGGCACCTGGGTCTGGCACGGGGAGGAACAACGCTGGCAGCCGGCGTCAGCCTGGCCGGAACTGAAATGGGATTTTCCTCCTGCCCCACCTGTGCTGCCGCCGGCGCCCGAGGTTTCAGCACTGATCAACGCCGAGTTTCCCATCCGCGCGGCCGCTTTCCTGGTCGATCTGTTCATCCTCGCCGCGTTGTTCAGTCTGGTGACCCTGCCGTGGGCCGAGACCTATCGCGAATTGCAGGAGGCGGCGCTCCGTGAATCCGCCAAGGCCGCCAAGGACAATCCGGACCTGATGGTGGTGCTCCGGTTCTACGCGGTGTTTTTCGGCACTCTTCTCCCCCTGCGACTGGCGTACGTCGCTGGGTTCCACGGCGCGCTGGGAGCCACGCCGGGCAAACTGCTGTTCGGGTTGCGGGTGGTGCGGATGGATGGGGAGCCCCTGAGCTTTCCGCGCGCGCTGGGACGGTTCTTCGCCGAGTTGGTCTCGCTGAGCGCGATGGGCGTCGGTTATCTGGTCGCCTCCCTGCATCCGGAGCGCCGCGCCCTCCACGATCTGGTGGCCGGCACCCGGGTCATCCGTCGCCCTCTCCGGAGCGCAGTGGTGTCTGACAACGTCTGATCAGGGCGTGGCAACCGCTCCAACCAAAGTCGGAGGATCGGGGTGGGTTTGACGGTACCCGTGACGGACGCGGAGCGGCACGATCCGACGGTGTGCGATCGTCTTTCCTGTTTCAGATCCGGTTGGGCCCGCCGTGCCCTCGGCGTCTGGCTGGTGATGGCGTGGCTGCCTGGAGTGGTGGCACAGGTGTCGTTCCGGCTGCCTGGAGGCGCGGCCCCGATGCTGCCGCCGTCGAGTCTGATGCGGTTGGAACAGGTGCGTCGGCTGGATCGGGAGCAGGCGCGGGCGGGATCCGCGGTGACGTTTCAGGGTGTGGTCACCTACGCGGAGACGCAGTGGCCCTCCCTCTTCGTCCATGACGGGACGGCCAGCGTATTCGTGTATCCGCCCGCCGGTTCACCCCCGTTCACTCCAGGGGATCGGGTGGAAGTGCAGGGTCACGTTACTGAAGGTTACTCCGCCGCCGTACGGGCGGATCGGATCCAGCAGATCGGCCGGGGCGATCTTCCCGATCCGATCCAGACCGAGCTCGCTGAACTCGACACCGGCCGGTTCGACTGCGAGCGGGTCCGTCTCACGACGACCATCCGGTGGATGTTCAGCGTGTACGGCCGTCTGGTGATGCATTTTGGGGAGTCGAGCGGGCGTCACGAGCTACACGTGGCGGATTTCAAGGGCCCGCTTCCCATCCACCTGCTGGGTGCCCGGGTGGAGATCACCTCGGTCACCGGGGTCAAGATGAGCGATCAGGGACATCTGATCGGGGTGCGCCTGGCGGTACCGACGCTGGACGCCATCCGGGTGTTGACGCCCGCGCCCGAGGATCCCTGGAAATGTGCCACCCAGACCATTGGAACCCTGATGCGGTACCATCCGGACACTTCGTTCGGGCAACGGACGAAAGTGCTCGGCGTGGTGACGCTGGCCGCTCCCTCCGGCCGTCTGGTGATTCAGGATGACAGCGGTGGGGTGGAGGTCCTCCCACCCCCGATCCAGCCGCGTTCCGATGCCAACGGCCAGTACCTGAGTCCGCCGCGCCCGGAGGATCTTCGGCCGGGAGACCGGGTGGAAGTCCTCGGTTACCCGGCGTTGGGAGAGTACGCGCCGGTGCTGGTGGATTCGTGGGTGCGCAGGCTGGGAACGGGCGGCGTGGTGGAAGCGCCGTTGCTGACGGCGGCGGAGGTGGTGAAAGGCGCCTTCGACGACATGCTGGTCCGGGTCCGGGGTCGGGTGGTCGCCTCCAGTTCGCGTCCGCGCACCGACTGGACTGAGTACCACCTGACGTTGGAAGACGGGGGAGTGACCTTTGAAACGGAGGTGGAGACGCGGGTTCCGCTTTCGTTCGAGCCGGAGAGCCGGGTCGAGGCGACCGGAGTTTGCGCCATCGAGACCGACGAATGGCTGCGTCCCCGTCGGTTCCGGCTGATGGCTTCGGGTGGGGAACAACTCCGGGTGGTGGAACGTGCGCCGTGGTGGACCCCTTCGAACCTGATCCGGGTGGTGGTCCCGGTGGGATTGCTTCTGGCAGGCTGGGTTTGGGTCTTGCGTCGTCGGGTTCTGCGGGCGCAGGTGGCGCACAGTGAACGCGACCGTTTCGAGGCCAACCTGCGCGAGAACGATCAACGATTGCGCCAGTTGAACTCCGAGTTGGAGACCCGGGTGGGCGAACGCACGGTGGAGTTGGAATCCGCCAATGCGGGTTTGCAGGAAGCCAACTCGCAGTTGCGCCGGACCGAGCAGGAACTCCAGCGGGCGTTGGAAGCCGAACGTCAGTTGGGCGAGTTGAAGAGTCGGTTTGTGTCCATGGTTTCGCACGAGTTTCGAACGCCGCTCGGCATCGCCATGAGCGCCGTGGAGCTGCTGCACAACTACCTGGATCGCCTCCCGGCCCTGAAGCGCGAGGAACTCCTCACCGACATCTACGATTCCACCCTGCGCATGTCCGGCCTGATGGAGCAGGTGTTGCTCCTCGGCCGGGTCGAGGCCGGGCGGACGTCGTGTCAACGGGCGTCCCTCGACCTGCCCGTGCTCCTCGACAAACTCGCCGACGAATCGCATTCCGCCTCCCATCGGCGCAGCCCGGTGGAGATCAACACCCAAGGATCCCTCGAAGGCTCGACCGGCGACGAAGCCCTGCTCCGGCACATCGTCTCCAATCTGGTGTCCAATGCGGTGAAGTATTCCCCCGAGGGCACCCGGGTCGAAGTCGCCGTCCACCGGGACGGAGCGGACGCCGTGATCAAGGTGCGGGATCGGGGGATTGGAATTCCCGAGGCGGATCGTGCCCGGCTGTTCGACGCCTTCCATCGGGGAACCAATGTCGGTCAGACGCCCGGAACGGGTCTGGGGCTGCTGATCGTAAAACGGTGTGTGGAACTGCACGACGGGCAGATCTCGTTCGAGTCAGCCGAAGGCGAGGGCACGACCTTTACCGTACGCCTGCCCATGTTTGAGTGAGGAACGCGTTCGGGTAGGTCCGTCCGGAGGGAAGTCAGAGTCTCCTGACGTCGCCTCCTACGGGTAGGCGACGAGGTGACGAGGCTCATTCTGGCCGGGCGGGGAACGTCCATGGGCCGTGGTACGTTCGAATGGAAGTCAGAGTCTCCTGACGTCGTCTCCTACGGGTAGGCGACGAGGTGACGAGGCTCA
>JBDNHZ010000348.1:0-7851 GCA_041688515.1 Verrucomicrobiota bacterium
CCCGCCTGATCTCCTGCGGCAGATCGTCCAGCCATTGGCCGATCCGGAAGTCGGCGTGGTGAACTGCTTCTATCGGCTTGCCCATCCGGCCACTGCCGCTGTGCGCTGCCAGGCCGTCGCCGTCAACGTCGACTTCTGGAGTCAGATTCTGCACTCGGGCACCTTGCGCCGACAGGATTTCGCGCTCGGCGCCGTCATGGCGGTTCGTCGTCAGGATTTGGCGGCGATCGGCGGGTTCCGATCCCTGGTCGATTATCTGGCCGACGATTTTCACCTGGGACAACGGATCCACGCGCGAGGGCTTCGGATCATTCTGAGCACGGTCGCGGTGGACTGCTGGGATCCGCCCATGGGCTGGAAGGTGACCTGGGCCCATCAACTTCGTTGGAGCCGGACCATTCGCGTCTGCCGCCCCCTCCCCTTCCTCGCCAGCATCATCAGCAACGGAACGTCCTGGGCTTTGCTCTGGCTGATGATTTCGGTCTGGCAGGACCGATCGCCCTGGCCTCCGTTGGCTCTACTGGCCGCCCGTGCCGTCTTCGCCCAGGCCCTGCACTCACGCATGTGCCCGGACCGCCGGACCTGGATTGCGCCTTGGTGGGTCTGGATCAAGGACCTCCAATCGGTCCTCCTCTGGGCCTGCGCCTTTCTCGGAAATACGGTGGTCTGGCGGGGCTCCCGCTTCCGGGTTCACCGGGACGGACGACTCACCCGCCACGACTCACCACTCGAACACCAGCGCCAGGGTCAATAGCACTCCCGCCACCACCAGCGGCAGGATCCCGATCGCAGCCGACCAACCGGCCGACCGGTGGCCAAAGCCCAGATGCCGCCGGCAATGCATGCCCCCCAGCAAAGCCCCATTCCGATCATGATCGCCTTGATCGCACGGATTTCCGCTTCGCTGGAATTCGCGCCCGAGGCCATGCACAGGACTAGCGATACCAGCGTCGCGCCCGTTCCGATCACCATCGAAACAATGGCCAAGAGGAGTTTCATGTCGCTCCTCACTCCTGCGGCCAGGCGAAGCGGACCGTCCGCGCCTCGTCGGCGCTGTGATCGAACTTCCGCAGGCGGGCGATCATTTCAATTTCCGTCGGGCGTCCGCTCGCCACGTGGACCCGGAATTCAATCTGGCGCGGATCCGAATTGCTCGGCTCAAAATTGTACCCCCAGCAGAACCAGGGTTTGCCTTGCGCCCCCGTGGCACGGGCCTGACTCAGGATCATGGCCGGCTCGAACACCGCCCCCGCCGTCTGGGAAGAGCGGATGCGGACCCGCCATCCGGAGCTGTCGGTCTCCTTGTAGGCCACAAAGGCATAGTCGCCATTGAGGACGGCGTCATACGCCTCCAGATAGGCGAGGGTCTGGTACCGGATCGAATCAGTGGATTCCGGCGCTTCAATCAGGGGCTTGCTGGGGATCGTGCTCATGGACGTTTCAATGCGATTTCGTTTTGACGCGTCCAGTCTTCCACGATCGCCACCCCCACGGAATCGGCCCTTGGTCGGATGCGCCCGCTCACGGCGTCCGGCAACCCATCGAGAGCAGCACATTCCCCCATAGCGCCTGATCGCCCGTCTGGATGGTGAGGATGTGGTCGGGTGATTCCACCGCCTTGTAGAAATCCCACTTCGGAATGGGCGTGGGCACGACGGTTGAGCCCGAGGCTTTCAGGAGGCGACGAAACTCCGACCACACCGGGGGTTCACCGAGCTTGGCGTAGGGATCGTCCAAGGGAATCCCCATGGTGTTGACCTCGTCGATGGGCACCGCCGTGAGCAGCACCTCCAGGACCTGCGCGACCGTTACCAGGCCGGGAGCCAGATTGAGGCTGACCAGGCGGGAGTTCGGCCCCTTCTTGGTCGCCGCCGGATAGTTGCCGTCGGCGATGAGGATGCGGGAGTGGTGACCAGCCCGGCCCAGGATGGCATTGATCTCAGGATGGATGAGCGTGTGTTTGAGCATAAAATCTACTTCACAAACCAACGGCGATAGCTGGCCAGCGTCTGGCTCATGGCAGTGTCGGCATCCGGTCGCGGACGGACCTCGGCAGAAATCCATCCCTGATACCCAATGGACTTCAGAGCTCCGACCACGGGTGCCATGTCGGTGTGTCCCAACCCGATCGCGGCGCGGTTCGAATCGGCGAAGTGGACGTGTCCGACCCGATCTCCGGCACGGAGGATGGCCGCGGCGATGTCGGATTCCTCGATGTTCATGTGGAACAGGTCGAGCAGGAGCCGGACATTGTGGGTGCGCAATGTGGGAAGGAAATCCAGGAACTCGTCCACGGTATTGAACAGGTTGGTCTCATACCGGTTCAAGGGCTCGAAGAGGAGCGGCACTCCCAGCGCGTGGGCCCGCGGACCGAGTTGATCCAATTCGATCTTCAACCAACCCAACACCTCCTCACGGGACACGCCGTCCGGCACCCGACCCTGCATCGACCCGATGATCGCCGGCACTCCGAAGCCACCGGCGAAATCGATGATGGCCGCGACGAAATCCCGGGCGCACATCCGTTGGTGCGGATCCGGATCGGTCAGCGAAAGTTTGCGTTGCACCCAACCGGCCCCGGTTCCGATGGCGGCCAGGGCCAGACCGCGCGACAGCAACTGGTCGCGCAACACCAGACCATCGAGATCATCGGCGTGGGTCGGGAAGATCTCCACCCCGTCGAAACCGGCGGCGGCCGCGCGGTCGAGGGACTCGATCAATTCCCCGTGCAACACAAACGGACCCTGCCGCGCCTCCGGCACCAGACATACGGTCACTGCGCATCGAGTCATTCGCGTCACCGTAAGTCGGAGCCGCGGGAGATGGGAAGTTCGCAGAGCGGGCGTGGGCAGTGTCCGGATGCGGGGGAGAAGATGCGGTCCACCCGAACCCACGAGTCTCGCGAAGCGTCCTGGAGTGCGCGTGGCGTCAGCCACGGCTTGGGCCGCGGGACGCCAACAAGGCCCCGAGCTTGCCTCCGGCTTTCGGGTGCGTTGGTCCCAACGTCGCGGCAGGCACCCAGGCCTGGAGGTTTCGTCACTCGCCGTTGCACCGGAGCGGTCGAACGCTGCTACCGACGCTGCACGCACTCCACGCCGTGCTGCCCCCAGCATCCCAGTGGCTGAAAGCATGTTTGTTTTGACGTACGTTCATTTTGACGTGGGTCATTCGCGTAAAATCAAATCCGGGCGGCCAGATCGATCTCAAATCTGTCATCGGGCGATCCCAGGTGATCCAGCTCACCTGGGACACCCTTGAGCAGCAAAGCATTGTCATCACGGCTGAGCGTCGCATTGGAAAGACCACGGTCATCGAGAAGCTGAAAGCGGAGCCTGCGCAGGGCTGGGTTCCCGTGTTTCAGGACTTGGAGCGATGCCACACCGCCCGGGAGTTTGCCATGGCGGTTTACAAGGAAGTTCATCAGTTCTTGAGCGGCAAAGGAAAGGTGGCGCGCCGGGCCAAGGAATGGCTCACAGCCCTCGGTGGGGTTGAGATCGGCGGAGTGCTGACGCTTCCAGACAAGACGGAGGCCTCGTGGAAGGACATCCAGACGAGATCCATTGAGGATTTGGTTCACGAGAACGACGCGAGCGGCAGCAGGCTCTTGTTCCTTTGGGATGAGATGCCCTTCATGCTGGCCAACATCCGCGACCGCGAAGGCGAGCACACGGCGATGGAGGTGCTGGACCTGCTTCGCGCGCTTCGGCAGACCCATCCGGCTCTCCGCATGATCATCACCGGCTCGATCGGCCTGCATCACGTGCTGACCTCTCTGAAGGAAAAGAACTACGCGAACTCCCCGGTCAACGACATGGCCCGAATCGAGGTGACGCCACTCGCCCTCGCGGATGCCGAGGAACTCGCCCTCCGACTCATCAATGGGGAGGCTCTGGTCTCAAAGGACAAGGCGGCAGCGGCCACAGCGATCGCCAAGGAGGCGGACCACTTCCCGTTCTACATCCACCACATCGTCCGTGCCTTGAAAGTCAAAGGACTCCCCGCGGAGCCGGAGGCAATTCTGCAGGTGGTCGCGGGCCAGTTGATCGACTCCAACGACCCTTGGAAACTCCCTCATCAAGATTCACTCCGCCCTCGAGAAACGTTACCCTACCGAGTTTGGATCTGATGCCCTTGCTCAGGCGTATGAACTCAAACCTGCCGCGGCGCTCGGGTTTGTCGCGAAACGACTCCTGAGCGATCTCGACTCGAAGACGCTCGTCGTCGTCACGAAGAACCTTGATGCCCCTTTTGATGCCATGGGAGGGGAAGGCCAGAAACAACTCCGCGCCTTCATCCAGGAGCATCCGCAGGTTGCCATCGTCGCCACCGCTCAGCGGTTCGTGGAGGATCTGTCGGATCGCACCGGCCCGTTCTTCGGCTTTTTCCAGACGGAACACCTCAAGACCCTCTTCGTCGATCAGGCCACCGACCTTCTCCAAAACATCGCCCGCCACCAGGGCAAGCCCGAGGTCATCGAGTTCCTGGCCACCAGCCGGGGGCGCTCCAGGGTGCGGGCCCTGCACCCTCTTTCGGGGGGAAATCATCGCATCTACATCGTCCTCTCCCAATTCATCACACGGGAGAGCATGGATGCGCTGGTGAGCCCGTTCCTGAAGATGGTGGACGAACTCACGCCTTATTATCAGGAGCGGGTGCGCTGGCTGCCTCCTATGCAACGGGAGATCGTGGAGATGCTGTGCACCTGTGAGGGCACCGTGCCGGTAAAGGAGATTGCCCGCCGGCTCTTCTCCACGCCGCAAACCATCTCCATCCAGCTCCAGGACCTGCGTGATAAAAGATACGTCGAGTTCAGTCAGCGCGGCCGTGAGTTCCTCTATGAGATCAGCGAGCCCCTCATGCGCATCTGCGTGGAGGTGAAGGAAAATCAAAACAAACAGCCCCTCCGCCTGCTCGTGGACTTCCTGCGGGTCTGGTACGACGACGGGGAGTTGAAGCGGCGACTTGGCCTTTGCCAGCCTGCGACACCTTCCCATTCCTATTTGGAGTCAGCCTTGGAGCGCAACAGCACCGAGGGAAATCTCAGGGTAAAAATGCTGGTGAAGGAAGTTTTTGGCTCCGAATTCAATGGGCTCAATCCAACGAACTTGAAACAGCCGGAGGCCAGCCTGCCCGAAGACTTCCTGCTCGCGCTGCAATGTCAGAAGCAGGGCGACACGGCAGGCGCGCTTCAGTGTCTCGGAGACGCGCTCACCACCGCGTCCAACGCCCCCTCGAAGGCCTTGATTTTCTTTCTTCGAGGACCCCTGTACGCGGATCAGGGCGACCCCGCGGCGTCCATCGCCGACTACACCCGCGTCATCGAGTTGCCCGGTGCACCATCCGAGCAAGCCATCAATGCGCATCTGGCCCTTGTGGAACTCCACCTCAGCGACGGCCGATGGACTGAAGGTTTTGCAGCCATGGAAGCGGGTCTGAGCCTGGGCGCGCAGCAAGCCCCGCCACGCCTGGAAGCGCCGTTGGACATCTTGGACGTCTTCTTTGCCGCAGGCCTGAATCAGGAGGGGCGTCGAGCCCAGGCCGGCACGCTCTACTCGCTTTATGCCAAACACGCTGCCCAAGCGGTGCTGGGTGAGGCGCTGGTGGAACATCTGGGCTCGGTCTTCCGCACGGGTGCCCCCTGGCCCTCTGCCGACAACCTCGACCAGTGGCTCGCCGCATGGCAGGGGGCTGCCGTTGATGCCCCAGAATTCAAGCTGCCCTTGCGGCTGCTCCGCACCGGAATCGACTTCGTCAAATCCGCTCCGACATCTCACTCAATCCGCGGTGCGGCTCGTGCCACTTCGGAACCGAAGACGGGCGGACGGGATTCCCGCCGTTTCGAACGGCGAAAGTGAGGACGTGCGCCCCGCGCCGGCTGCGATGGAGAAGATCAACCTTCCGCACAGACCCGGAGGCGCAGAGAACTCAACCTCTTCTTCTCCGCGCCTCCGCGTCTCCGCGGGATCCTCTGCTCCAAGACCCTGGATTCGGTCGGGCCTCCGATTCATCCGGACTTACCGATCCTGGTTCAGCGCCCGCAACCGGCGTCGCGGCCGGCATGGGATGACTGGCTGGCGGCAACAGGGGGACGCCCGTTGTCACTCCACGCGACCGGAGCCGATTGGCCGAAAGGAGCGCAGAATCAAGAGAAGGGAACCGGAGCCACCGCATCGTTCCAACGCCTGCAACCGCACCCATTCGGCTTCCCGTTCTTTCGTCGCCTTTCATTTCTTTCGGCCAGTTCTCATGCCGACGGCCAAGAGATTTGACCGCAGAGACGCGGAGAACGCGGAGCCATTGCCGGGCAGACAGGTGCTCTTGGACCACCCTCATTTTGTCCGTCCCGATGCCGGCGTTGGTGACCGTTTCGGTCCAGGACGGATCGCCGCCTCCCTCGACCCAGTGGTCGGTGATCGAGAACGGTTTCAACTGGCGGGAGCCTGCGGTGCCGGCGGGGCTGACCCGACTGCCTGCGGCGGGTGTCTTCGTCCGCCTCTCTCCTCCCTCCCCCCGAGCGCGCTACCGCCACTCGGCCACCAACTGACGTTCGACCGACAGCAATCGTTCCAAGGGCAGCCCGCGGATAATCCGACGGGCGGCTTCCCGCTGCAGATTGGCGCCGAGGATGGCGGCCCGCACGGCTTGGCATCGCGGTTCCGCCTTCTCCCAATCGATCCCGCCCTCGTCGAGGGTCGTCAGTGCCGAGGCCAATGGTCCCGCCCTCCAGCGACCGAGGGCGACGGTGATCCGGGTAAAGGCGTCCTGGGGCCGGCGAGCCAAAACCTGCTCGACGGAGGCCAGTCGGCCCTCGCCCAAACGGGCGTCCACCAAAAGATCCGCGTAAGCCGAAGCCACCAGGAAACCCTCGTCGTCCGGCAGGAACCGGCTGAGCTGGCGGAGGGCGGCCCGGGCCTCGACCACGTCATCCAGGGCGAGGGCGATCCGGAGGACCTGACGCCCGGCGGAGACGGTGTTGCCGGGAATCGCTGCCAGGCGTTGGTAGGCGGTGAGGGCGACCCGCGGGGCCAGGAGGCGTTCGCTGTAGGCCGCGCAGAAGCGCAGCGGGCCCGGTCGATTGCCAGAGGCGTCGACCGCCTGTTGCAGCAGGGTGGACGCTTGATCCTTCCGCCCGGCTTTGATCGCGACCTGAGCTTCCAGGCAGAGTCGGAGATGTGGCTCGATATTTTCGTCGGGCCCGAGGGCGCTCATTTCCCGCTCCGCCTCCGCCGTCCGGTCGAGATCGAGCAACGCCTGCAACCGTGCGGTTCGCACCCGGGGGTCCGACCCCGCGAGCGCCTCGGGCATCAGTTCGAGCGCGAGCCCCGTTTCCTGGTGGTCCGCCAGAAAAGCCACCGCCTCCAGTCGCCGGGCAAGGTTGGTCGTCGAACCTGATCGCACCAGTGCGGCCATCCATTCCCCGCGTTTCTCGGGCGTCAGCCTCAGCCGGAGGCCGGTGAGCAACGCCGGTGAAACGTCCAGTCGTTCTCCGGCGCGGTGGAGCAGTTCGAGTTCGCCCCGGCTCAGTTCGGTGTGCGAAGCCAGCCCGGCGACGGCCATCCGGGACCATCGGCCCGTTCCCAGGGCCAGTCCCCAGACCAACCCCTTTCCCTCGGCCCGAGCTGGGGCGTCCGGATGGGAAAGCAGGATTTCTCCCAGGATCAACTGGACTTCTTCCTCGGCGGGATCCTGCGCAAGCCAGTGGCGGGCGATCTGCGCCGCCTTGGATTCGTTGCCCGACCGGCGTTGATGAATGACAGCCAACCACCACACCCGTGGATCGGGTTTCGGCGAGGCCAACAGCACTGGCAGTTGCCGGGCGACGAGATCGACGCGACCGACACGCTGGGCGAA
>JBDNHZ010000349.1:0-2915 GCA_041688515.1 Verrucomicrobiota bacterium
CAGAGTCTCCTGACGTCGTCGCCTACGGGGTAGGTGCGGAGGTGACGAGGCGCACTTTCGGCCGGGTGGGGGCATTCTTCCCGCGATCACACTTTGCAAAGTGTGATCGTCCCTCCCGGAAACAATGCGGGCGTCGGCGCGGGTACCGGTGACGCTTCAAAATCCATTCGTTTCCGGCAGGAGTTCTGCTTTGGTCGGGGGACGCACATGTCCCATCTGAATTCGGGTATTCTCGTCCCTGCATGCATCGTCCGGTGCAGCCATTTCATGGTGAACCTCCTTTCCGCGAGGGGAATGACGCGGTGGCTGGCGTTGACCCTGATGGTGGCCTTGTTCTCCGGTCCGGCTTGGGCCCAGCCGGCCAATGGCCTCCTCCGCGAGGTCTTTTTCAATCTTGGTGGAGGTGCCGTGAGCGATCTCGTCGGGTCCGCCAAATACCCGAATTCGCCCGATCAGACCGGCTACATCACCGACTTCGAAACGCCGAGCAACGCTTTCGATAATTACGGCATGCGCGTGCGCGGCTACCTCGCTCCGCCGGTCACGGGCAACTACACGTTCTGGATCGCCACCGACGACGGCGGCGCGTTGTCCCTGAGCACCGATGACACGGTTGGCAACCGGCGTCAGATCGCCACGGTCAACGGGTGGACCCCGGCACGGGATTGGGAACGCGAGCCGAACCAGAAGTCCGCGTCCATCCCGCTGGAGGCCGGGCGTATCTACTACGTCGATGCCCTCATGAAGGAAGGGGGCGGCGGCGACAATCTGGCCGTCCGCTGGTTGCGCCCCGATGGGGCCGACGAGGGACCCATCCCGGCACAGTACCTCTTTCCCTGGGGCGTGACCTTCAAGAAGCCGACCATCACCCGTTCCCCCTTGAATACCGCGGTGGTCGAAGGTGAAACCGCCCGATTCGACCTCCAGATGGATCCGCTCGGTCCCGGCCGCTTCCAGTGGCGTCGCAACGACGTGAATCTTTCCGGGGCGACCAACTCGGTGTTGCTCTATGGCCCGGTGACGCTGGCCGATGACAACACCCGCTATCGCGTGTTCGTGACCAATGGACTGGGCACCGCGCTCTCGGGTGAAGCGGTGCTTCGGGTGACGCCGGACGTGACCCGTCCGACCCTGGTCCGCGTGCTCAATCTGGGAACGTCGGCGCTGGTGTTGACCTTCAGCGAGTCGGTCCGGATTCCCGCCGTGGCGGGCACGATCTTTACCCTCGACGGAGGCGTGACCGCTACGGGGGGGGTTGCCGGGAGCACTCCGGACACGCTGGTGGTCTCGGTCACGCCGATGACCTTTGGCCAGCCGTACACCCTTCAGATCAACGGAGTTTTCGATACGGCAGCGACGCCAAACCCGACGCTTCCCGGCACGGCGATTTCCTTCACGGCATTGGAGTATTCACCCCAGGCCGTCGGCGGTCCCGGGGTCGCTGGCTCCCTCCAACGCGTCGGTCCCGGGGCCTTCAATCTCACCGGGGCCGGCGCCCAGATCGGTCGGAACGCCGACCAATTTCAGTACGCCTGGGAACAGCGGACGGGCAATTTCGACGTCCAGGTGCGGGTGGAAGGGGTCACCATCACCGATCCATTCGTCCACGCCGGCCTGATGGCGCGCGATGGATTGTCCACCAACAGCCGGTTTGCCGCGGTGTTCGCTTCGTCTCCGCAGGCTGGAAGCTTCTTCGAGTCGAGGTCGATCGCCGGTGTCGACTCGGCGGTGGCCACCGTGGGAAGCGGCTTTCCCGCGAACGATCCCCAGACCTGGTTGCGGTTGCGTCGGGTGGGAAATGTCTTCACCGGTTTCGGCAGCTTCGATGGCCAGTCGTGGGTGCAACTGGGAACCGTGACCATCACCGGCATGCCGTCGACCCTCCAGTTCGGGTTGGCCGTCGCCAGCCTCCAACCCACGGTCGCCACCACCGCGCGATTCCGTGATCTGGGACCCACGGCGCAGATCTCGACCACGACTTATACTCCCGATCGCGAACTTCCCGGGCCCTTCGTCCGTTCCACCGGATTGGTGTTGTCCGAGATCCAGTATCATCCCGCGGGCGGAGCGGCGGCGGGCGACCTGGAATTCGTCGAGCTCTACAACGGGGGCACCCATTTCGAGGATCTCGATGGCATGCGCCTGACGGGTGAGATCGATTACACCTTCCCCACGGGAACCCGTCTCCAGGCTGGCGACGTGCTGGTGGTGGCGGCCAATCCGACGCGCCTCCGCACGACCCATGGCATCACCAATGTGGTGGGCCCGTACACCGGCCGGCTCTCGAATGCCGGCGGCACGGTACGGATGAGAGGGGCGGGCAATGACGTCCTGTTCGAGGTCGATTACGGAGCGGACGCACCCTGGCCGATCGCTGCCGATGGAGCCGGACCTTCCCTGGTCCTGACGCGGCCGAGCTATGGGCCGTCCGATCCCCGGGCCTGGGCGGCCAGCGACCGGATGGGGGGATCGCCGGGACGACTCGAAACGCGGAGTGCGAATCCGTGGCGGGATCTTCTGATCAACGAATGGTTGGCGCACACCGACGATCCTCAACTCGATTACGTCGAGCTCTACAATCGGTCTGCCGCCGATCTCGATCTCACCGGATGCATCCTGACCGATGATGCCAGCACCAACCGATTCCGGTTTCCTGCCGGGACCACGCTGGTCGCGCGCGGATTCCTCGCCGTGAACCAGAATCAGCTCGGCTTTCGGCTCAGCGCCGCCGGTGAATCCCTCTACCTGTTCTCCCCGGATGGAACCCGGGTGATCGACGCCATCCGTTTCGGAGCCCAGGAAAACGGGGTGAGCAGCGGACGGCAACCGGACGGTTCGAGTGAACAGCGTCGGCTCGCCGCTCCGACTCCGGGTGCCGCCAACGGATCGTGGCGCGCGGAACCCGTGGTCATCAG
>JBDNHZ010000350.1:0-5518 GCA_041688515.1 Verrucomicrobiota bacterium
CGCAAAGCTCTCGAGGGTTTCTCCGGGGAGCCCGGCAATCAGATCCGCATGGACGTGAACCCCGGAACTCGAGCGGAGCCAACGCAGGTTGTCCGCCATCCGGCCATGATCCTGCCGACGGCTGATCCGTTGTTCGACCTCGGGATTGAGCGACTGGATTCCCACCTCGAACTGGAGTGCGCCCGGCGGGAATTGCGCAATCAGTTCGCGCAAGGGTTCGGGCAAACGGTCGGGAACCATCTCGAAATGGACGAACAATCCGGCGGTCCAGCGCTCCAGGAAGAATTGCAGGATCCGACGGGAGACCACCGGATGCAGGTTGAAGGTCCGATCGACAAACTTGAACTGACGCACGCCGCGGTCGAGCAACGCCTGCATCGCGTCGAGGAAACGGTCGAGCGGGAACTGTCGGACGGGAATGTCGAGGGACGACAGGCAGAACTCGCAGGTGAACGGGCAACCGCGCGATGCCTCGACATAGATGACCCGGTGGGCGCAGTCCCGTTCGTCGTAGAGCGCATACGGCAGGGCGATCCGCGCCGAATCGGGAAGAGGCGCCGCAAGGATGCGGGGCGGCGTCCGGCCGGCGATGATCTCGCGACACAGATCGGCGAAAGCCAGGTCGGCTTCCCCGGTGATCACATGATCGGCGAGGGCGACGATCTCCTGACCGTCGGTCTCATGGCTGACCTCGGGTCCGCCGAGAACAATGATCAGGTCCGGACGCAGCCGCCGGAGGAGCGCGATCAGTTCCGTCGTCTGACGGACATTCCAGATATAAACCCCCAGACCCAGCAGGGTCGGGTTCACTGCGAGGATCTCCTCCGCGATGTCGATCGGGCGTTGGTTGATGTCGAATTCCCGGATCGAAGCGCATCCGGCCAGTTCCCCCAGATTGGCCAGGAGATAGCGCAGTCCGAAGGCGGCGTGCGGATACTTGGCGTTCAGCGTCGACAGGAGAATGCGATGCGATCCGCTCCGGGGCGGAGTGGCAGGGGGCGGGGACAAAATGATGGACGGCGCGTCGATGGGAGTCATCGAAGCAGGAGCGGCAGGAAGAGGCAATTCCCGGGGGCGCCGTCGTCCTGGCAGCCTGGGCGATGGTTCGCCGCCGGCGTTGACACGTTGGCAGGGAGGCCGGGACTCTGCCGGGGTCGCCTATGAGCACCCCCTCGAATGCTTCCGGTCTTGGTGGCCCGCTGGATGATCTGGCCAACCTCGCGACCCAGGTGGCCCAGGTCGCTGCCACCGCCGTGGTCCTGTGCGAAGGCGACAGTCTGCGCGTGGAAGGTCAGAGCGGATTGCGTGCGGAGGATGCCATGATGGTCGAGGCCGTGGCCCGACGCGCCCTGCGCGAGGGAGGCAGTATCGAAGTCCGGGAATGTCCGGAACTCGACGGCTCGGCCTATCGTTGGGTCCTGACCATGCCGGTGGATACGCCCCAGGGCGCCCGGGCAGGGGTGTTGCTGGTCATGGACCGGGTTCCGCGCCGTCCCACCGTGCGCCAGCGGGCGGCATTGCAGACGGTGGCGCACAAGGTGGTCCTGCATCTGGAACTCAGGCATCAGGCGCGGTCCCTCGCCCATACCCACGAGGAACACCGTCGGACCACCATGGCCCTCCGCGAGAGCGAGGCCTTCTATCAGGCGTTGGTCGAGAGTCTTCCCCAGAACATCTTCCGCAAGGATCTCAACGGACGTTTCACCTTCGTCAACGAACGCTTCTGCCGGGCGGTCGGCAAGTCGCGGGATCAGATCATCGGGGCGACCGACTTCGAATTGTTTCCCTGGGAGTTGGCCCAGAGATACCAGCGTGACGATCGGCAGTTGGTGGGGCGGGGCGCTTCCTTCGAGGCGACAGAAGAAAACCTGACCAAGGACGGGGAGCGGAACTACGTGCACGTCATCAAGACGCCGCTGCTGGATTCCAACGGGGAACGGGTCGGGATCCAAGGGATGTTCTGGGACGTGACGGCGGAGCGCCGCACCCAGGACGAGCTGGCGCACGAACGTGACCTGCTTCAGACCCTCCTCGAGTACGCTCCCGATGCCATCTACTTCAAGGATGCCGAAAGCCGGATCCTTCGCGCCAGTCGCGCCTTTGCCACCAAGGTCCGCCGGGCGGACCCGCTGGAACTGGTGGGGAAGACCGACCACGATTTATTCGATCAGGAGCATGCCGAACAGGCGCTGGCCGATGAACGCTGCATCCTGGCGACCGGCGAAACCATCGATGGCAAGACCGAGAAGGAAGTCTGGCCGGACGGGAGTGTTTCCTGGGTGCTCACCAGCAAGCTGCCTTTGCGCGATGCCCGCGGACAGATCGTGGGGACCTTCGGCGTTTCGCGGGACATCACCGACCTGAAGAAGGCCCACGGACGGATCGAGGCGGAGCAGGCCAAGTACCGGAGCATCGTGGAGAATTCCATCGACGGCATCTTCCAGACGACGCCCGACAGTCACTACGTCTCGGCCAACCCGGCGCTGGCCCGCATCTACGGGTTTGAAACCACCGACGAATTGATCGCGGAACGAACCAACATCGCCCAGCAGCTCTACGTCGATTCCGCCCGCCGCCTGGAGTTTCAACGACTGATGCAGGCGCGCGGTCGGATCGAGCATTTCGAAAGTCAGGTGTACCGCCGCGACGGCAGCATCATCTGGATCGCCGAGAACGCCCGTGCGGTCCATGACGACGCGGAGCGGCTCCAGTACTACGAGGGAACCGTCGAGGACATCACCACCCGGAAGCAGGCCGAGCAGGAACTCCAGATGGCCCGCGACGCGGCGATCCAGAGCGCCCGCGCCAAGTCCGAGTTCCTGGCCAACACCTCCCACGAAATCCGGACGCCGATGAACGGGATCGTGGGCATGACCCGCCTCCTGCTCGACACGCCGCTGACGCCGGAACAGCGCGATCATCTGGAGACGTTGCGTTCCTGCGCCGACGGATTGCTCACCATTCTCAAGGACATCCTCGATTTCTCCAAGATCGAGAGCGGCAAGATGGAGTTTGAGAATCTCGCTTTCGATCTCCGCGACCTGGTCGAAGACACTTCGGAACTGTTGGCCGAACGGGCCTTCGGCAAACACCTGGAGTTTACCGTCTGGATTGACCACGCCATTCCCGCCCAGGTCCATGGCGACGGCGGACGGGTCCGTCAGGTCCTCACCAATCTCATCAACAATGCCGTCAAATTCACCGATCAGGGGGAGGTCTCGGTGCGCGTCGCCCTCGCCTCGGAGGATTCCGCCGGACTGCTGATCCGCTGCGAGGTGATCGATACCGGGGTCGGGCTCGCGCCGGAGGTGCTCGGGAAGATCTTTGAACCGTTCGTTCAGGCCGATGGTTCGACCACCCGGAGGTTTGGTGGTACCGGCCTGGGCCTTTCCATCAGTCGCGGGTTGGTCCGCGCCATGGGCGGGGAGATGGGGGTCGAAAGTGTCGCCGGCCGCGGTTCGACCTTCTGGTTCACCTTGCGGGTCGGACGCGTGCCGGCCTCGCCAGTAGAGGAACCGGCGCTGCCGCCCTGTCGGGTGCTGATCGTCGAGGATCATGAGCGCACCCAGCAGATTTACCTTCATGAACTGGCGGGAACCGAATTTCAACCCAGCCTCGCAGCCACGGCCCGCGAAGGCCTGGATGCGCTGCGGGGCGCCGCCGAATCCGGCCAGCCCTTCGACCTGGCCATCCTCGACCTCGAATTGCCCGACATGGATGCGTTGTCGCTGGCGCATGAGATCCATCTGACCCACGGGCTCGAACGCGCCCGATTGGTTCTGGCGTCGCCCTTGGGCCAGCGGTTGGAGGTGGGCCTGCTTCGCACGGTCGGGGTCGCCGCCTACGTGGTGAAACCCGTCAAGCGCGTGCGCCTCCTTGATACCCTGCGGGCGGTCGTCCGGGGCGAAGATGCCTTCGATCGCCGGACCCTGACCGCCGGGCGCGGGGATGCCGCGCCGGGCGTGACGGTGGGCTCGCTCAAGATCCTCCTGGCCGAGGACAACTTGGTGAACCAGAAGGTCGCCATCGCCCTGCTGCGAAAGATCAACCAGACCGCCACCATCGCCGCCAACGGGCGCCAGGTCCTCGACATGCTGGCCGGGGGAGGGTTCGACGTGATCCTGATGGACTGCCAGATGCCCGAGCTCGATGGCTACGAGACGACCCACAAGATCCGTCTGGAAGAATCCGACGGTGCCTACGGTCGGCGGGTGCCACATTTCATCATCGCCCTGACGGCCAACGCCATGGTCGGCGATCGCGAGAAGTGCCTGGCGGCGGGCATGGACGATTTCCTCACCAAACCCCTGGATCTGGCCGCGCTCGAAGCGGCGTTCCGCCGGGCCGTTGCCTTCCGTCAGACGGCTCTGGGCCCGGGACCGATTCCAGCCGTCGGTGCCAACGGCGGGAACGGGGGAGGGGATGCTCACGCGTCGCGGGTTGAAGGACAGAATGGGAGTGCCCCGGCGGTTGATCTGGAAGTGGCGGACCTCCAGGTCCTGGACCCGGAGACCCTCAATCTGTTGGTGGTTCCCGGTGATGATTCGGCCCTGAGTGAACTGGTCGATCTCTTCCGGACCGATGGCGGCAGCCGGCTTCTGGCCTTGCGCGCGGCGCGGGCCAACCGCGATCTCCGGGCGGTGGCGGCGTCCGCCCACACCCTGCGGGGCAGTGCCGGCAATCTGGGGGGCAAGCGGTTGGCGGCCCTGATCGGTCGATTGGAGACCGCGGCGAAGAATGGGGATACTGCCCAGGTCGATGGCCTGCTTCCGGCGGTGGACTCCGCCTTTGCCGCCTTCCTGTCCGCATTGAGCGCTTACCGCTGATGTCGGAGGCCCCACCGTGACATTGCACCCGCAGGCGCGCCTCCCTAGCGTCGCCTCCATGAAGTCCGCGTACGAATTGGCGATGGAACGGTTGCAGCAGCAGGCACCGTCAAAGCCGCTCACCGAGGCGCAGAAGGCCGAGTTGGCCGACATCGAGTCCCTGTTCAAGTCCCGGATCGCGCAGCTCGAAATCGAGATCGGGGATGAAATCCAGTCCGCGCAAGCGAGCGAGGACTACGCCCAGGTGGACGAACTGAGAACCCGGTTGGCCACTCAGAAGGCCCGTATCGAGGAAGAGAAGGACGCCCGCAAAGAGCGCGTCCGCGACGCTCGGAAGTAGCCCCGTCAGCGATACTGATGTCCGATCCGACGCCCAATCCCGGGGATGATTCCCAGCCCGAGACGATTTTCCGCGACCACGCCCGGCCGTGGGTGATCGCCGGGTTGATCCTGATTGGCCTCGGGCTCATCGCGTGGCTCGTGGCGCCTCCGGTCTATCAGGCTTACAAGGTTCGCCGCGGCCTGGAGCGGGCCGGGGACGCGGCCCGGGCGATGGCGACCAACGATCTGAAGGAGGCGGCGCTCAACCTGCGGATGGCCACGACGCTGGCCCCCGGTGAACCGGAAGTATGGCGGGTGGCGGCTCGGTTCTGTGTCCGGGTGGGAAATCCGGACGGCCTGGAATACTGGCA
>JBDNHZ010000351.1:0-8377 GCA_041688515.1 Verrucomicrobiota bacterium
CGCGAAAGCAACCGCGCCCGAACCGGATTCAGCAAGCCTCGCCCAAGGTTTCGAGGAAGCGCTGGCGATCCCGGCCGTCCCGGACGATCGGCTCCCGCCGATCCCGGCGACTCATCACGGGGGACACCGCACCATCGAACTCGATCCGCAGACGGCGAGGCCCATGCTCAACGGTCCGAAACTCCGGAACTGTGTGTCAATAATGAGGACTGACCCCTTTTCGGCCCTTGGTGAAAAACTACCTCGCCAGCGTGTTTGAAAAACTTGGCGTGAAGAACCGCACCGAGGCGGTTGGCCTTTGCCTCGAGGAGCCGGCCTCCAGTGGGCTCAGCAACCCCCGTACGGGTAAGGATGTCTGAGCCTTGGCGGGGATTGGCTCAAGGCTTGTCCCGGACATCCCTCCCATCAGAACCTCTCCGCGCATGCCCATCGAATCCTTCGCCGCGGTTGATCTCCTTGGCCGGGCCGCGGCGCGCCTTGCGGCGGCGGGGATCGCCTCGGCCGCTCTGGAGGCGGAGCTGCTGCTGGAACACGTTTCCGGAGTTCCCCGCCTGCGTCGGCAGGTCTTCGGCCCCGCCCAGGTCCCCCACGAACAAGCGGAGACTTTCGAGGGACTGGTGCGGCGACGGGCCCTGCGAATTCCCCTTCAACACCTGTTGGGCACGGCGGACTTGCTGGAACTTCGACTACAGGTGACCTCCGACGTCCTCGTGCCGCGGCCGGAAACCGAGCAACTCGCACTGGCAGCCCGGGAGCGGCTTCCCAAGCAACCCGGCGGCCGGATTGCCGACCTGGGGACCGGTTCGGGATGTCTGGCGCTGGCACTGGCCCACGGGCGTTCCGACCTCGAAGTGCATGGCATTGATCTCTCGCCGGCCGCCTTGGAGGTGGCACGTGGGAATGCCGCGAGGCTCGGGCTCGGAGATCGGGTCCGGTTCCACGAGATGGACGCATTCCACCCGGAATCCGCCCTTGAGACCCTTGGCCGTTTCGACCTGATCGTGACCAATCCCCCGTACATTCCGTCCGCGGAAATCCCAGGGCTCATGCCCGAGGTGAGGGATCACGATCCGCTCCTGGCGTTGGACGGGGGAGCGGACGGACTGGCTCCGTACCGAGTGCTGGCTCAGCGCGCCCAGGAGTGGCTTCAACCGGAGGGTTGGCTGCTCGCCGAATTCGGCGACGGACAGGCGGAGGCGCTCGTGGATCTGTTCCGGGTTCACGAGTGGAGTGAGATCTCCCTCGGGAAAGACTTGAGCGGACGGGATCGCATTCTCATCGTCCGTGCGTCCCGGCTTTGAATTCCCGCGACCCACCTCGGGGCCAGCCGCGAAGACGTTCCGCACCGTTCCCACCATGGATAGTTTCCTGATTGAAGGCGGTACTCCGCTGCGAGGCGAAGTGCAGATCAGCGGCTCCAAGAACGCCGTGTTGCCGATCATGGCCGCCACGCTGCTCACGGCGGAGACCTGCGTGATCCGGCGGGTGCCCGACCTGAGCGACGTCCGGTTCATGTGCCGGATCCTCACGTCCCTGGGGGCGGAGGTGGATTTCGACGGAAGCACCCTGACCGTCCGGGCGGCCAACATCACCAGCACCGGCGACTACGACCTGATCCGCAAGATGCGCGGGTCCATCTGCATTCTGGGACCGCTGCTGGCCCGGTTGCATCGGGCGACCGTTTCCCTGCCCGGTGGCTGCGTCATTGGCACCCGGCCGATCGACCTTCATCTCAAAGGGCTCCGCTGCCTCGGCACCCAAATCCGGATTGAAGGCGGATACATCCACGCCACTGCTCCGGAACTCGCCGGCGCGATGATTTTCCTCGGAGGCCGCGCCGGTCCCACGGTACTGGGCACGGCCAATGTGATCATGGCGGCAGTTTTGGCCGAGGGTGTGACCGTCATCGAGAGTGCCGCCTGTGAACCCGAGGTGGTCGATCTGGTGGACTTCCTCAACGCCATGGGTGCCCGCATCCAGGGTGCCGGCAGCCCGACCCTCACCATCACCGGCGTGCGCGAACTGCACGGGGTCGAGCACGAAGTCATTCCCGACCGCATCGAGGCGGGTACCTTCGCCGTGGCCGCCGCCGCCAGCGGAGGAGAAGTCATCCTGCGCGGGGCAAGACCGGACCATCTTGGCGCGGTGCTCGACAAACTTCAGGAGGCGGGGGTGCCCATCGAACGACGCAGCGGTGCCCTGATGATCGGGTCCGCCCGACAACTCCGTCCGGTCGATGTGACGACGATGCCTTACTCGGGGTTCCCGACCGACATGCAGGCCCAATTGATGGCCCTGATGTGCCTGGCACCCGGCACGAGCATCATCAGCGAACGGATCTTTGAATCCCGGTTCATGCATGCCTCGGAACTCATGCGCCTGGGTGCCGACATCTTCGTCGAAGGCCCGAGCGCCATCGTCAAGGGTGGGCACCCGCTCAGCGGAGCCGAGGTCATGGCGAGCGATCTCCGGGCCTCGGCCGCCCTGGTCATCGCGGGCATCGCCGCCTCGGGGCGGACCCAGGTGCACCGCGTGTATCACCTCGACCGCGGTTACGAGCGGATGGAAGTGAAGCTCGAGAAACTCGGTGCCCGCATCCAGCGGGTCCCGGGTGAGTAGCCAAAATTCGTCTCACCCACAGGCTTCCCCCCGGAGCCGGACCCGGCTAAACCCTTCTTCAGACACCCCTCGCTGCCATGGATATCGTATTCAAGTGCCCGCATTGTCAGACTGAACTCGAAGTCGACTCCACCGCCGCCGGCGAGGCCATTCCCTGCCCGTCGTGCAACCGTGAGATCAACATTCCTGCCGCTTCGTCCGGTCCTCCGCCGCCGCCGACCGCACCTACGGCACCTACGGCACCCCAACCCCCGGCATCGACGGGCGAAAAGAAGTTCGCCGTGCCGGTCAGCGACAAGCCAGTCGCTCCCCTGATCCGCAAGGCGCTGCCCACGCTGGATGCCCAGGCCAAGATCGACGGGAAGAAGCTCCTCCGGCTGCGGACGATCCGGCACTCCGACTGCAAGGAGGTTGGACACGACAACTTCGATTCGGATGTCACCGAGTTCCTCAACCACGTGGGCGAGGAGAACATCGTCAGCATTACGACCATCAATTACAGCTACATCGAGATGGGGACCCAGAAGATCATCACCGACTTCGGGGTGGCCATCGTTTACCGCGGGTGATGGAACGGAACCGCATTTCAGGAACCGCCCCCCGCCCTGCTTGAATTCCACGTCCTGAAATCGGATCGCCTCCCATGTCGCAACCCATTCCTGTCGCCGGAACCGCCCGGCGCCGCTCCATCGGTTCCCGGATCGTCCGTCTGCTCGGTTACGTCGGCCTGTTTGTCCTCGTCCTGATCCTGGCCGCCGCCGCCCGCTTCCTGATCGTCACGCACGATCGCTTTCCCGGATACAAGGTCGAGGTGGCCATTGGTGCCGCCGGTTCAGAAAAGGAATCGCGTCCACTTCAGGTCGGTTTTGGATCGGTGGACATCACCCCCGACCTCTCCAATCCGGCACGACCGGTCTGGATGGCGGGGTTCAGCCAGAACCGTTCCGCGACCAACATCCACGATCCCCTGGCGGCCGCCGCGATCGTCATCGACAACGGCCACGCCCGGGTCGGGATCGTTGCCCTCGATTCGATCGGGTTCTTCCATGACGACGTGATCCGGGTGCGCCAACGGGTGCCGGCGGACTGGAAGCTCGACTACGTGGTGGTCTGCTCGACCCACAACCATTCGACCCCGGACCTGATGGGCCTCTGGGGACCGAGTTGGTTCCGCAGCGGCGTGGACCCGCTCTACAAGGAGCAGGTGCTCAATGCCGCGCGGGACGCCTTGGGGCAGGCGGTGACGGGACTCTCCCCGGCGCGCATGACCGCCCATGAGATTGCGGTCGATCCGAAGGGACTGGTTGCCGACACCCGCAAACCCGAGGTGTTCGATGCCGACCTGCGCGTGCTTCATTTCACCCGGCCGACCGATGGTTCGACGCTGGGTTCCCTGGTGGGCTGGGGCAACCATCCGGAGACCCCCTGGGCCGGCAACCGCGATATCACCGCCGACTTCCCCGGTGTGATCCGACGGGCCATGGCCGAGGGAATCCCGGGAACCAATGGTCTGTTCCGCCGCGGGTTGGGCGGAAAGCACGTGTTCGTCAATGGCGCTGTCGGCGGACTGATGACCACCCATCCGTCGATCGAAGTCATCGACCCCGTCACCGGCACCCGACTCAAGACGCCTTCCCACGCCAAGACCGACGGGGTTGGCCACCGGTTGGTCATGCAGATCCTGGATCGGATCGCTTCCTCCAACACGCCCGGGGTGGAGTCCGCTGCCCTGACCGTCCATGCCCGGACGATGGACGTGAAGCTGGAGAACAACGGTTTCCTGCTCGCCAGCGGACTGGGCCTGCTCGATCGCGGACATTCGCGCTGGATGCATTTCCGGACCGAGGTCGCGCTGATCACGCTGGGCGAGGTCTCCTTCGCCTGCATCCCCGGCGAGATCTATCCCGAGCTGGTCAATGGCGGGATCGTGCGTCCCCCGGGCGGCGACTTCGACATTGATCCCCTCGAGATCCCACCCTTGCGCGAGATGATGCCCGGCCGGGTGAAGTTCGTGTTCGGCCTGGCCAACGACGAGATCGGTTACATCATTCCCCGGTCTGAATGGGATGTGAAGCCGCCTCATCTCTATGGCGGCAACCGGCCCTATGGCGAAGTGAACTCCTGCGGCCCCGACACCGCCTTTCGCATCCACGAAGCCCTGCGCGAACGCATCGAAGAATATCGCGCCGGCGCGAAGTGATGGGGGGAGTTGGGGCGAAGTCAGGCTCGTGGAGGGACGAGCTCCGCGAGTCCGAAACTCCGTACGTCGGGCATGGGGACTCGTAGAACTTGTCCCTCCCAAGCGGCCGGGGACGGCCGCGGCCCGTGCAAACCGCAGTGGCGGCAATTCGTCATTCGACACCCGTTCGGGCGCTGCGGTAACTTCTAGACGAACTTCCTGGAATCTTAACGCACATGACCCCTTTTCTCGCTGAGTTGATGGGCACCACCTTACTCGTCCTGCTGGGGGACGGAGTGGTCGCGAACGTCGTGTTGAAACAGACCAAAGGCCACAACAGCGGATGGATCGTCATCACGACCGGTTGGGCTCTGGCAGTGACTTTTGCCGTCTACTGCGCGAACGCATTCAGCGGGGCCCATCTCAACCCGGCGGTCACGATCGGACTTGCGGCGATCGGCAAGTTCGAACCGGCTCTGGTGCCAACCTATCTCGCCGCCCAGATGCTGGGCGGCATCCTCGGTGCCACGCTCGTCTGGCTCACCTACCTGCCCCACTGGCGGGTCACCGAGGATCCGGCGGCCAAGTTGTCCGTGTTCTGCAATGCCCCCGCCATCCGCGCGACGCTTCCAAATCTGATCTGCGAATTCATCGGGACGGCGGTCCTCGTCCTCGGTGTCCTCGCCATCCTGGGACCCCAGAATCTGGTCCCGAACTCCGGCTTCGAGAAAGGCTTCGCCCCTGTTCTGGTGGGCGTGATGGTCTGGGTGATCGGCATTTCTCTGGGCGGTCCCACCGGTTACGCCATCAACCCCGCCCGCGACCTGGGCCCGCGTATCGCGCACGCCCTCCTGCCGATCGCCGGCAAGGGGAGCTCCGACTGGTCCTATTCCTGGATCCCGGTCGTCGGCCCCATTCTGGGCGGCATCGCCGGAGCCTGGATCTATCGCCTGCTGTGGTAGTCCACCTCCTTCTCCCTTTCCCTCCACGGGCATCCCGATCCTCCCTGCGCGATCAACGCCATGAAATACATCCTCGCCCTCGACCAGGGCACCACCAGTTCCCGCGCCATCCTGTTCGATCACGCCGGTTCGGTGATCGGCGTCGCGCAAAAGGAGTTCCCGCAACTCTTCCCCAAGCCCGGGTGGGTAGAACACGATCCCGCCGCTCTGTGGTCCTCCCAGTGGGAAGTCGCCCAGGCCGTCCTCGAAAAGACGGGCACCGCCCCCGGTGACGTCGCCGCCATCGGGATTACCAACCAGCGAGAGACGACGTTGCTCTGGGATCGCAAGACCGGACGCCCCATCCACAACGCCATCGTCTGGCAGGACCGCCGCACCGCCGGACAGTGCGACACGCTGCGCAAACGGGGCCTGGCTGCGAAGATCCGGCGCAAGACCGGACTGGTGATCGACGCCTACTTCAGTGCCACCAAGATCGCCTGGCTGCTCAAGAACGTTCCGGGTGCCCGAGCCAAGGCCCGACGCGGAGAACTGGCCTTCGGCACGGTTGATACCTGGCTGGTGTGGAACCTCACCGGCGGCCGAGCCCACGTCACCGACGCCACCAATGCGTCGCGCACGATGCTCTACAATCTCCGCACCGGGGATTGGGATGATGAACTCCTCGAACTGTTCGACATCCCGAGGTCCATTCTCCCGCAGATCCGCTCCTCCTCCGAAGTGTATGGCGAAGCCATCCTCGGTTCGGTCCCGGTGCCGATCGCGGGCATCGCAGGCGACCAGCAGGCCGCGCTCTTCGGTCAGGTGTGCCATTCGCCCGGACTGGTGAAGAACACCTACGGCACCGGCTGCTTCATGCTCATGAACACCGGGACCAAGCCCATCACCTCCCACAATCACCTTCTCACCACGGTCGCCTGGCACGTGGGAAAGGAACGCGAATTCGCCCTCGAAGGTTCCGTCTTCATCGCCGGAGCCGCGGTGCAGTGGTTGCGCGACGGACTCGGCATCATCCGCGCCAGCAGCGAGGTCGAGTCCCTCGCCGCCAGTGTGCCGGACAACGGCGGCGTTTATCTGGTGCCCGCCTTCGCCGGCCTCGGAGCGCCGCACTGGGATCCCTACGCGCGCGGCCTGCTCGCCGGAATCACCCGCGGCACCAACACCGGCCACATCGCCCGCGCCACGCTGGAGGGCATCGCCTATCAGGTTGCCGATGTCCTTCAAGCGATGCAAAAGGACGCCGGAATCCAACTCCGCGAACTGCGCGTGGACGGCGGTGCCTCCGCCAACAATCTGCTGATGCAGTTTCAATCGGATATCCTCGGCGTGCCCGTGGTCCGCCCGAAGGTCACGGAAACCACTGCCCTCGGTGCCGCGTATCTGGCGGGACTGGCGGTGGGCTTCTGGAAGAATCGCTCGGAGATCGCCCGCCAATGGCAAGTCGATCGCCGCTTCAAACCCGCCCTGACCAAGACCCGTCGCGTCGCCCTGCTGGAAGGTTGGAACAAGGCTCTCGGACGGTCGCGAAGTTGGATCGAAGCCTGAGCCGGAACCGACCAATCGCACCGTCATGGCAGAAGTCGCTGGGAGCGCCAAGGTGAACCCTCTTCCCTCCATCCGGATCGCCCTCGCCCAGATGCGGGTCGATCCGGGCTGCCCGGACCTGAACCTCAGCCGGGCAGAGCAGCGGATCGATGAAGCCGCCGAGGCAGGAGCCCGGATCGTTCTGCTGCCCGAGGCGCTCGAGCTCGGTTGGACGCATCCTTCCGCCCGCGCCGACGCCCAGCCGATTCCATCGGGTGCCCCCTTCCAACGCCTGGCCGCCGCCGCGCGGAGGTGCGGGGTCCACGTCGCCGCCGGACTCACCGAACGTTGCGGGGACCGGATCTACAACGCGGCGGTATTGATCGGTCCCGACGGCGGAATTCTGCTGCACCATCGGAAAATCAACGAACTCGGCATCGGACATGACTGCTACGATCCCGGCGATCGACTGGGCGTCGTTCGCCTCCCCTTCGCAACCGTCGGGCTCATGATCTGCGCCGACGGCTTTGCCCAGGACGAGATCCTCAGTCGCAGCCTCGGAGCCATGGGTGCCGACCTCATCCTGTCGCCCTGTGCCTGGGCCGTTCCGGCGGACCACGATCCGGTCCGCGAACCCTACGGAGGTCTGTGGGAAGCATGTCATGGGCGCGTCGCCCATGACTTCGGATTGATCGTCGCCGCCGCAAGCTGCGTTGGGCCGATCCCGGCGGGTCCATGGGCTGGACGGCGATGCATCGGGAACTCGTTGGTGACCGCGCCGGAGGGAACCACGCTGCGGGGACCCTACGGGGAGGAGGCCCTGCTGACCATCGACCTGAAGATGGCGACCGGACGCCCGCGCTTCTCGACGGAGCGCTGACGCGGCGAAGAAACGGATTGGTGGGCCCAGCAGGATTTGAACCTGCGACCAAAGGATTATGAGTCCCCTGCTCTAACCGCTGAGCTATGGGCCCGGACCGTTCCGTCGGCCCTTGTAGTTCAACCGGGTGCTGGTGGGTGGCAAGCTCATTCTCGGGCGGTGCCCACGCCCCCACTTCGTTTCCGAAGCCGAATTCCACGTCCGGCCACCCAC
>JBDNHZ010000352.1:0-4245 GCA_041688515.1 Verrucomicrobiota bacterium
CTTGCGACGCTCGGTGGTGAAACCACCCACGAACAAGCGGTCGAGCAGCGCGTCGTAAATCACATGACTCGCCTCGGTGAGCGGCTCGGGTGTTGCGTAGATCTCGGTGGGTGTCTGCGGATAGATCGGAACGCCATGTGGGGTCAAACCCTGATTGCGCCAGCAGCGGATCTCTTTTCCGCCGCAGTTCCAGATGTCGCCGTTCGCATCCACGGTCCAGCACACGCCAAACGGGAGCTTCGGGCCGAGTTCACCCGCGTCCTGCTGGCCGTCGCCATTCCCATCAATCCATAGGCCGCCATTGGTCACCTTGCCGCACGGGATGGCGATCTCGCTGCCTTCTTTGAAGCGGTAAAGTATCTCACCATTCCGCGCCCATTCGTGCAGGAACAGAATGCGCTGCCCGCCGATGCGCCGCACCACCGTCGCGTTGACGCCGCCGCCGTTGCTGGTGTTCCGCTTGTCGTCGGGATAGGTGAATGGGTCGAACGTTAGCGCGCTGAACACGGCTTCCTGCCCCGGTCCTTTGCTGAAATCCATGGTGTAGCGATGGGTCTGGGTGAAGACATCCACGCCATCGGTGCCGGGATCGCCGCTGGCCGCTTCCTGAAACTCCAATCCCTGACGTTCCCACAAAATCTTCGTCCCGGTGGGATCATACTTTCGCAGCAACGTGCCGCCGACCCAGCCCGTGCGCGGCACCATCGCGAGATACAGGCAACCCGCGTCATCGAAGGTGATGGCGCGCGGGAAGTAGAGATGCGTGGCATCAACGCGGCCAGCGATCTTGTTTTTGAAGACCCCACCAACCTCGCCGAAGCGCCCGGCTGGCTTGCCTTCGCGGTCGAAGATCCACACGCACTGGCTGCGACCCACATCGCAGACGTAGAGATGACCAGTGACGGGATTCACCGCGATCTTGTCCGGAATGATCGCGTCCGCAGCGCCGGCAAACGAGATGGTCCGCTCCGGCATCGGCTTGCCATCCAAACCGTAGCAGAGCACATGGGCCGGGGGCGTGTTGTCCGCAGGGCCGGCGCTCGGTCGCACTTCAAAGATAGGCCCATTCGTGCCCACGCCCGGACGGCGCACGACCCACAGGTTGCCGTCTTTGCCGAGCGCCAGCGCACCGGGGCGCGGTGTTGGGAACGCGCCGGTCTCCGCCAGCGTGGTGGCATCGAGGATGACGATTCGTTCCTTGGTGGCGTCAGCGACATACACCTTCCCATTGCGCACGCCGACGCCGGTGATGACCGTGCCGGCCAGGGCCGACTTGGTTTGTGAAGCATCCGGTCCGTCTTTGCCGATGCGGTCCAGCGCGATTGGAAAGCGGTCGAGCCGATTTCCCTTCGCCGGTCCACCGCCGGTGGTCTCGAACATGAAGGCACCGTCGCAAGCGATGGCCTGGCCGCCGCTGTTCGCGAGCTGATACATGTGGAGAAGATTGCCCTCGAGATCGAAGATCGACGAATCAAGCGCCTCGTTCTGACCCGTCACGCGCAGGAGCGGCTTTGCTCCGGGTTGAACGCACATCGCGCCGATCTGCATCTGCACATGGCCCTGATAATACTGCGAAGCAAAAGAGTTCCCCAGCCACGAGGTCACGTATGGCAGCTTCACCGGCTGCTCGATGCTGAAATGGTCGATAGTCGCCTCCTCCAGTTCGTCGCTGTCGTGCTGGCTGTTGACCACGCCGACCAGCAACTCTTCCGGTAGTCCTGGACTGAACCGCGCGCCGCCGAAGTGCATCAGGTTCCACTCCTGGCCATCCGCCGAGTAGTAACTGGCCATACTATCGCGATAGCGGATGACGCGCACCCAGCACGGCAGCGGCTGGACGTGCGTGATATCACCCGGCTGCCACGCCGCGACCCTGTCGGTCTGGCGGATGTTGACCGCCGGGCCATTGCCGAAACGAACGCCATTGAAGGCGTTCTTCAAAAAGTGCGCCTCGAATTCCGTTCCCGTGCGCACCATCAGGCCCGCCCCGACTGATTTCGCCGCCGCCGCCGTGACCCGACACGTCGCCACGAAATCGCCCTTCACGTGCGTATAACCGAAGGTGCCGCAATTTTCCGAGTTGTCCCCGATGCTGCGGATGGTGAAACTTTTCGTTGCCGCATCGTAGCGCACCAAACCCGGCTTCCGCACCGGCCCAATGTCCGCCGCCGCCCAGCCCGCCGGCAGATCGACGGCCTGCGCCGGCTTCGGCGCAGTATCCGCCGCGAACGCTGCAGGAATCGCGACGAGAAAACTCAGGAGTAAACTGAGGCTCCTTGCACTACTCGCGCCCGGAGGTTGGCAAGAGCGAAAGAGCCGGACCACCCGTTGTTTGAGCCTGTTCGTTTTCATTGCCGCGTAGAGCCAACGTGATTTCGGATCGGTTCTGTTGTCATAGACGACCTCATTCGGTCGAGTTCCGGAAGCGCCGACAAATTGAGTCATGCCCGATCATGACGCGCCATCGCTGTCGACCTCAACTACCCGAACGGGTACTAGGTGGTCGCGACGCCGGATTGGCATCCAGCTCCAACGATGCCAGTCTGCGCGCGTGACGAAATGGTCCATGCCGCTGGCAGTCGCGCTGCTCTTGAGTTGCGCGGGCGTGGTCGTAGCGCAGAAGTTCGCGAAGGTGGCGGACGTGCTGGCGCTGTCGCCGGAGCAGTTGGCCAAAGTACCGCTTGTGCGGCTGCGCGGGGTGGTCACCTATTACAAGAGCGCGGGCTCCCACGACCTCATCGTACAGGATGAGACGGCCGGCATCTTCATCGGTGGGAAGGCGGTGGAAGCCGCGCACACCTGGCAGCCCGGCGATGTGGTGGAGGTGGAGGGAAAGGCCGTCGCCGAGAGCTTTGCCCCGCGCGTACAAGCCCGCCACATCCGGCGCGTTGGAACAGGTCCGCTCCCAAAGGCCGTGACCATCAGCTCGGATGATCTGCGCTCGGGGCAGTTCGATGGACGCTACGTCGAAGCCCGCGGCGTGGTTCGCAGCGCGGTGCGCGATGACTCACTTCAGCCGCCCCGGCTCATCCTGCGCGTGGCAACGGCGGCGGGACAGTTCGATGCGTGGGTGCTGCATTTCTCCGATGAAGACGCGGCCCGCCTTGTTGATGCGGCCGTGACCCTACGCGGCGTGTGTCTCGCGTGGGCCAATCAGCGGCGTCAACTCCTGCACGTGCGGCTGCTGGTGAACCGCGGAGAGGACATCCAAGTAACGCGCGCCGCCCTGGCGGATCCTTTCGCCGCGCCACTGGTCACACCCGAGACCCTCATGCGCTATCGCCCGGAGGGACTGAACGCGCAGCGGGTCCGGCTCCGCGGCGTCGTGACATGGTGGCGCGCTGGCGAAGGACTGGTGCTGCAGGACGGCACCTCCGGGTTGCGGGTGAATGTTACCTCGCCGGCGCACTGGCAGCTCGGTGACGAAGTCGAGGCCGTCGGATTTCCCGGCCTCAACGGATACACGGCGGGCCTGCAAGATGCGCTCGTGCGCGTGGTGGCGCAGCGCGGCGAGGTGGAGCCAGTGCCGCTGACGGCCCAGGAAATTCCCCTCGCGGATCGTGACCAACGACTGGTGCGCGTGATCGGCCGGCTCCGCGCGGTGCAGCGCGAGGGCGGCCTGACGCACCTGTTTCTGAGCAGCGGCGAAGTGGATTTCACCGCCGTCGGGCCGCGCGATGACAACCGCGCGTGGGGAGAAAGCCTCGAACCGGGCAGCGAACTCTCGATCACCGGTGTCTGCGAGTTGCGCCCCGGCGAGGAGCGCCGCCTCGGCGGGATGCCCCAAACCTTCGCGCTCCTCCTGCGGGAGACGCGCGACGTGACGGTGCTGAAATCCGGCCCGTGGCTCAACGAACGTCGCCTGCGCTGGCTGCTCGGTCTGGGTGGAGGCGCGTTGTCGTTGGCGCTGCTGTGGGGGTTCCTCCTGCGCCGCCGCGTGAAGAAGCGCACCGCGCAACTCGCCCGTGAAATTCGTTCACGCCGGGATGAGGCGGACGAGTTCGACGCTGTGCTCACGGAGCGTAGCCGACTCGCCGCCGAGTTGCACGACACCGTGCAGCAGAGCCTGACCGGGGCCGCGCTCCAACTTCGGGCCGCCGGACTGGCGCTCACGCAAGCACCGCCCGAGGCCCGTCCGCACCTGGACACCGCGCGACAACTGCTCGACCACAGCCGCGACGAGCTTCGCGCCGCCGTCTGGGATCTGCGGGTGGACAGCGAAGCGTTGGCCGACCTGCCCGCCGC
>JBDNHZ010000040.1:0-9155 GCA_041688515.1 Verrucomicrobiota bacterium
CAGAGTCTCCTGACGTCGTCTCCTACGGAGTTGGTCCCTCAGCGCCCGTCGGCCCCCAGCCTCCGGATCATTTCAGCGAGGCGCTCGACGTCCATCCCGGGCGGAGCGGCTTGGAGGATCCAGCGGAGATCCTGCCGGGCAGCGTCGGGATCACCGGATTGCGCATGGAGCCGGGCGCGATCCACGCGCTGCGCGGCCTCGGCCCTGGATTCACCCGCTACCGCCACCAACAGGTCGGCAAAGCGCAGGGACGCCGCCGCGCCATCCTCCCGCTCGGTGAAGGCCTGGAGATTGGTCAACAACCGCACGATCATCTCACGCTTGGTGGCGGGACGCATGAGTTCGGATCGGACGGGGACGCCGGCGAAACTGGATCCGAGTTCATCCGCTTCCCCGTGGGTCAGGTAACGTCCGCCGTCGAAGACGTCGATGAGGCGTTCGTCGACGCCGGGTGGGGCATGTTTGACCAGGAAATGGCCGGGCAGGGGAACGCCCCGGACGTGTTCGACTCCGGCGCGCTCGGCGAGGGCCATGAACACCAGGCTGAGGGTGATGGGCAATCCCTCGCGATCATCCAGGACATCGCTCAGGTAGCTGTTGGCCCGGTTGTAGTAGTCGTGGCGGCTGCCATGAAACCCATTTTCTTCGAAGACGAATTTTCTCAGCAACTCGAGTCGTTCACCGGCCGGCATCGCCTCGGTGAACCGGCTCCGCACCTCCCCGGCCAGCGCGTCCAGTTGCTGGCGATACGCTTCGACGTCGAGGTCCGGATGGTCCAGACGCGCCACCAACAACGCCGACCGCGGGAGATCGATGGCCTCTTCGGAACGCGCGAGTTCGTTGGTCAGGGCGTCCCGTACGTCCTCGCGATGGAGTCGGAGGGAGAGGTCCCGGAGGCGTGCGGCCTCCAGTTCCAGTTGTCGGGCGCGGGCGGCCAGAAAGGTCCGGGCCCCCACCAGATTGGTCCGGAGGGCCGTCATTTCCGCGGGGCCGACTTGCGAATGTGGCGTCTCCACGCCGCCCAAGGCCATCACCAAGCCGGGGTCCAAAGGGGGCGGCACCGGCAGCACCCGGGCACATTGGAAATCGCGGAACTCCGCCGTCGTGTCCCGGAACTTGGCCAGCCCGACCCGGCGTCCAGCCAACGCCTCCTCCGCCAGGTCAAACACCGCCGAACCGTTGACCCAGCACTGGATGCGATTGGTCCCGTGGCGGACGCGCAATACGTTCCAGTCGCCTGAACGATAGGCCGCGTTGCGAGTGGTGCCGAGGATGCGCCAGGAGAACACCTCCGGTCCTTCAAACGCCGTCAACCGCAGTTGGCCGCCCGTCGGATAGAATCCGTAATGGGTCCCGTCGGACGCACCGCCGAAGATCAGGCCGGCGGCACCGGATTCCTCTCCCAGTCGGACGTGGACCGTCAGTTCGTACGGCGGCTCTGGAGCGGCCTCGCGACTCAGCAGAAACGATCGGCCGCCGAAGCCCGATCCCGTCCCCTCCACCCCAAGCCGCCCGGACCGCTGACGCCAGCGCGCCCCCAGGAACGCCTCCCATTGGGTCGGGTCCAGCGCGCCGGTCCGAACCCAACGCACAAAGGGAACCGGATTGGGTTTTTCGAGGAGGGGCTTCAGCAGGTTGATCGGGGTGGCGAAACCCAGATTCCGGGTGAGCAACGACTTGGCGTTGACGATGCCATGGACCCGACCGGCACGGTCGAGCAGGGGACCGCCGGAGTTCCCCGGCTCGATCGGGATGGCGACTTGCAACATCTCGACTTCCTCCAGAGCGCGCCGTCCCGAAAGCACGCCGGCGACCACCGAGTTCTCGAGACCCAGGGGATTGCCCATCGCGACGACCTCGGCACCCAGAGCGAGGCTCGAGGAGTCGCCCAGCACGAGCGCCGGAAGGTTGGTTGCCGCCACCCGCAGGATTGCCAGGTCCGTGTGCCGGTCGAAGGCATGCACCGCCACGATCTCCAGTTCCCGTCCGTCGGCGAGTCGGGCCACCACCGGACGCGCCTCGCCCACCACGTGCAGGCTGGTGGCGATCAATCCCGAGGAATCGATGACGAACCCGGTGCCCACGCCCTCGCCGGTTCCGTCCCGGCCGCGGGTGGCCAGCAACACCAGGCTGGGTCGGGTCCGACGCGCCAGTTCTTCCGTGGACATCCCGGACGGGGCAAGGGGAACCGCCGGTGGGACGCCGCCGGATTCGTTCGTGCGCCGGACCTCGGCCGTGCGTGGCCGTACCGGTTTCAATACGGTCGCCGGGCCGGCCTCCACTCCCCCACCGGAGGCGAGGAACCACCCGCAGAGCCACCCGACGCTGGTCCACTTCATGGCCCGAGATTATGCGAGCGGGATCGTTGCGCCAACCCTGCTGCGGATGAGATCGGTTGAGGCATCCGCATGAGATCCCTCCTGCTGTCCGCAGCCCTGCTGTCGTTTGCCGCAAGTTTCGTGGGGGTGGGACGTCTGGACGCCGAGCCGGTATCCAGGCCGAACCTCCTCTCCATCCTCGCCGATGACAGGGGCATTGGGGACGTCTCGAGCCGCAATCCTACGATTCCAAGACGCCCTGGCCGCAAGTGGACTGGAAGGGAGAGTTCGGAGGGTAACGAGGGCTGAGATTGCGTCGCCCGATTGAAGGCGGTTCAATGACCGCACGATGCCTGTCAGGCGCTTGCGGATCCTTCTTGCCGATGACCATGCGGTGGTGCGGAACGGATTCCGGATGATCCTGGCGGCGCAGGCTGACATGGAAGTCGTCGGAGAAGTCTCCAACGGACGGGAAGCGGTCGAGATGGCCGGTCGCCTCCTGCCGGATGTGGTGGTGATGGACGTGACCATGCCGGAGTTGAACGGCATCGAGGCGTCGAGGCAGATTTCAAAAACGGTCCCCAAGGCCCGCATCCTGGCGCTCTCGATGCAGAAGGATTCGGTCTATGTCCGTGAGATGCTGCGGGCCGGAGCCAAGGGTTACCTGCTGAAGGATTGCGACGAGCGGGATCTGCTGGCGGCGGTGCGCGCCGTCGCGAGCGGCAAGGGTTGGCTCAGTCCGGAGGTGAGCCAAGCCGTGCTCGAGGACTACCGCAAGCACGTGACCAACCCCATCGACCTGCTCACGCCGCGAGAACGGGAAGTGCTCCAGTTGATCGCGGAAAGCCGCACCAACAAGGAGATCGCCGGCGCTTTGAGCCTGAGCGTGTACACCGTCGAGGCCCACCGGGGCCGCATCATGGAGAAGCTTAACCTCCATTCCATCGGTGAACTGGTCCGGTTCTCGATCCGGAACGGGCTCATTGACTGATTCTTGACCGTGCCATGCATTTTACCGTCTTCCGAATCACCGAACGGTATGTGCTGCGGGTCCTCGCCCTGGGATTTGCCCTGGTGATGATCCTGCTGGGAGCGGCGGGTCTCGTCGCCATCCGCCAGAGCGAACGGATCCGCAGGAGTGTGGCGGCACTGGCCCGGGATCAACTGCTCATCGCCCGCCTCGTCAACGATCTGCAAACGGAAGAAAACGCCATGACGGATGCCCTGCACCGTCTCGCGCAGTTCGGTCCGCTGGAGGCCGACCACCGGGAGTTGTTCCAGAACCTGGAACAGAGCGACCAGAATCTTTCGCGCCTCGCCAACGAGGCCCGGGGCATCGTCGGGGAAGACGTCTGGATGGACCTGGAATCCAGCGTGAAGCAGTTCACCCGGGAGGCACATCGGGTATTGGAAGGCGGCGGCGTCGCCGAACGTTCGGCGTTGCAACCGCTCTTCCAGCATCATGATCACGTGGTCGCCCTGGTGAATGACATCATTCGATCCAGTTCCGAGCGGTTGGCCGCGACCGAGCGTCAAATCGACGCGCAATCCCAGGCGCTCAGCGACGATGCCACCCTGTTGCTTGGCTCCAGCTTCGTCCTCGCCGGCGTGTGCGCCGTGCTCACCATCGCGTTCGCCCGAAAGAGCATCCACCGCATCCGATGGCAGGCCGATGAACTCGGACGGGTCTCCTGGCACATGCTCCAGACCCAGGAAGAGGTCGCACGCCGGTTCTCCCATGAACTCCACGATGAACTGGGCCAGTCCCTCGCGGCGGTGCGCTCGAACTTGACCAAGGGTTCCACCCACGACCTCGATTCGCTCCGGTCGGATTGCCTGCATCTGGTGGACGAATCCATCGCCAATGTCCGCGAACTGTCCCAGTTGTTGCGTCCGGTGATCCTGGATGACTTCGGACTGGAAGCCGGACTGCGGGCGTTGTCCGAGAAGTTCGCCCAGCGCACCCGATCGCGGGTGGACTTCGACTCGACCTGCCCAGGGCGGTTTGCCGATGAGACCGAGACCCATCTGTTCCGCATTGCCCAGGAGGCCCTGACCAACATCGCGCGTCACGCGGAGGCGACACGGGTGCAGATCCAGCTCGCGTTGGAGGGAGCCAGCATCCGGCTCAGCATTGTGGACAACGGGAAAGGGTTGCCCGAGGACGGTCCTGAGGCTCGCCCCAGTCTGGGAATGGTCGGCATGCGGGCCCGGGCACGGCACTGCGGCGGCGAACTCAGCGTGACATCGGTTAAACCTCACGGCGTGCAGATCGAAGCCGTGGTGCCGGTCCGTCCTGGGATGGATGCCTGAGGTGGGGATTGCGGGAGCCGAACGGGGGCGTTGGGCGGCACAGGTCTTCATCGGGGGCAAGATCTCCCGTGCTGGTGCCGCTTGCCATGTTATGAGTCACCGAGTCCTGCGGAGCATTCTTAAGTCGTTGCCCGCAGGCCACGTCCAAAGATGCCAAAGGTTGCCGATCTTCTGCTGGGCCAAGCGCGTTTGAATTGGTAGCCCCAATCCGCGGGACTAAGTCAAACCCGCGATCGCGCGCCTTTGGGTACCCTCCGAGGATGCAGGTGGCGGCCGGCAACCCAGTGAATGCGAACGAACGGAAGTCATGAAGCCCAGACTAATCAACGCAGACAAGCCGCACCTCTGGAATGCCGACATCGCGGCCTCCGTTGACCAATTCAACCAGTGGTTCATGCTGGTCGCGCCCGAGGCCTTTCGCTCGGCTCGCATCAAGACCACCGAGCGCGTCAAGGCCGCGTTGGTCGCCACCTGTGAGTTGCGCAGGATCGACGTCGCTACCCTCAAGAAAAATCCGAGCGCGCTGTCAGCCTGTCGCCATCGGTGTCGAACTCGGTGGGTCGGGCCCCTGATGGTGTGGAGAACCGGCGGGTAATTTGCTCAGCGAGCAAGGATCACCCGAAGGAGGCTCCGCTACCTGACTCAAAGCACCGGCGCGATTTGCCTCTTTCACTCTGATCTATCTGTGTCCGTACCGCGAAAAGTGGCGGAGGGTGGGCGATCGCGGTTGATGTTCTGCTGTCATGCGTGTTCGAACCTCCATCCTCCTCGATAGGCCGCCTGCGGTGGTTTGGCCGCTGCTGTGCTCCTCCCGCATGGACCCGGGCATTCCGTGCCTGTTTCGACTTGGGATTCCAAAGCCCGTGGAATGCCGGTTGCCAGACGGAGCAGGAGGAGTTGGGGCACGTCGCCAGTGCGTGTCAGATCGCGGGGTCGTTCACCAGCGCATCACTCACTGGGAGGAGGCGAGGCTTCTACGTTTTCAAATGGAGGAGACGACCCTTTATTTCCGCCCGTGTGTCACCGCGATTGTTGAAGAATTTACGCTGGAGCCAGTGGATTTTGGGCGGACACGACTCACCCGGACGACGGACATCACGGTTTCGGGTTTTGCCAGTTTCGCCAAGGCATGGGTGATGTGCGCGGGAACGAAGTGCGTTCACCGCTACGTTTTCAAGAATTGGGCGCGGGGTGGGTAGAAGCGGGCGAGGACGCCCGCGCTCCTGGGCGCGTGCAGTGGCAGAGTGCCCCCGCTAGCGTCAGGTTTCCTCCTGCGAACTTGCCCGGAGCGTGCAGCCACGTACCTTCGCTTCCGTGTTGGGTTTGAGCGATCGCCATTGGTTCCTGGGCGCCGTGCTTTTGTACGGCGTGGCGACGCTTTTCGGGGTGTTGGTCTGGAAACACGGGTTCCGGCGGGATGACCGGGCGCTCTACGGGATGCTATGGGCGGGGTTCGCCCTGCATACGCTGGCGTTGGTGGCGCGGGGAGTGAGCCTCGCGCGATGCCCGATCCGGAATCTGTACGAAGCGACCACCTTTCTGCTCTGGGCACTGGCCGCCGCCTTTCTGGTGGTGGGATTGGTGCGTCGGGTGCGGTTTCTGGGAGTGTTCGTAGCGCCGCTTCTTCTGGCCGTGGGCGTGTTCGCGTTGATGCCCGCGCTGGATTCTCCTGAAGCCGGTTCGCGATTGGTTCCCGGTTGGAAGAGCCTGCACGCGACGTTCATCCTGCTGGCTTACGGGGCCTTTGGCCTCGGCGCGTTGGCCGGCGGCATGTACCTGATGGAGGCCAACAACCTGAAGAATCACAAGGCGCTGGCGATGGCCTCCCTGCTGCCGCCCATCACCCGCGTCGAGGCCGTCACCGGCGGCAGCCTGTTGGCAGGGGTCGGATTGCTGACGGCCGGATTGATCACCGGGATCTTCTACTTGAAGGCCGCCCGGGGAAGTTACCTGAGTGCAGATCCGTTCGTCTTGTACTCGGCGCTGACCTGGTTCCTGTACATGGGATTGATGGTCGCCCGATGGAGATTCGATCAGCGCGGACGTCGGCTCGCGGTGGGTGCCGTGGCTGGGTTCGCCTTTGTCCTGCTGACCTTCTGGGGAATCTACCTCCTCTCGGGATTGCATCGCGCCTCCGTCCCTCCGAGCACTGCCGGAGTTTCGGGGGTCCCCGTCCACCTCGTTCTTCCTTGAGATGCCGCTCGTTGTTGTCGGGCTCAATCATCGCACGGCGCCGGTCGAGGTACGGGAAAATTTTGCCTACGCCGAGCACTCGGTCGCAGTGGCCCTGGAAGCCTTGAAGGCGAGTGGAGCGGCGCGGGAAGCGGTTCTGGTGTCCACCTGCAATCGTGTCGAGCTCTACGTCGCGACCGATGGAGACGCCCGATCCGCGGCCCGGCGCGTGCGCGATTTCCTCGCTCAGGACCGACGGTTCGGCGGGGATGTCGAGGCGGTGACCTACACGCATCTGGAGGCGGCGGCCTTGGAGCATCTGTTCCGGGTCGCCGGAGGACTCGATTCGTTGGTGCTGGGGGAAACGGAGATCCTGGGCCAGTTGAAGAAGTCCTACGACGCGGCGCTCCGTGCCGGTCACACCGGCAAGATGCTGAATCAGGCCTTTCAGAAGGCCTTCAGCGTCGGGAAACAGTTGCGCTCCGAAACCCAGATCCAGCGCGGTAATACGTCGGTTGCGTCGGTCGGGGTGGAGTTGGCCGAGAAGATCTTCGATGACCTCCAGCATCGCGAGGTGATCATTCTTGGGGCCGGAGATACCGGCGAGAAGACCGCACGCGCCCTGCTCAGCCGCGGTGCCCGCAGCCTGATGGTGTCGAATCGATCTTTCGACCGCGCGGCGGCCCTGGCGGAGGAGTTGGGCGGGCGCGCCATTCACTTCGACGAATGGGAACGCGAGTTCCACCGGGTGGACATCGTGGTGTCCTGCACCAGGGCCCCGCACTACGTCCTCGATCGTCCCCGGTTGGAGCGCTTGTTGGCCGGCCGTCCTGCGCGTCCGCTGCTGTTGATCGATCTGGCCGTGCCGCGCGATATCGATCCGGAGGTGGAGAAGCTCGACGACGTGTTCCTCTACAACGTCGATCATCTCCAGACGGTTGCCGACCAGTATACCCGGTTGCGGCGCGAGGAAATCGCCCGGTGCGAGGAGATCATCCGCGCCCGGGTGGCCGCCTGGGTGGGGGGCGGAGCCCGCGGTGGCGCGGGGTTGAACTCGATCCTGTCGGTCCCTCCCGTCTGATTCCGTTGGCTCCCGTCGCCGGTGGCGGATTCCTTCCCCTTCATTTTCGTGAACCCAAATCGAACCATGGTGATTGCCACGCGCGGCTCGGCGCTGGCACTGGCGCAGGCGAACACGCTGCTGGAGTCGGCGCGAATGCGTTTCCCGGGCCAGCCCTTCGAGCTGAAGATCGTACGGACGACCGGAGACAAGATGCAGACGGCGTCGCTGGCCAACGCCGATGGATCGCTGCCCAAAGGCCTTTTCACCAAGGAACTCGAGGTGGAACTCGAATCCGGCGGTGCCGATTTCGCCGTCCACAGTCTCAAGGATCTTCCCACCGAACTTCCCGACGGGCTTGAACTCGTCGCCACGCTTCCCCGGGCAGACGTGCGTGAAGTCATGGTTTACCGGGATGCGGCCCATGTCGCGACGCTGCCGCCTGCCGCCGAGTGGTCGCCCGGGCAACGCCTGATGCAGGGGTTCGCCCCCGGACTCAAGCTCTCGAAGCTTCCTTCCCGCACCGTGGTGGCCACCAGCAGCACGCGTCGCGCCGCGCTGTTGCAGACGTTCCGCCCTGACATGGTCATGGTGCCGATCCGCGGCAATGTCGGGACCCGCTTGGCCAAGGTGGCAACGGATCCGACCTTCGATGTCACGCTGCTTGCCGCGGCTGGGTTGGTCCGTCTGGGCCTGTTCCTTGGGCCGAAGTCACGCTTGATGCTTGATCCCACCCTCCCGCGCGGCCACGCCTCCGAGCCGCCGCCGGAAGGTTTGTTGGGAACGCTGCTGGAACCGGAAGAGATGTTGCCGGCGGTCGGGCAGGGGGCCATCGGCATCGAGATCCGCTCCGACAACGTCGATGCCCGGGAAGTCGCGGCGGGGCTGAATCACGGCAACACCTGGCGCTGTGTGATGGCCGAGCGCGCCTTCTTGCGGGCGATCGGCGGTGGCTGTCAGAGTCCGATCGCCGCCTATGCCCGGATTGTCGGGCATCAGGTGCATCTGCGGGCCGCTGTCCAGCGTGAGTCCGGTTGGTGGCGCGGTGAGGGGCGACGGGCGATGGCCGAGGCGGCCGTGTTGGGAACGGCGCTCGCGGAAGAGGTGCGGCGGTAGGTGCGGCGGTAGGCGCGGCCCCGGCCGCTTGGGCGCATTCTGACACTGCCCCGCCGATCCGCCTCCTCACGTCGGCAGCTACGGACGGAGCGATGGGGTAGCTGCCGAGGGAACGAGGCGGACCCCAAGCGAGGCGAAGCACGGGAGCATCCGCCTCCTCACGTCGGCAGCTACGG
>JBDNHZ010000353.1:0-26517 GCA_041688515.1 Verrucomicrobiota bacterium
CACTTTGCAAAGTGTGATCTCGATCGGAGCGTCCTTGAACGCGGGCAACTTCGCCCGCCTTTTCCCTCCGTGCCCCGCAGGCCTGGCCACGCTGGGTCGCGCTCAAGGAATCAGCCGCCACGGGCAGTCTCTTCGACCTGCCTTCCCATGGGTGCAATCGGTGTAATCTGTGGATCCACAAACTGCGCGTCTCAGACTGAAAGCGGAGAAGAGACACAAAAAAGGGGCCGGGCTGTGAAGCCCGGCCCCTGTTCGTTCAGTGCGGAATCGACCGCTTAGCGGACGATACGCCCGAACAGTTGACCCACCGCCGGATCCGGCGTGAAGGAGAACGGGCTGGTGGCACCGGCAATCGGAGCCCACGGACCCGTCAGGCTCGGAGAGGACTCCAGCACGCCGCCGCCGGTCCACTCGAAGGTTACCGAGCCGTTGGCGTTGAGCGTGGTCTTGGTGAACATCGGACGATCGGTCGGAGCGGCGACGAGCAACAGGAAGTCGAAGTCACCGTTGTTGGACGAGTATCGGATCGTGGTCACGCCACCGAGGTCGAGGGCCACATTCTGGCCACCGGCGTCCTGGAGGGGCACCATCCGATTGACACCCCAGCCGCCCGTGCCCTGACCAGTGAAGGTCCCGAGCTCTTCGAGGGTCTGGGTGGCGGTGGTCGCACCAGCGGTCACCTTTTGCAGGGTGCCCGACAGTTGGCCAGCGAGGCTCTCACCGTGCGAGAGGCCGGCGTAGACGTTGTACTTACCCGCGGGAATGGTGCGGGTGAAGTTGTACCACTGGCCGGCACCGATCCACCCGATCTTGTAGTTGATCTGCAGGTCGGTGAAGCCACGGCCCCAGCCCTCGGCGTTGTTCACGTCCATCGGAACCTGGGGATCCTCGCCAATGCGGTAGAAGGGCGAAGCACCCTCGTTCGGACGGGAGTAGTCGACACCCGCGACGGCAGCCTTGCCGGCGTAGGCACCACCACGGTAGGTGGCCATGTCGCTGGCAGCCGCTTCGGACTGTCCGCTGGTGTGGTTGAAGTCTTCCGCCTCGATGAAGAAGCTGGCGGTCGGGAGGTTACCCGCGGTGAACGTGCGGGTGATGGTGCGGTCGCCGAAGTTCAGGACGAGCGTGTTGGTAGATCCCGGGACCAGAGCCGGCGAGTAGGAGACCGTGGTCTCGGCACCGCTCTTGGTGACCGTCGGCGAGACGCCGAGGCCGTTGAGGGTCATGGTGACCAGGCTCGGGTCAACCGAACCAGTGCCGTCCGCGATGACCGCGAGGATCGGATCATTCAGCGAGACGCGGTTCACGCCGTTGGCGGGAACGAACTTCTTGACCCAGGCCGGGCCAGTGGCACCGGTGTACTGGTAGGTCTTGAGACCACCGTTCGCCGTGTCATTCAGGAGCGCGCTCACGCCGTTCTTGCGGGTGTACCACTCCAGGTTGGCGCCGCCGCCGCCTTCGAACCAGACCGAGCGCACCGGGTACAGTCCGGGCTGGGTGATGAGGACACTGTAGAACGTGTCGCTCGCTCCGCGGCCACCGTCGAACTGGCCGACGTTGATGCGGGCATTGTCGTTCGGGTGACCGAACCAAGTGGCAAAGCCGTCATCCGAGTTGAAGCTGAAGGTATAGAGACCCGCGGTGGGGAACTCGATGACCGTCAGGATTTCAGCCGAGATGTTATCGGTCGAGGTGTTGCCGTCCGGGAGCGTGCCCGGGACACCGGGAATGGCCTCTTCGGGGAAGCCATTGCCGCCATTGAAGGCACCGGCGTTGCCCGGACCCTGATCGAAGTTGATCACACCGGAGATCGGGAACACGCCACCGGGACCGGCACTGGACAGGTCGGCATAGTTCGGGAGACCGAACAGACCGCGGGTGTGATGATCAGCGCGGCGAACCCGGTTCTCAAGACCCTGATCGCTCAGGAAAGGCTTGAACAGGAAGCCGGGCTTGGTCTTGTCCACCGCCGCGTCGGGCATGCGCATGGAGATCGGGATCGACGCGTAAGTCGCCACCCGGTAGGTATAGGAACCGGTGTAGGAGGCGCCGGAGGCATCCGTGAAAGTCACGCCCACCTTGTTGGTGGTGCCCGACTGGAAGGCCGTGGGAGAGGTATAGGTCAGCGTGGTGGTGGTGCCGTTGTTGACCAGGACCGGCGTCACCGTCACGTCATTGACCTTCAGGACGATCGAGTTGTCATTCACCGCGCCATTGCTGGCATCGGCGATGTCGATGATGATCGGCTGATCCGCAGCGTACGGATTGGCCGTGTCACGACCGGGGTTGGCGAACACCACGCCCGAGGGCACCGCCGCCGAGGCGGAACGGAACGCGCGGATGGAGTTGGCCGTCCCGTCGTTGATCAGCGCGCGGGGCTTGCCGTCGCGGATGACCACCCACTCAAGGTTGGCGCCGCCGCCGCCTTCGAACCAGACCGAGCGCACCGGGTAGAAACCGGCCGTCGGGACCACGAGGGTCACGGCGGTGTCGGTGGCCCCGCGGCCGCCGTCGAACTGGGAGACGAACAGGCTGTTGAACTGCTCCCGGGGATTCCGGCCGAAGGCGGTGCGGAAACCGTCATCGGAATTGAAGATCACCGTATAGACACCCGGCTCGTTGAACTCGAGATAGGTCAGGATCTCCATCGCGATGTTGTCCGAGTTGGTGGCGGCATCGATGCCGGGGATCAGACGGTCTTCAGCGCCGGTGACGGAGTTGAAGGTGCCGGCATCCGCCGGGGCATCCTGATTGTAGTTGATCGTGGTGGTCTCGATCGAGGTGGGCTCGAAGGACTCATTGGTACCGAGATCGCCACGGAGCTGGAGATCCGCGCGTTGGATGGTGGTTGCCTGGCCGGTGCTGACTTGGTGAACCCTCAGGTTGAAACCAGGCTGGGCAGTGTTGACGCCCGTCACGGCGAGATCGCCAGGAAGGACCGTGTACGGAGCGACCACGAACGTGCGGCTGGCCGTCACGGTGGCGTTGTTGCCGTCCTTCGCAACGACATCCACCGTGTTGGTCGAACCCACAGGCAGGAGCGCGGCCAGATTCCGGTAGTTGATCGAGGTGGTCGCACCCGTCTTGGAGGTCGTGACCTTCGAGTTGTCCAACGTCGCGCCGTTGAGCTGAAGCTCAACCGAGCCCGGGTTCAGCACCGAGGCGCCGGAATCCTCAATCCCGAGCGAGAAACCAATCGGGCTGGAGGCCGCCGCTCCGATAACGATCTTGTCCGAGGCGACCGTCGTCAGGACGATGTTGTCGATGTGGTGGGCCTCCCAGGCACCACCGGTACGACCGGCAAACACAATGCGGCCGGAGCTCGGTCCGAACTGCACCGACAGACCGCCGGCCGGGGTCAGTTCGACGCCCTTCCAGCTGATCTTGACCTTGGAATCTTCGGTCAACTCGGCAACGAACTTCTCCCAGCGCAGGTTCTTGATCCACTTGGACCATTCTTCCAGACCCACATCGGCGAGGACGGGCTGGGGAGCGTTGGCGTCACTTCCATCGACAATGCCATCTTGGTTGAGGTCGTCGGTGGTGTTGAGCGCACCCGTCTGCATCGACGCCGGGTAGTTGGCGTCCGAAGCGGCAAGGTTGCGGTAGGGAACGGCATCGAAGGTGCCTCCGGGCCAGGTGTTGCCCGGGCGCAGGGGCACCGGCAACTGGGTGATCAGGGCGCCATCCACGCGGATGGAGATGCCGACCACGTCGGTGACGCCGCCCGGATGATCTCCGGATTGCCAGGTGTCGTAACCGATGCCCAGACCGGTACGGGAACCCTCTTCAGGGAGCGAACCTTCGCCACCGGCACCGGCAAAGTTCAGGAAAGCCGGATCAATTCCAGCGTCGGCGTTGGTCAACAGTTCGTCGCCGCCGCGGACGTAATTGATGGAGAAGCCGTCAGCGGGGTTGGCCGTGCCGCCGCCGATGCGAAGGTCGACCTCGAACTTGAACGCCTTGACCACCAGGCCGTTTTCCAAGTCCTTGAACACCAAGGTGGCCTGCTGGCCGCCCCTGGCGTCGTTCAGGGCGAGATAACCGTCGCCTGCGGCTCCGGAAGCGCCCCCGGCGGCACGCCATTCGGCGGCACCGTTGCCGAGTTCCCGGTACAGCAAAGTCGCCGCCGGATCGGTGTTGAAGTTGATCGTTGTGACGCCGGCCTGCGTCGCCGTACCAGCCCCTGCCAGAGCGAGGGCTAACGCCCTCCACCACTGTTTATTTTTATGTTGTCGCATAGGTACTTTCCCCTGACTGCCGAAGCGGCGCCCAGTTCTTCTCAAGACACACGCGTGCCCCGAGAAAGAAGACCTTTGCGCAAGGCTGCGCGCAGCTTCATCAGCCAGTAAGTGGGAATCCCCAGCAGGCTGCCGCGCCCCCTTGGGTGGGTCAATAAAATTGTCCCGATCGGACGGCCGATGGGGCCATCTGGCACTGACCCCGATCAGTTGGGCGGCGACACAAACCTAGGTAGCTGCCGACGTCTGTGCGCTTCACCTCGTCTGGGATCCGCCTCGTTCCCTCGGCAGCTACCCCATCGCCCCGTTCGTAGCTGCCGACGTGAGGAGGCGGACATCTTCGCGCTTCACCTCGTCTGGGATCCGCCTCGTTCCCTCGGCAGCTACCCCATCGCCCCGTTCGTAGCTGCCGACGTGAGGAGGCGGATCCCAGTCGGGCGGGGGCAGTGTCAAGATGCGCCCACGGCCGAAGGGGCAATCTGGCACTGACCGTCCTGAGGGGGCGCGGACGTCCTCGCCCGCCTCTTCCCACCCCGCGCCCCCGGGACCTCCCAAGAATTCACTTCGACCATCGGGGACGGTGTCCGAAAACGCCCACGGGAAGTTCACCGCAGAGTTCGCAGGGAACGCAGGGCGGACGAGGACAGGAAGCGAAACCGGTTCGGCGGTACGTTGAATGGGGTGGCCGCTTCCCATGGCGTTCATCGACGACTTGCATCCTTCAACCGAAATCGTCGGCCCTGCTCCGTCCCGGGGCGGCTCGGGAGTCAGGGTGGAAATAAGCGGGCGAGGACGCCCGCGGCCCCGGGATGGGGTCTTCGCCCCGGAGGGGTTGCAGATCTGCAATCCCTCCGGGGTAAAAATCAACCAAGGGCGTGTGACCCGAGGTGTTACCCCGGGCTCATCGCGGAAGCGCCTCCGGAGTAGCGGACGCCCCGGCCGTTTCAGGACGCGGCCTTACCGTTTCGGCTGGGGATTCTTCCAGTCCCGACCGTCGCGAGCGACCAGGTCGTCGGCCGCAAACGGTCCCCAGGTGCCCGCTCCGTAGAATTCGCGGTTGGTCAGGGACTTGCCGATCCAGGCCTGCCGGATGGCATCCACGATGCCCCATGCGGTCTCCACCTCGTCGCGACGAATGAACAGGGTCGCGTCGCCGGCCATCGCCTCCAGCAGAAGCCGCTCATAAGCCTCCGGCGTGTAGGCACCGAACTCGGTGTCGTAGGAGAAGTTCATGCGCACCGGCCGCAGTTCGGTCGCTCCGCCTGGGACCTTGCCATTGAAGCGCAGGGTCATGCCCTCGTTGGGCTGGAGCCGGAGGGTGAGGGAATTGGGATCCAGCCGGGTCCCCAGCGGCGCGTTGAACAGGATGCTGGGGGCGGGTTTGAACTGGATTCGGACCTCGGAAGCCGAGAGCGGCAGATTCTTGCCGGTCCGCAGATAGAACGGGACGCCCGACCATCGCCAATTGTCGATCAGCAGCCGCATGGCGACGAAGGTCTCGACATTCGAATTGGGCTTCACCTTGGGCTCGGAACGGTAAGCCGGACGCAATTCGCCTTCGACCTCCCCTGCGAAATACTGCCCGCGAACCACGTTCTCAGCTACCTGGGCCGGGGTCATGGGCCGGATCGACTTGAGGAGCTTCACCTTTTCGTCGCGTACGTTTTCGGCCTCCAACGACACCGGCGGTTCCATGGCGATCAGGGCGAGCACCTGAAGCACATGGTTCTGGAGCATGTCGCGCATCGCCCCCGCCTCCTCGTAGTAGCCGCCGCGGGAACCGACCCCGAGCTTCTCGGCGACCGTGATCTGCACGTGATCGATGGCCTCGCGGTTCCACAGGCGCTCGAAGATGGCGTTGCTGAAGCGGAAGGTCAGGATGTTCTGGACCGTCTCCTTGCCGAGATAATGGTCGATCCGGAAGATCTGTTTCTCGTGAACGAACCGGGTCAGCTCGGCGTTGAGCTGCTGGGCGCTCCCGAGATCATGACCGAAGGGCTTTTCCACCACGACACGATCGGGGGTGGCCCCGTCCTCGGCCTTTTGCAGCAGCCCCACCGCGCTCAGGTGCGCCGTCGCCTCGGCGAACTGGCTGGGGTTGGTCGCCAGATAGAAGAGCAGGTTGCGCCGGAGCTTTTCGTCCGGGAACCCGGCGATCAACGCCTTGAGCTTCTCGTAGCCCGCCGCATCCGACATGTCGGCCTGGCAATAGTGGATGTTGGCCGCGAAATCGGCCCAGACTTCCTCCTTCACCGGCGATGTCCGCGAAAACTTGCTCAGGCCCTCGCGCAGTTCCTCGCGCCAGGATTCATCGGTCTTTTCCCGACGCGCGAAGCCGACGATCCGAAAGGGCCGTGGCATGAGCTTTTCCACGGCAAGATGGTACAAGGCCGGAATCAGTTTCCGGGCGGTCAGGTCCCCCGAGGCACCAAAGATCACCACGGTACACGGTTCCACCGGACGCCGGGTCTGGTCCTGTCGGGAGGCAAGGAGTTCGTCGAGCTGCTGCACGTCATTCATAAACGCAGTCACAGCATGGGCACGCTCCCCAGCGGGGGGCAACCGGCATTCAAGACAAGGTTCCACGCTCAGACCACCTCGACATCCTGGGTGGCAATCCGGACGGCGGCAGCCTGGGAGATGAAATCCAGCCGCAGGACAACGTCCAACGGTTCATCCATCCGTTCCACCCAGCCTTCGAATCCCCGCAAGGGTCCCCGGATGATCTGGACCCGAACCCCGGGCTGGATCCCGGAAACTGGCCGCATCTCAAGTCCGGAGCCGACGGCAGCCAGGATCTCCCGGATCTGACGGTCGAATTCCTCCATGTCCGGCGGAACCAATACCCGGGCGGCGTGGCGGTTCTGCTGAATTGAAGGGGCGGCGGAGGCCTCCGCCCGCAGGAAGACATAGCCGGGGAACAGGACCTTATCGAAGTGCACCACCTTCCCCCGGTAACGATGAACCGTCCGGTAGGTGGGCAACTCCCCGCCGATGCCCGCTCCCAGCGCCCAGGCGAGCAGCTTCTTCTCGCATCGGGCAAGGGTATGCACCACCAGCCAGGGGGGAACGCTCACCGGCTCGATCACAGACAGGTCCATCGAACCCTGCCTACCTTCGCGCGGCGCAGATCGGCAAGAGGCAAATTCCCGTTTTCCAATCGGGCCCATCTGCCGCACGATGTCGCGATGCCTGTCACCGAGGAACTCCCTCCCATCGCGACGTCGGATCCCATCAACGCACGGATCCTGGCGGTCAGCGAAGACCGGATCCAAGGGTACCAACGGGATCCGCTGGCGGCGATCGCGCGCGAGGCGGACCTACCCCTGGACACCGTGCGGGTGCGCCTGCGGGCGATGCTGGCCCACGGGGTGATCCGGCGCATCCGGCAAACCCTGCTCGCCACCAGCCTGGCCGACGGAGCCCTGTGCGCCTGGCAGGTTCCCGCGGACCGTCTGGATGCCGCCTTCGATTTCCTCTTCCAGAACGATCCCTTCAGCGGACACGTCGTCATCCGCTCGACCGACGCCGCCACGCCCGGATCGAACTACCGCCTGTGGACCACGCTCAAGGTGCCGCAGGGATTCTCGCTGGAACGTCACGCCCGCTATCTCGCCGGGCGGATCGGGGCCGAACACTTCCGGCTCATGCCCGCCCGAAAGCTGTTCGCGCTCGGCGTCGGGCACGTCCGACGCAGGGGACTCGAACCGGGCAGCCGGGCGGACGTTCCGGCTGAGGCCATCGACGTCCAGGTGGTGAAGCTCAGTGACCTGGAATGGCGGGTGTTGACGGCGTTGAAGCGGGAGTTTGAGCCGGACGAACTGACCTCCGATCCGTGGGCGGCCCGGGCCGCTGCCGCGGACGTTCCCCTGGAAACGTTCCACACCGTTGCCGAAGCCCTGGCCGAACGACAGGTCATCGGGCGTTTCAGCACCTTCCTCGAACACGTGAAGACGCTGGCATCGGGCGAGCGCGTGACCCGATTCAACGCCCTGTTCCACTGGGCCGTCCCCCCCGGACGCGAAGAGGAAGCCGGTCGGGAAGTGGGCCGTCACCATGTCATGACGCATGCCTACTGGCGCGAAGGCGGCCCGGAGTTCCGAAACGTCAACGTCATGGGGGTTGCCCATGGTTCAGACAAGGATCTCGTCCTCGCCCACAAAGCGGCGATCGATCAACACCTTGCCGAGATCGGCATCCCTCTCTCCTACACGAACGTCTTCTGGGGCGGCCGTAGTGAAATCAAGCCGAGCGAAATCTCACCCCTTGCTTATCTGGACTGGTGTCGGGCGACGGGAACAGATCCGGATAGCATGCGCGCCGACCGGGTCTAAACCGGATTCCTCCACCCACGAGGAGGGGATCCTCACGCGATTCCCGGAGTCGCCACCGCATGGACACGGACAGAACTCCAAACCCGGTTCACTGCCGCGGCAGTTCCCGCCGCTTTCTGATCCGCGGTCATCCGCGTGATCCGCAGTCAGATGTCTGAATGGCGGGAAGCGATTGAACCGCGGATCGCACGAAGCAGCGCGGATGAGGGACTCCGGCACGACGTCCGACCGGTTCCGCACACTCACCCGGGAAGGATGGAAGTGCCCATCCCGCCCGCCTCTCTCTCTCCCTGCACCCAGACCTGAGATCTGGACGGACGGGCTCCTGGAGCGAGCTCCGCGAGTCCGAAACTCCGGAGGTCGGTCAAGGGGACTCGTAGAACTCGTCCCTCCGACCCTCGCCCTAACCCGTCAACCGGGTTTCCAGCCAACGTTCGGCGCCGGCGATGTCGGAGAACTCGCCGTCGAGCTGAGCCTCGAAGGCGGCGCCGAGGATCGCACTGAACCTGGGCCCGGGGCGCATTCCACGGGCCACCAGATGTCTTCCCTGAAGCAGCGGTCGCGGGGCGGACGCCTGGAGATCCATTTCCGCCGCCAACTGGAGCAGGGCGGTGACCGACGCCGGTTCTCCGACCGGGCGCGACGAGCGGCCCGAGGCATCGGCCGTCATGACCTCGGCCAGGTCGGAGATGCGGGCGGGCACCAGTCTCACGGCGAGCCGGCGCAGGGATCGGGGCGTTGAGGTCTGGAGGTGGGCCAGATGATTTTCCACGAGGGGACGCACCCGCTCCAGGACGGCGGTCGGAGAGCGGATCCGCTCCAGGAAGCGGTCGGCCAAGGGACCTCCCGCCGGCTCATGCCCCGGCGAGACGATCCGCTCACGGCCGTCCCGCAGTTCACGGCGGGTGGTCCCCGGCTTCCCCGCGTCGTGCAGGAGCACGGCGAGGGTGAGGATCACTCGGAGCGAATCATCGGCAGCCCGCCAACCCGACTGCTTCACGAGGGCGTCCAGACAGTGGAGCGTATGCGTCCAGACGTCTCCCTCCGGATGCCACTCGGGGTCCTGGGGCACGCCGCGCAGGCCCGCGATCTCCGGGTAGTAATCGAGCCAGCCGCAATCGGAGAGGAACTGGAGTCCGCGGGCGGGCGACACGCTGCGGCTCGCCCACTTCCACCATTCCTCCCGGATCCGTTCCACCGCCAACTCCGACTGGCTGGCAGCGATCGTCCGGCACAAGGCAATCGTGGATGGATCCGGCTCCAGTTCGAACCGGCCGATGAACTGCATCCCGCGCAGGACGCGCAGGGGATCCTCGACGAAGGCCTCGCTGGTATGACGAAGCCGGCGCGCACGGACGTCTTCGACGCCCCCATGGAAGTCGAGCAACTGACCGCGCCGCGGATCGAACATGAGCGCGTTGATCGTGAAATCGCGTCGGCCGGACGCCTCCTCCGGGGTGAGGTCGGAATCGAATTCTACTTCGAAACCCCGATGTCCGGGGCCCACCTTGGAGTCGCGTCGAGGCAGGGAAAAGTCGTACTGTTCGCCGTCCCTCAACGAGAGTTTTACCACCCCGAAGGATCGTCCCACGCAATCGGTGCGACCCCACCGCGACAGCGCCGTCTGCAAGGCGGGGTAATCCGTGCCGAAGACCTCGATGTCAAAGTCCTTCACCGCCCTGCCCATCAGGGCATCCCTCACGCACCCCCCCACCAGATAGGCGCGTGCCAGACCGGGGGTCCGGTCCAGCACCTCGCGCAACCGGGGAGGAAGGAGATCCAGCATGAGGCCCTGTTGTCCCACATTGGCGGGAGATCCGCAAACTCCGCGCAGATTTGCCGTCGGCCGGATTCTGGGCAATCTGCCGAAGATGAATCGCCGAACTGAAGAAGTAGGCGGCCCGGAATGAATCTCATGCTCGCCTGCCTCAGCGCTCCCCTTCGCCGTTTCCAGTTTCCTATGGACGAATCGAAACAACAGCCGGTGCTGCCCAGCACCCATTTCGCGAAGCGACTCTTCTTCCACGCCCTGGTCGCTTCCGCACTGCTGGTCTTTTCGCTGGGGGTGGGGATGCTCGGGTACAGCGCGCTTGAGCACCTGCCGCTCGCCGATGCGTTCCTCAACTCGGCGATGCTTCTCGGTGGGATGGGGCCGGTGAACAACCCGACCGCCACCGCCGGCAAGCTCTTCGCCGGCTGTTACGCGCTTTACGCCGGGCTGTTGTTCATCTTCATCGCCGCGCTGCTGCTGCCGCCGATCTTTCACCGGACTCTGCACACGTTTCACCTCGACTCGCGACGGTAGCCCCATCGCGGCGGGCGCCCCGCTCAGGCCAGGATCCCCTTGACCAGTTCGCCGTGCACATCGGTGAGCCGAAAGTCGCGGCCCTGGAATCGGTGGGTGAGCTTGAGGTGATCGAGCCCGAACAGGTGGAGGATGGTCGCGTGCAGGTCATGCACATGGACCTTGTTTTCCACCGCGTAGAAACCGAAGTCATCCGTCCGCCCGTGCACGACGCCCGGTTTGATGCCGCCGCCGGCCATCCAGATGGTGTAGCCGTGGGGATGATGATCGCGCCCGATCTGATCCGGGCTGAGCGCGCCCTGCATCATCGGGGTCCGACCGAACTCGCCGCCCCACAGGACCAGGGTCTCGTCGAGCAACCCGCGTTCCTTGAGGTCGCGCACCAGCGCCACCGCCGGTTGATCGGTCTCGGCGCAGCGCTTCTTGAGATCGAACACCAGATTGCCGTCCGGGCCGCCATGATGATCCCAACCGCGATGGTAGAGCTGGACGAACCGGACGCCGCGCTCGACCAGGCGCCGGGCGAGCAGACAGTTGTTGGCGAAGGACGCGCGACCGGGAGTGGTGCCGTAGGCTTCCTGAGTCCGGGCGTTCTCCTTCGAGACGTCCATCACTTCCGGCACGCTGGTCTGCATGCGATAGGCCATCTCATAGGCCGCAATGCGGGTCTGGATCTCCGGATCCTGCAGGACGTCATGCCGCATCTGGTTGAGATCGCGGAGGGCGTCGAGGGACTGCCGCCGCCGGGGCGATCCCATTCCGGGCGGGTTGCCGACGAACAGGACGGGATCGCCCTGGGAACGGAGGGTCACGCCCTGATGTTGGGTGGGAAGGAAACCACTGCCCCACGACGCGTTGGTGAGCGGTTGACCCGCGCCGGTCATCAGGACGACGAAGGCCGGCAGATCCTTGTTTTCACTCCCCAGTCCGTAGCTGAACCAGGAACCCATGGCCGGACGTCCCGCGAGTTGGGCCCCGGTATTCATGAACAGCGTCGCCGGGTCATGGTTGAAGGCCTCGGAATAGAAGCCCTGCACAAAGCACACATCGTCGACGATCGTCCGCAGGTGCGGCAACAGTTCGCTCAGCCACATGCCGGACTTGCCGTACTGTTCGAACCGGTACGGTGAAGCCAGCAGCTTCGCGTTCTTGCCGATCTGCGCGAGCCGGATGTTCTTCACCAGATCCTGGGGCACCTGCTGCCCGTCGCGCTTCTTCAGCTCCGGCTTGGGATCGAAGAGATCCAGATGCGACGGACCACCGGATTGGAACAGGTAAATGATGTTCTTGGCCTTGGGCGCGAAGTGGGGCCGTCCCAGGATCGGGATCGAGGCATCGGCGGCGAAGAGCTTCTCGTTGAGCAACGACCCAAGCGCGAGCGCGCCCATGCCGGTGCCGCAATGCTGGAGGAAACGCCGACGGGTGGCGTTGCGGAGGGGAGCCAGTGGGGAGTCCATGGGATGGGAACGACTACTTCGTCAGCGTCTCGTCGAGGTTGAAAAGGACATTGGCCAGCATCATCCAGCCGGCCAGACGACGGGGATCCGCGTCCGCCGGACGGGCCGCGGAACCCGCTTCGATGAACTCTCGGGCCGCCTCGCCATCGCGTCCGAAGGACTTCAACTGCTGGCTCACAAACGCCAGCAATCGCGCCCGCTCGGCCGGGGTAGGCGCGCGCCCCAGACAGGTTCGGAAGGCGAACTCGACCCGCGCCGCGTCGTCCTTGCCGCCCTCGGCGAGGATCCGTTGGGCAAAGACCCGGGAAGCTTCGAGCAGCGTGGGTTCATTCAAGGCCGCCAGCGCCTGCAATGGCGTATTGGTCCGCGGCCGACGCGCCACGCACACGTCGCGGCTGGGCGCATCGAAGGTCGCGAAGGTCGGATAGGTGCAGACCCGGCGCCAGAAGGTATAAACCGCCCGTCGGTACAGATCCGGGCCCTCGCTCTCCGGCCATTCGTCCATGCCGATCTCCGGTCGCAGGAACCCGATTTCCTTCCACAGGTTGGCGACCTGGACCGGATGGACACTCGGCCCGCCCAGTCTGGGGTTGATCAATCCGCTGACCACCAGGGCGTGGTCGCGGATCATCTCGGCGTCCATGCGGAAGCGCGGTCCGCGCGAGATCAGGCGGTTGTAAAAATCCTTCTCCAGAACGACGGCATCGGCCGCGGCGTTCTGGCGGTAGGCGGCCGACATCACGATGAGCTTCTGCATCGCCTTCACGTCCCAACCGGTGCGGATGAACTCGGTGGCGAGCCAGTCGAGCAACTCGGGATGGGAAGGCGGCTCGCCCTGGCGACCGAAGTCCTCCGAGGTTTTCACCAGGCCCGTCCCGAAACATCGTTCCCAGAAACGATTCACCGTGACCCGTGCCGTCAGGGGATTGGCGGGATCCACCAACCACTGCGCCAGCGCCAGGCGATTGACGGGTTGGTTCTCGGGCAGGTGATTGAACACCTCGGGAACCCCCGCCGTGACCTCGGGGCCGTGCGTGAGGAAATCGCCGCGCAGATGGATGTAACTCGTCCGGGGCTTGGGTTCGCCCCGCTCCTGCATGACCATCGAGCTGAACTTGCGGGAGGCGATCTGCTTTTCCTTTTGCGTGAGCCGGATGATCTCGCGCTCGAAGTACCGGACGTCCGCCGACGAGGCACGATGGGCGTCGGCCAGAAGCTTCTTCTGTTCCGCCGAGCGCGCCGACGCCTTCAACGCCAGCGCCTCGCGCACCTCCAACGCCAGCGGCCAGAGCGCCCCCGGATCCTTCTCGGTCGTCACCGAAATGCGGAAGCGTCCGATGCAATGGCTGTTGCCGTGGTAATGATCGAAGCGGAAGGACAGGCGGCTGCCGCCCTTGAACCCGGCCGGATCCTTCAGCGTGGCGACCAGGAAATGGCGCTCACCAAACCGAGGACCAATCGCCCATCCGGTCTTGGGATTACGATCCACCGCGTGTTCGGCACGGTAGTACTGCTGCTCCCAGTCCGCCGTCGCCGTGCTGAAGACGAGGTTGGTATTGGCCGGAGCCGGACCCGATCTCGGCGCGGCGGCAAAGCCGAATTCGTCGAGGATGAAGTTCCCGGTCTGGCCCCAACGGCCCGGCCCCTTCTTGGGCAGGCTTGGATCGGGCAGGACCTCCAGAAGCACCGCGGTGATGCCCGTCAGATCGGTATCGGCCTCGACGGTAATCGTGTCGTAGATCGGATTGACCCCGATGCCGAGGAGCGAGCCATCGGGCAGGTTGGTATAGCCGGAGCCTCCGGTGGAGGAGGGATTCTTCAGCGTCAACGTCCGCCAGACGTCGCCCTTCTTCGCCACGTTCTTCTCCCAGCGGGACTGCGCGGCAACGAGCTTCGCTTCGACCGCCGCCAACTCCAGACGCGTCTCCCCGAGTCGGGCCTGGACGAATCCCGTGGTCTGGCTCAGATCGGGCGCGGGGACGTCCACCGCCGGTGCCGGGCTGTAGTTGCCGCCGTCGGTGGTGTTGTTGAAGAAGGCGTACATCCGGTAGTACTCCTCGTGGGAGATCGGATCGTACTTGTGGGTGTGGCACTCGGCGCAGTTGAGCGTGAGTCCCAGCCAGGCCGTGCCCAACGTGGCCACCCGGTCCTTGACCGCCTTGGTGCGATATTCCTCCGCGTCACCGCCGCCTTCGTCGTTGAGCTTCGTGTTGCGGTTGAAGCCCGTGGCAACGCGCTGTTCCAGGGTCGGATTCGGCACCAGATCGCCCGCCAACTGGTCGATCGTGAACTGGTCGAAGCGCTGGTTGGTATTGAAGGCGTTGATCACCCAGTCGCGGTAAGGCCAGATCGACCGCGCCAGATCAACCTGGTAACCGTTGGAATCCGCGTACCGCGCCAGATCCAGCCAACCCCGCGCCATGTGTTCGCCGTAGTGCGGGGACGCCAGCAACCGGTCCACCGCCTTCTCGTAGGAATCCGGCGAGGCATCGCGCTGGAAGGCTTCGACCTCGGCCCAGGTCGGCGGTAGACCGGTCAGATCCAGCGACACCCGACGCAGCAGCGTCGCGCGATCTTCTTCCGGACGCAGGCCCAACCCTTCCTTCTGCAACCGCGCGAGGATGAAACGATCGATGTCATTCCGGACCGCCGTACCCGCCGTGCCGACCTCGGGAGGCGTCGGGCGTACCGGTGCCCGGAACGCCCAGTGCGCCAGCGGATCCAACTCCGGCCACACCGCACCTTCGGCGATCCAACGCCGCAGGCTCGACACCTCCGCCGGAGTGAGACGCGGTTCCTTCGGCGGCATGAGATCGTCCGGATCGCCGGCGACCACCCGCCGGAGCAGTTCGCTCTCCTCCGGCTTTCCCGGGACCAACGCCAGATTGCCGGATTTGGCCGGCTTGATCGCCCAGGCACGGGTGTCCAGGCGGAGCTCCGCCTTCTGTTTGTCCGGCCCATGACATTCCGAGCAGCGCTTGATCAGGATCGGCTCGATCTCACGGAGGAAATCGACCGGAGCCTCCGCCCCGAGAGCCCGGGGAACACCCGAGGCAAGCACCCAGGCGAAGGGGATCAGGGCGGGGAGAAAACCCCTCCCAAAGGAAGCCAGAATATGGATCGCGCGCATGACAGAGAAGCCTTAGCCCATCCTTCGCTCTCCCACCACGATTGGCGAGACCCCAAACGGGTGAAATAGGGCATCCCAGCAACGAATCCGTACCCGCGGTGATCCTTCTGGGATGCGACACCCGTCCGCGGTCGTAGCCTCGCCATGAGTCCGGTCACCCATCTTCTCGCCAGTTGGGTGGTTGCGGAGGACGCCGTTCAGGATCGGCGGACCTCCCCGCTCTCACTGATGAGCGCCCGACTGGATGCGGTGGTCGTGCGGGCACTCCAGGCACGGTTTGGACACCCGTGTTCGGTGTCACCTCGGCCCCTGCGGGGCCTTCCGGATCACAAAATCGTCCCCGTGCCCGGCAGGCGTTCCCATGGGATCGGCAGCAGACGCGGTCCCAGGCAGGCGACCGCGGTCCGGAATTTCGAACGCCGCGCCCATTCGCCCAGAAACGGTTGTCGGCCCACGACCGATCCGGCGGCCCAGTTTGAGAAGGGCGGCAGGATCACCCGTCGTTCCCCTACGAGGAACGCCGGCACCCGAAGCGAGGTGGTTCCACCGTCGCCCAGCACCAGGGCCGGATGCTCGTGTCCGCTCAGGGTCCACCCGGCGGGCAACGGTTCCGTGGGAAGAACGTCGCCGTGGATGAAGCGGAATCCTCCGGAGTCGAGGCTCGCGTGGCAGGGCACCGTCAGGCCCCATTCCTTCAACCGGGCCGGGAGCCGCAGGTCGTGATTGCCGAGAACAATCTCCCATCGCACGGAGGCGGGAAGTCCCCGGAGCACCTCCGAAACGGCCGCCCGGATTCCCTCGACCGCTGCGGCGGCGTGCACGAAATCGCCGAGGACGACGACCCCCTCCGGTCTCCAGTCGGCACACAACGCCTGCAACCGCGCCAGCGTGTCATCGGCCGGACCGATGGGAAGCAGGTGTCCCCGCTTCCGCTGCGCCCAGGCGTAGCCCAAATGAAGATCGGCCACCGCCAGCATCCGCAGGCCAGGCAGGAAGACCGCGCGCCGGGCATCGAGCAGGACACCCTCTCCCGCTTCGCAGATGTGTGGAGCACTCATCACGGCTTCGGCTGCCAACCCTCCTGGTTCAAGGCATCGTCGCGCGGACGGCCTTGTACATCGCCAGGCAGCGGTCCCGCTGAACCTTGTGATCGACGATGGGGGCCGAGTACTTGCCACGGCTCAGCCAGAGTGGATTCGTCCATGGTTCGTGGATTCCGTCGTCCGGGACCGCCGCCAATTCCGGCACCCAGCGCCGCACGAAGGCACCGGCCGCATCGAACTTCTCCCCTTGCGACGTCGGATTGAAGATCCGGAAGTAAGGGGCGGCATCGGTTCCGGTGCCGGCGCTCCACTGCCAACCGCCATTGTTGGCGGCCAGATCGCCGTCCACCAAACGCTGCATGAAATAACGTTCGCCCCGCTGCCATGAGATCAGGAGATCCTTGGTGAGGAACATCGACACCACCATTCGCAACCGGTTGTGCATCCAACCCGTCGCATTAAGGCAGCGCATGGCTGCGTCCACGATCGGGTATCCGGTCTGGCCCACGCACCAGGCGTCGAACCAGGCGTCCTTGCCCGACCACTTCAGTTGGTCGTAACCCGGGCGAAAGCTGCCCCGGGCCACGTGCGGGAAATTCGCCAGGATCTGGGTGTAGAACTCGCGCCAGATCAGCTCGCTCTCCCAGATGTCGCAGCCCTTGCGTTCCGCCTCGGTTGAAGCCCCGGCCCGTGTTTCCCCTAGGCGCTTCAGCAAGGTCCGGACGTTGATCGTTCCGAATCGCAGGTGCGGCGACAGCCGCGAAGTGCCCGCCTCGTCCGCCGGATGATCCCGCGCGACGGCATAACCGAAGACCCGACGCTCGATGAAGGCGTCGAGGGCCTGATGGGCCGCCTTCTCCCCCGCTGGAAACAGCTCGTGGCCGAGCGGATGCCCCAACTCGGCGCTGGTCGATGGCAGGGGCAACGAAACCACGGTCGCCGACACCGACTGCTTTGCCGGCCCGAGGCGGGGACGCGGCTCGGGTCGTGGACGCAACCGCCAGGATTTCGAGTAGGGAGTGAAGACCGTGTACGGCCCACCGGTGCCGGTCAGGATCTCGCGTTCCTCCCACACCACCGAATCCTTGAAGGAAGTGAAGGTGACGCCCTGCCCTTCCAACGCCGACGACACCTGGGCGTCGCGTTCACGGGAGTACGGCTCGTAATCCTTGTTGGTGAAAACGGCCGTTGCGCCGGTCTCCCGGGCCAGCAAGGCCAACTGTTCGTGCGGAACCCCGCGCCGGACGATCAAGCGATGTCCCAGTACCGCGAGATTGGCCGCCAACGACTCCAACGAACGCAACAGGAACTGGACCTGGGCCGGTCCCACGTCGGGTGACCGCAGCATCGCGTCCTCCCAGCAGAAGCAGGGGATGAGCCGGGTCCCGCGGGTGTAGGCGTGGTGGAGCGAGGTGTTGTCGGAGATCCGAAGATCGCGTCGAAACCAATGAATGACCGTGCTCAAGCGACCGGAGCGTACCATCGAACGCGGACGGGCGGGGAGTTTCCTGTGGCATGGACTCGCGGTCGTCGGCACTTTTGGAAGATGGTGATTTCGAAGCGCAGCCCCGGCGTCTGGTTCTCCCTGCTGACCGTCCTGGCGGCGGTGGTGGCGATTCCGCAGGTCCAGGCGGAGCGCTGGTGGTCGGACTCGGTTGAAAAGGCGCTGAGCCGGGCCGGCACGAATCGGGCGGCGCTGGCACCGATGTTGGAGCGGACCCCGGAGAGCCAGCGGGAAGGCATGACCTTCCTGTTCGAGAACATGCCTGAGATCGATCTCGTCACGCTCGACGCCGGGCTGATTGCGACCAACACGGCGCTCGCCTACGAAGCGATGTCCACGGCGCCCTGGGCGAAACAGATTCCTCCCGACGTCTTCCTCAACGACATCCTGCCCTACGCCTGCATCAATGAACTTCGCGACTCGTGGCGCCCGCGACTCCGCGAACTCGCCCTGCCCCTGATCAAGGGTTGCACCAGCCCGGGAGAAGCCGCCCGTCGAATCAACGAACGCCTCTTTCCCCTGGTCAACGTCAAGTACTCCACCAAACGCCGGAAGCCCGATCAAAGCCCGCTCGAAAGCATCGAAAGCGGGATGGCGACCTGCACCGGTCTCTCCGTCCTGCTGGCGGACGCCTGCCGCGCCGTTGGCATCCCCGCACGGATCGTCGGCACTCCCCTGTGGATCAATCTGCGCGGCAATCACACCTGGGTGGAGGTTTGGGATGGCGACTGGCATTTCGCCGGTGCGGCTGAACCTGATCCGGCCGGACTCGACCGCGGTTGGTTCGTGCATGACGCCTCCCAGGCAAAGCGCGACGAACCGCGACACGCCATCTACGCCAGCAGCTTTCGTCGGTCCGGCACGGCCTTCCCCATGGTGTGGGCCCGCGACATCCACTGGGTGCCCGCGGTCAACGTCACCGATCGGTACACGCCCAAGTCCCAGGCCAAAGCCGACGGGAAGATCCGGTTGCTGGTGAAGGTCCTGGATCAACCCGCCGGTCGCCGCGTGAAGGCCGATGTCTCGCTGGGCGACCTGACCGATCCCAGTCACGTTGGAACCGGCGTCAGCCGGGAAGAAACGGCGGACATGAACGACATCCTTCCCTTCGAAGTCGTGCCCGGCCACCGCTACGTGGTGATGGCCTCTGCGGGTTGGGAAGCCAACCACCTTCAGGTCACCGCGACCGACGCTCGGGAGCAGGTGATCGTCGTTTCGCTGAGCCCGCGCACGACCCTCTCCCATCCGTCGCAGGCCTGTTACCTCCCCAGCGCCAACTCCCGGGTCGCCACCCCCCGCCCGCTTCCCCGGCCTTAACCGTTCATCTTCACGCTCGAAGCCGGAGTTGAATCCACCGCTCGCGCTCAAGACGCTTCCAAGGGGCTCCCCCTCTGCGGATCAACCACCGTGGTTTCCAGCCTCACTTCTTCGGCTGCCACCGATCCACTTCGCGGCCGCGGTCGTCGGTCAACCGGATGTCCTGTGCCTTGCCCAGGTTGCCCTTGAATCCACCCACCACCAGCCATTGCTCTCCCCGCATCGGAGGGTTGGTCCGCGTGAGGAATCCGGCTTCGTCCGCCGCGACGATCGCCTCGCCATGGGCAGGGATCACCATGCCGGGTGGCAACGTGAACTTCACGTCGTCGGCCAGCTTCCAGTCAGAAACATCGACCGCGAACGGATGGGTATTGGTCAACCGCAGCCAGTCCTGGCGGCGCTCACCCCCGCGCCCGACATCCGCAATCCGCACCCGGCACTCCATGGGTTGCGAATCGGGAATCCCGGCGCTCAGGCGGGTGCCCACGCCGATCTGCCGCTTGGATTGGGTCGCCGAGTGAAAGACGAAAAAGTGAACGCGTCGCAGTTCGAGGAACTGTTGGAGGAGATCCCGGATCCCTTGGTCGAGTGCCCGGCCGGACGTGGATTGCCGCGAAGCATTCCAGGACTCGCCCCAGCGCTTCCGGTCGAGTGCCGCCTCCGGCGCGATCTTCCGGCGCAGTTCTTCGATGTGGCTTTCCAGCACGTGCTCGCCAACCGGCGTGCCCGGGGCCTGCCAGTACCGATCCATCAGGGTGCGCATGCGCCGCACCAGCATCTCGCGCGTGGCCGGGGTGCGGATGACGGCGTCGTAGAGTTCGTTGTGGCCTTGGTTGCTGCCGATGCCTGAAGCGCCCCAGAACGGATGGCTTCGAAACTCGTCGCGATCGGCCAGGATCCCGCCCGCCCCGAAACTCAGACCCCACGAGACGTTCATGTCGAAGGCCACCGGACGCCATCGGCCCGAGCCATTGCTGTCGCGGTACAGGGAAAGATTCGCCCAGATGTCGTCGTCTTCCTGGGTCAGGCGCGCCACGGCGAGGTAGTTGATGACCCCGGGAAGATCGCAGCGGTCGAACAGTTCGAGGGCGCGCGCCTGCGGGCGGGAACGATGGGCCAGCGCCCGGGTGAACTCGAGGTAGTCCCGTTCGTCCTCCCGTTTCCGCGTCTTCTTTTCGAATCCGCCGGTGGACATGATGTCGGGCGCGACGGTCCCCACGGCCTTGTAGAGGGCTCCATCGGGATCGAGACCGGTGCGCTCCAGCAATTCCTCGCCCAACACCTGCGAGTGCATGGCCAACTGGTAGAACTCCCCGTTCAACTGGACCCGGACCGGCTCATGGAACGGAGCCGGGACTCCCGCCTTTGCCATCAGCCAGAACGACAGGTGCTGCCGCAGGTAGCTCGGGTCTCCCCACTCCGCCATCAGCGAGGTGTTGCGGATCCGTCCGCCCGGCCCCGGATGGCGCAGGGGATGTTCCGCATTGAATTCCAGTCGGTGCGACTTCTTCGGGAATCCCGCCGTGGTGTTGCCGCGGACCTTGATCTGGATGTTGTCGTAGAACTCGCCGTCCTGATGGAAGGCGGCCCGCGCTCCCGATTCGGAATCTGCCGCCCCTCGACGAGCGGGTTCGATGAACAGATGGAAGACCGGGAGCGCGCTGGTGACCGATTCGGCGTCCAGCACCGTCCCGAGATAGCGGGCGCTCCGCTCGCGATCGGGAAACAGCGGCCATCGATTGGTCGCACCCGCCCCGTCGATCGCCTCGAACCGCCAGCGCACCATCGAACCGGATTTGGCACCGGCGGTGGGCATCATCCCGCTCCAGATCCCGTCCGACGCCTGGGCGTCCCCGTCGCGACCCTCGTCGTTCAGGGCCACCGATTTCTCCGCGCTGAACATCGCGCGGTGCCAGGCGCGGACTTCCTTCACGGGAGCGCCGTTGGCAGTGACCCGCACCGACAGGCGGAGGGAGTCCCCGGGTTTCGCGAACGCGGGGGAATTCGTCGGATCGGAGAGCATCGGCCCCAGGCCAGCACCCTCCGGCAAGTTGGGTTTCCCAGGCGTGGGCTTGGGAAGGAACCAGGCGCGCGCCGATGCCGCTGCGAATCCGAAGGAGACATCCTGGAACTGCGGCGGATAAACCGGGGCAAACTCGGTCGCCACCGTTCCATCGGGAGCGACCAGGGCCAGATAGCCACCTTCACCCGCCAGCTTGAACGGGGCGTGCAGGGGTTTCAAGGGATCCCGCTGCTCGCGACCCGAGGCGAAGACGAGGCGACGCGCGCCGGGAGCCATCGTCATCGCGGGCAGGATCCACTTGCGCGGTCGGCGGGGATTGTCGGTAAGACTGTACCCTTCCAACGGCACGGTCTCCGAACTGCGATTGTGCAACTCGATCCAGTCCGGAGTGCCGCCCGCCTCGTCCTTGAGCGCGCGGGTGTTGGTGGCCATGAACTCCGACAGCACCACCGGCGTGGCGGCGTGCCCGACGGAGCAGAGCAGGATCAATCCAGCCAGGATCCAACGGGGGCAGCGGGTGGCGGCACCCGTGGATGCCGGCCCGCGGTCCGCAGCGGGCGTTGCCCCAGCGCCGCCCGGGGACAGGCGGATCACCCACGTCGCAGGCTCCAGCGGCACCCCCATGATCGGCATCGGCGAACGGACGCTCCTACTTGACCGGGCACAGCTTCAACCCCTGCAACCCGCGCAACCGGGCGGGAAAGGAGGGAGGACTGCCGATCCCTCCCAGCTTGACGGTGATGTTGGTTTCCCCGCGGACCTTGGCCGAGGCGAAGTCCGCGCCGGAAGCCAACTGCCAGGAACGGACGGTCAACTGCGCTTCCTGACCGGGAGCGATGGACGGCACCCGAACCGTGCCCCCGGTGAAGATCCCGGCCGCCTTGCCTTCGAGCATCCCGACGGGAGCGAGCTGGGTCCAGGTGAGGTCCTTCTGGAGCATCTCCACGTTGGGATCAACAGCCCCGGTCTTGGGATTCTTGACCACCACTTCCACTCGGTATCCCTCGCCCGCGACGGCCTTCCCCTCGCAATCCGTGAACGGAACCGTCCGTGCCTGATTGCTGTTGGTGAACAGGAAGGTTCCCTGTCCGAACCCCGCCGGGACGACCGTCCAGAGCGTCACGGCCAACCCAATCATCTTTCCAAGCCAAGCGTTCATGCTGATATGCCGGGCAACCTGACACCGACGCCCACCGCCGCCAATCGGGGAGTTGGGGGGCTTTGGGGCGGGGGGCACCCTGGCCCACCGACGTCTCCCGCCCGATTGAAATGAGCCTCGTCACCTCGTCGCCTACGCGGAAAGCGAAGGGACGAGGCTCATTCTGGGCGGGCCGACGAACCGGTCAGCCGATCACGGCAGAAGCACGGCTTGGGAAAACGCCGTGAGCGACGGCGAGACGAAGGCCGCCTGAACGAGGCTGCGGAGGCGGGCTTCGTCTTCGATCCCCTGGATCCGTTCACGGACATCGTCAGGGATCGTACCGAATCTTTGAACCAGGTGTTCCACGGCCACCTCACGGAGTGCGTGGAGCCGACCTTCCCTTAGGCCTTCTCCGCGACCCTTCTCGAGACCTTCTTCCCAACCCTCCTCGCGAACCAATCGATCGTAAGTGCTGATGTATGGCATACTCTGCTGCTGTTGAAGGTTCCTCAGTTCACTGCGAAAGACTAACTCCTGGGGGTGCGACAGCGGCAGCAGCCAGACCTCCCGAATGGCCGGCTCCGGCATGCCAGACATCATGAGGCTCCTGACAATGGCCAGTTTTCCGGCCCGTCAACGGTCAGGGTCATTGGCTTCCGTCGTAGTCGGTGGGTTCAGTCAACGGCCCGTGCTACGCCCCAATGCCGAACAACGTTACACCTCAGGCAAGACCCTGACTTCCATTCGCACGCGCCCCGGCCACCCGACCGATCAAAGGCAGGGAGCAAGCTGCGGGCGAGGACGCCCGCGCTCCCAGGAGAGACCCGAACGGAGACTCGCATCCGAACGTAATTTGTGGCACCGCAAACGGTCGACATGCCCCACCGGAGCCGAATCCTTCACCGCCTCCACCCCTGGCTGCGCTGGATCAGCGTCTGCGGGGTGTGCGTCCTGTCGGCTTTTGGGTTCGAGAAGGCCCAAGGCATCACCGCCGGGCGCCTGTCGTTGGAGCAACTCTCACTCCGCGTCTGGAAACAGGAAGACGGCCTCCCAACTGAAACGATCACCGCCCTGCTCCAGTCCCGGGACGGATTCCTCTGGCTGGGTTCAGACGACGGTTTGATCCGATTCGACGGGGTCCGGTTCGATCTGCACCACACCCGAAACACCCCGGCCTTCCGACTCAATCGGGTCAGCCATCTGGTCGAGTCGGACCAGGGCATCCTCTGGGTGGGTTTTGCGGGAGGAGGCATCGTGCGCAAGCAGGGCCCGCACTACCGGCACTACGGGCAGGAACAGGGCCTTGCCAATGAGCAGGTCAGGACCCTGGCGACCGGACCGAATGGCCGTCTGTGGGTCGGCACCGACGGGGGGGGCCTCTATGTCCTCTCCGGAGACCGCTTTCACCCGGTTCCAAACCCGGATCCCGACTCACGCTTCATCGTCGGGGTGGTCGAGGCCCCGGATGGATCGGTCATCACCGCCAGTCCGCGGGCGGGAATCGGGCGCTGGGACGGGACCAACTGGACCCAGATCCCGGCCGAAGGCCTCAGCGGGCCGACCCGCTGGACCGTGTTGCAGCCCGGATGTGACGGGCGCATCTGGGCCGGGAATGAACAGGGACTGTGGCTGTACTTCCAGGGCCGCCTGCGCCCGGCCGAGTGGCCGGGTAACCCACCCCACCCCGTGCGGGCCGTCCTCGAATCGATCCCCGGCGAACTCTGGTTGGGCAGCCAGCATGAATTGCATCAACTGACCGGGGGCGTTGCCCGGCAAATGCGGATCGGCTCGGGGTTTTCCACCCGCGGCAGCAGCATCCTGCTGCGCGATTGTGAAGGCAGCATCTGGACCGCCACCGACGGTCTCGGGCTGGGCCAACTCACACCGAGCAAGGTCACCACGATCGGCGCCCCCGAGGGTCTCAGCCACAATGAGGTCACCTCCACGTCCGAAGGCCCGGACGGGACCGTCTGGCTCACCACCGCCGAAGGGCTCAACCGCATCACCGCCGGCGAAGTTCGCCGGTACACCACGGCCGAGGGATTGCCCGAGAACTTCCTCTTTTCCTCCTACGCGGCACCGGATGGCACCCTGTGGCTCGGTGCCCGGACCCAGGGGGCGGTGCGTTTCAAGGACGGGAAATTTGCCGTGCTCCCAATGGAGGGAACCGCGCCCACCAAGGCGGTCTGGTGCATTCACGGCGACGCCACGGGCACGGTCTGGTTCGGCTCCCAACGCGGACTTCACATCGCCCACCCGGATCAACCCGTCCTCACCCTGACCGGCTCCCACGGCCTCTCCAACGACGACGTACGTTCGCTCGTCCACACGCCGGATGGATCGCTCTGGGTCGGGACTTCCTACGGACTCAATCAGGTTCGAAATGATCGCGTCGTGACCAACTGGACCACGGCGGACGGGCATCCGATCGAAACCGTCGTCAGCCTCCATGCCGAAGCCGATGGCACCCTCTGGATCGGCACGCTCGACCGAGGCCTCTTCCGATTTCGCAGCGGGACGTTCAGCCACCTTTCGACCGCTGAAGGGCTGCCGGCCGCCTCCGTCTTCCAGATTCTGGATGATCGCCTGGGCAAACTGTGGATGTCCTGCGGGCGCGGCATCTACTCGGTCTCCCGGGAGGAACTCCACGCCGTGGCTGATCGGCTGACCGACCGCCTTCACGCCACCCTTTTCGGTCGCGCCGATGGTCTCCGCACCCTGGAGCTCACCAGTTCGGTGCAACCCGCCGGGATGCGGACCCTCGATGGCCGGCTCTGGTTCCCCTCCAATCGGGGAGTGGCAATCATCGACCCGGCGCATCTCCCGCGCGTGGAAGAGCCACCGCTCCCGCGCATCGATCGGGTCATCCTCGGTGGCGTGGGCACCAACACCGCCATCCGACTCCGGGAACACCCCACCGATCCCTGGCGCAAACCCGAGGCGGATCGGATCTCCCCCTCTCCCGAAGACCGCCAAACCCTGCGGCGGATTGAGATTCCCGACCCAGGGGCGGCCATCGAAATCCCTCCGGACAGCGATTTCCTCGAACTCCACTTCACGGCTCCCACCTTCGTCTCCGCGGCCGACATCGTCTTCCGCTGCCAATTGGAAGGATTCGACCGCGGCTGGATTGATCTGGGGACGCGGCGGGTCGCCTACTACACCCGGGTGCCCCCGGGGCATTACACCTTCCGGGTCTCTGCCGTGAACCACGACGGGATTGCCTCGGAATCCGATGCGACGCTGGAGGTGGTGCTGCTTCCCCATTGGTGGCAGTCGCCCTGGCTTCCTGCCGGCCTCATTGCGGCGCTGCTGCTGGGCTGCGCCGCCGGCCACCGCTGGCGCATCGCCACTCTGGATCGACGTCGCGTTGCCCAGGAAACTTTCGCCCGCCAGTTGATCGTCTCCCAGGAATCGGAGCGTCGCCGGATTGCCTCCGACCTACACGACTCCCTCGAACAGGAACTGCTCGTGATCAAGAACCGCGCCGACCTCGCCCTGCTCGACGCCAGCGATCCCGTCAACGCCCAGCAACAGCTCTCCGAGATCTCCCAACTCGCCATGCACGCGATCGAGGATGTCCGCCACATCACCCACGATCTCCGCCCCAAACTCCTCGATCGCCTCGGCATCACCCGTGCCCTTCGCACCCTGCTCGATCGGATCGCCGACGGCGGCACCCTCATCGTAAACTCGGACCTCGACCCCATCGACGGCGTGCTCTACCCGACCGACGAGATCAACCTCTACCGGATCGTTCAGGAATCCCTGAACAACGTCCTCAAACATGCCCAGGCCCGGTCCGTACGCGTCCAACTTTCCCGCCTCCCCACCGAGATCGAACTGACCATCGAAGACGACGGCCGGGGATTTGAACTCTCGCTTCTGGACGACGATCACGCGTTCGGCCTGCGCGGACTCGAGGAACGGGCCCGCATCCTCGGCGGCCGCCTGGTCGTCGAGTCCCGACAGGGCCACGGCACCACCGTCCGCGCCCACCTTCCCCTTCGACCCGCATCCAA
>JBDNHZ010000354.1:0-5444 GCA_041688515.1 Verrucomicrobiota bacterium
GGGTCCAGCTTTCCTGAATCATGAGTGACTTGAAAACGGCAGTGATCACCGGGGCGGGGAGCGGCGTTGGTCGCGCCACCGCCGTGAAGATGGTGGCGGACGGTTGGCGGGTGGCCCTGATCGGGCGACGGGCCGAAGCGTTGAACGAGACCGCGCAACTCACCGGGGCTCCGGACCAGTGTCGGGCGTATCCCTGCGACGTCGGTGACAGCAATTCGGTCGAGAAGGTGGGGAAGGCCATCCTGACTGCCTTCGGAGGCGTCGAGGTGCTGGTGAATGCCGCCGGGACCAATGCGCCCCAGCGCGCGCTGGAGGTGCTTTCGCTGGAGGATTACCACGCCATGATCGATGCCAATCTCCATGGCGCCTACTACTGCGTGCAGGCTTTCCTCCCTGGGATGCGGGCCCAGGGATCCGGCACCATCGTGAATGTCGTCTCGGACGCGGGCAAACAGGCGTCCCCCAAGGCCGGTCCCGCCTATGTGATGAGCAAGTTCGGCATGGCCGGCCTGACCCAGGCCATCAATGCGGAGGAACGTTCCCGCGGCATTCGCGCCAGCGCCCTGTTTCCCGGGGACATCGACACCCCGCTGCTGGCGAAGCGTCCGGTGGTGCCCGATGCCTCGGCCCGCGCCCGGATGATGCAACCGGAAGACATCGCGGACTGCGTCCTCTTCTGCGTGCGGTTGCCGTCGAGGGTGATCATCGAAGAGATCCTCGTCCGGCCGCGCTGACGGGGCCTCTGCCGGGTCAGCCCGCGTTCTCCGGAGCGGTCTCCGGAGCGGTCTCGAAATCGGGATTAGACCCTCCCACCGGTTGGCTGGGGGCGATCTGCGCGAAGCCCTCGACCGAAACGATGATCGGCCGGACGGCCGATCCACGGATCGTGTAACCGCAGGCCAGGGTGCCAGCGATGCGGGATTCCGGGGGCGGGGCGGATCCGTCGAGGGTCTGGTGGAAGTCGGGATTGAAGGCCTCGCCGGTCGTGGCTTCGTGGGCGACCACCCCCAACCGACGGACGGCGTCCAGGCAGGCGGCGCGGTACTGGGCGAGTTGCTGGGCCACGCCGGGCTGGCTGGAGCGCTGGCTGGCCTGGTAGACCGCATAGTTGTGGTCGAGCAGATGGCAGACGACGCGCAGGTTCTCCTCCTCGCCGCGGCGGAGTTTGTCGAGTTCGAGCTTCAGCGTCTGCTTCTCCTGATCCTGCGTGCGCTGGAGGGCCTCGGTGAACGATTTACGTTCGGTCCCCAACTGCTGGACCAGGGCAGCGGCCGCGGCCTCGGCGCGTTGTAGGGATTGTTGTCCGGCGGCCAGATTGGAGGCACCGGCCGCGATGCTCGCCGCGACCCGCTCCAGTTGCTGGATCTGATGAAGGGTGTCGGCCAGGCCTTCGTGTTCCTTCAGGCGCAGCTCGGCTTCCTGATCCCGGAGGAAGGGGGTCACCAGGATCCACGCGCCCACGGCCACCGCACTGGTGAGGACGCCAGCGACGGAAAGGCTCCAGGGAATGCGCCCGGAATGGGCGAGCCATGCCACCCCGCCGGCGGCGGCGATCAGGCTGAGGTCACCCAGGAGAAACGGCCACTTGGCCGCACGCGGCACTTCTTGCTCGGACATGGGGCGCACCCTAACCGGAGCCGGTTTGAACGGCCATGATTTGAATTTCCATCGTGGGAGGGCCGGGGCATCTGGACAGCGCCCTTCCTGGGACCGCGGACTTCCTCGCCAGCCGCCTTCCACCCCAGGCCCGAACGGTCGCGGGCCCGTCCTAGCCTCCCATCATCTCGCGGTAGAGCGCGGCGTATCGACCCGCGATCACCGTGGCGGATCGTTCGGCCACGCTGGCCCGGATCACCTCGGGCGGCGCGGGTTGGAGCGTGCCGTTCAGGATGGATTCGAGCCGGCCGCTCAGGGACGCGGCGGAATCCGGGATGAAATGGGCTCCGGTGACGTTGTCCTCGACGATGTCGGTATTGCCGCCACTGGCGGAGACCAGGGCAGGGACTCCGGAAGCCAGCGCTTCGATCAGGGCAACGGAACAGGGTTCGTTGGTGGAAGGCAGCACGAACCAGTCGGCCCGGGCCAGGATCCGTTCCACCTCGGCGGTCGGGCCGGCCAGGCGGAAATGCGGTTGGAGCCCGTTCTCCTGGATCGCCGCCCGGAGTTCTTCCGAATACTGGCGTGCGGCACGGTCGGCCGGGATGGGCCCCCAGATGGTGACCTGGATCCGGTTGCGCAACTCGACGGGCAACCGGTGGATCGCGTCCAGCAGCAGTTCCCACTTCTTCCATCCGACCACATTGCCAATCCCTACGAACTGAAGCGGCCGGGCAGCGGTCGGCGGGCGGGCGGGAATGGGGGCGTCGAAGAAACGGTCGGCACCGCACTCGGAGAGGATCTCGATGCGGCCGGGTTGCGGTTCGAGACCGTAATGACGGCCGTGGTTGGGCGTGAGCAGGACAGTCCGGAGCCCTTGGACGCGCGAAGCGGCGCGGTAAAGTCCAGTACGCCGGGCGTAGGCGTGGTTGGTGAAGACGACGGGTTGCTTCCGTCGGGCGAGGCGGATGGCCAGCGGCAATGACCCGCGGGAGTGCGCATGAACTACGGCGCACGGCTCGATGGCCAGGAGTCGCTGGAGGTCGGGCCAGGCACGCCAGGCGGCAAAAAGCAGCCGCAGATGGGAGCCGGACTCATCCAGCGCGTGATGCGAATAGCGGCAGGCGAGATGGGGCTTTCGCGTCTGCAGAAAGGAGGAACGCATCCACAGGACATGCTCCCAGACCCCCGCTTCACTTCCCGACGCCAGACCGCGGATGGTGGAGAGAATGCCTCCGTTGTCCTCGGCGGCCCCGACGAGGTGAAGGATCCGGGAGGGTTTGACGCGTGCGCTCACACCGCATTGGGGCGAGGGAGGAGGGCGGCGGAAGGTCGGCGGTAGGGCACCTTGGGTTCAATGGCCGCCTGCTCTGCGGCCCGGTTGGCGGCCTGCTGGGCCGCGGCAAGCCGCGCGCGCTTCTCGCGTCCACGGATGGCCCAATCCGAGGCGATGACGATCCCGGAGTGGAGCCCGAAGGTGTTCATGGCGAATTCCGCATCGCCGTGCAGGAAGATAAACACCGCGACATGGACCACCCACAGGCTGGAATTGACGCAGGCGAAACGCAGGAAGGGATCCTCGGCTCCCTGCCGACGGATGTAGAACAGCGTGCGGAAGGCAATCACGCTCGTCGCCAGGACGAACCCCATCAGGCAGACCACCCCGGGGATGCCGGTGTTGACCAGAAGCCCGATGGGACCGTTGTAGAATCGGCCCAGATTGACGTGCTCGGTGATGATTCCGTACGGGTCGTGGCCCTGGTAGGGGACCGGTTCCGAAGCCGGACCGAAGCCGCGCCCGCGCCACAGGTAATACGGGATCAGCCGAATGCCGATTTCGCGCATGGTGATGCGGCCGTCCAGGGTGCTCCGGGCGTCTTCCACCGCCACCGAGTCCAGCTTGATCCCGGGGAGCACGGCCAGCGTCCGCTGGGCGGCCAGGGGCAGTTGGGATCCGATGGCGTACACGAAGACCAGGCCCAGAACGAAGAGCAGGAACACGCCGGTCACCCGGACGGTGGACCAGAGCCTTTGGGCCCATGAGCACATCAGGAGCAGGCCGCCGAGCAGGACCAGCACGCCGCGATGCCCACCCGGCAGGCCGATGCCGATGATCAACAGCAGCGTCGGCACCAACCAGACGGCGCTCCCGCTGAAGATTCGGCGCAGCGGCACCCGGACCAGCAGCAGTTGGAGCATGGCGACCGACACGAAGGAGAAGGACTGGAACCGGCGGATGCCGGTGGATTCGCTGCCCATTTCGAAGCTGATGGCGTCATTGGCCAGGTCGAGGAAGTAGAACACCCACCAAAGCTCAGACCCAATCGCCAGCGCCGCATCCGAGACGATGAAGGTGAAGCTCAGAAGCAGATGGATCGTGAACAGGCGGACCAGTTGTCCCTCCGTGAACTGCAGCATGGCGAACACGATGGGGAACGACGCACAGGCCAACTGCTGGATGTACACGCGGCCGCCCATCTTGTCGCCGCCCATCAGCTTCAGCCCGAGTCCGTGGGTCCGCATCAGATAGAGCAGGACCAGCACGTAGCCGAGTGTCAGCAGCAGAATCCAGCGGTACTTGCGGAAGTTCTCACCGAAATCCGACGAATACCGACGCAGGGCCACCAGGATGAAGATCCCCGACCACCCCAGCAGCGCGGCAATCTCCCACACGAATGGGCGCCCCGGCATCAGCGGGACCATCAGTGCCGACCCGTAGGTGGTCATGCCCAGCACGGCGCACAGGCGGGCGTGGTAGGGCAGGGTCCCCAGCCAACCGAGCCCCGCCGCCGCCAGGATCAGCAGCGGTGTGTTGCTCGCCAGATAGAAGCCGAAAATGACTGCGCCCAAGAGGAGTGCGATCCAGACAAACCCCTTGTGCACCTGCATCCTGGCTTCAATTGCCGTCATGTCCCCTTTGACCTACCCGGATGCGACCGCAGCGGCAAGCCGCGGGTTCAAGCGTATCCGGTCCAACGTCGAACCCGGCGCCAGGCAATGAAGACGAGGATCCCGTCGAGAATCAGGCTCAGGCAACCTTCGAACCCGCGGCTGAGCCAGAATGAACCACTGCCGAGGGAAAGCGCACGCAGGGTGCTCGTCTGGATCGCCATGGAGGCCAGGACGGACACCAACGCCGGTAGGAGATCGGCCAGGATCAACGTCTTGGCCACCGCCACGTGGATCCGGGGTGTGATCATCCCCATCCACATGCCAAACCAGGCGAGCACCACGAACGTACTCAACTGGTGCAGTCCTTCGAATCCGAGTTGCACCCGCATCTGCATGTTCAAGTCGGCGAGGATCCGTTCGATCTCGGCTGGTGGAACACTCGAGCCCGGCGACGACCATGACGCCCGGTTCAATTGCTCCCTCTGCAGCAGGGTTGCATGCCCTACCGCTCCCAGGATCAGCAGGAGGACCATCATCGGCGGCAGGAAAGTCCGGCACAGAGCCCACCAATGACCCGCGATCACCTCCCGTGGTCGGATCGGGGTGACCAACGCCCCGACGGAGAGAGAGGAAGGCGGTGTTCAAGAGGAGGAAGATCACCCGCAGAAAGTCCGTGCCCGTCACCCCGCCGAGGAGGAAGCACGTTCCGATGATCGGGAACGCCGCCAGAAAGGAGTACACCGCCAACAGCCCGTGCGTCGCCAACTTCCCCAGCACGACATCGTATCCCCGCAGGTCCGTGAGGAACAGCACACCCAGGGTCCCCTCGCGTTTCTCGTCGCTCAGGCAATCCGAGGTGAGAAACAGGCCACTCGAAGCCGCGGCGACGAAGCTCAGCCACTTGAAGACTTCGAACAGGACCTAGCCTGCCGGCGTGGTGGTTCCGCCCCCGGACA
>JBDNHZ010000355.1:0-7168 GCA_041688515.1 Verrucomicrobiota bacterium
ACACGACACGGATTCGCCAAATCGAGCACCGCGATGCCTACTGCTCCTGCCTCACGAAATGCCTGTAAACAGGCCTTAGGGCCATGCCCGATGCCGGAAACCATCCATCGGCAAGTGCCGGCGAGCGCCCCAAGGCGGGCATTTCTACGCGTATCGAGTCTATGATACCGAGCCCCGGGTTGGCCGGTCCAGCCACAGGAAGTAGCGAAGAACCTCGGTCTGCTCCGGCTGATCGCTCACGAGCCCGCGATTGCAGACCTGCCTCGGTCCAGGCATTCTCTCCCGCATCCGCCCGACTCCGCCGCACATGAAAACCGATTGCTCCCCCCTCCGTGCAGGCTTGATCGCCACCCTGCTCCTGCTGGCTTCCCCCGTTTCCTTCGACGTCGTCGCCCAATCGGATGACTTCAACGACGGCAACGACGTGGGCTGGACCCGGTACAATCCGTTGGGTCCGCTGGGCGGCTCGGCCAGCTACGGCTTTCCCTCGGGAGCCTACCGCATCACCGCCCCGGCCAGCCCCAGCCCCGAACTGCTCGGCCCCGCCCGCGCCGGCAGTCTGTTTCCGGCGGCGACTTTCCGGCGAGCCCGGGTCGAAGTGGACCTCTTCGGATGGCTGCCGACGCTGACCCAATCCGCCGGCGTGTTTGCCCGGGCAGCCGAACTCGGCCTGGGGACGACCACCGGCTACACCTACAACTACAACGTCCTCTCGGGCTTCCATCAGATCAATCTGGTCCTCCGCGAGAACGCTGCCCGCGTCGTCAACGAATCGATCTTCCGGCTGAATTCCGAGCACCGGTACCGGATGATCTTCACCGCCACCGACAACCGTTTCCTTGGACGTCTTTACTCCTCCACCAACAGCCTGGTGCCAATCCATTCCCTCTTCGGAACCGATGACACCCTGACCGCCGGGCAGTCCGGGGTGTTCGTCTTCGCCATCGATCCGCTCGCCCGTCTTGATGCCCGCTTCGACAACTACGTCGCGAGCACTCCGGACAAGGTCCGCGCGACAATCCTCGATGCCGCCCCTGCCGTGGGTGAGATCCCATCTGAACCCATCGCCACCGTGATCGTCCGCCTCGCCCGCGTGGAGACTGCGGTAAAACCCGAATCCATCCGCCTGACCGTCGATGGGGCGGAAGTGGGCTTCGAATCGTCTGAGTTCGAGTCGATCCTCACTCTGACCCACACCCCGGACACCGCCCTGGACCCGGGCCTCCCGCATCAGGCGTCGATCCGGTTCAACGACGACGACGGGGAACAAACGTTCTCGTGGTCCTTCGGCACCCCGACTGCCGTCACGCCGAAGCTCCTCGGTACCGCCCGCCTCGGGGATCCTTTCCAACCGGAAGCCGGTACGGTGCTGGACAACGTCACCCGTCAGTTCACCGCTCCCGTGCTGGGGGAACAACGCTTCTATCGCGTCGAGGACGCCACCGCACGCACCCTCAAATCCGTGGAGATCGTCGGTGCGACGGTCCGCATCGCCTTCGAGTAGCCCATCCATGTCGTCGTCGCCCAAGACCGGTTCCGTGCGGTCCAACCCGTCCGACCGGCAACACCTGCGGCGCGCGCTGGCTCTGGCGCGTCGGGCCCTGGGCGATACCCGCCCCAATCCGATGGTGGGTGCCGTGTTGGTTTGCCAGAACCGGGTTCTGGGCGAGGGCTGGCATCGGCGGGCCGGTGAACCGCATGCAGAGATCGAAGCCTTCCGGGACGCCGAACGTCGCGGCAACGCTCCCGGAGGGGCCACCCTCTACGTCACGCTGGAACCCTGCTGCACCCACGGCCGAACGCCTCCCTGCACCGACGCGATCATCGCCGCCGGGATCACTCGCGTGGTGGTCGCCGCAACCGATCCGAATCCCGCCCACGCCGGCCATGGATTCGAACTCCTGCGCCAGGCAGGAATCCAGGTGGATGCCGGGCTGATGGCCGACGCAGCCACTCGGCTCAACGCAGGTTTCAACCATTGGATCCAACACCGGACCCCGCACGTCACGCTCAAGGCCGCCTTCTCGCTCGACGGAAAGATTGCCACCTCCACCGGCGAATCGCGCTGGATCACCGGCCCAGCTTCCCGCCAACGGGTGATGGGACTTCGAGCGGCGCACGACGCCATCCTCGTCGGCATCAACACCGTCGTGGCAGACGATCCCTCGCTGACGGTCCGCATCGGCCAATCCGAGCGTGCGCCCATCCGGGTCATCCTGGATACCCGGGCCAGAACCCCGCTCACCGCCCGGGTACTCACCGATCTGCACCGCGACCAGACCCTGATCGTGGTCGGGGAGGGAACCTCCAAACAGCGGATCGGAATGCTGCGCCGCTACGTGACCGTGTGGACGGCTCCGAAGGTGAATGGCCGGATCGATCTGCGCTGGCTGATGACGGAGCTGGGGCGTTACCCGGTGACCAGCCTTCTGGTGGAGGGAGGCGGCGAAGTCCACGCTTCCTTCCTCGAGTCCGGTCTGGCCCATCGCGCGGTCTTCTTTTACGGACCGAAAGTGATCGGAGGAGCGAAAGCCCCACGCGGCGTCGGCGGGAACGGATTCCAGTCGCTGGCAAGCGCACCCCGTCTGGTCGAGGTCCGGCATCGGAGGCTTGGCGACGATCTGATGGTGGAAGGCCGGATCGTGCGGGCGGAGATCCAGGAAACAAACGACCGGGGAACGAGCAAAGGGGAAATGGTGGTAGGAGAAGGATTCGAACCTTCGTAGGGCGTTAGCCCGGCAGATTTACAGTCTGCTCCGATTGACCACTCCGGCATCCTACCACGGATGCGCCCGGTAACGGGCGGGCGGAAATGAATGCAAATCGCCCCCCGCAGGCTCAAGGGCATTTTACGAATTTCTTTATCCAGCCTCTCCCAGTCCCGCCGGCTTCCGATCCCGATGAACCCCGTCAGCGCTGGCAACCCGGACAGAAAAAGGTGCTTCGGCCCGCCTGATTGACCCGTTGGATCGTTCCCCCGCAGCGCCGGCAGGCCTTCCCTTCCCGGTCGTAGACCTGCAACCGCTCGGCACCCGACCTCCGTCCGGCCGCAGAACCGAAGTAGAACAGACCGTCCGCACCCCCGGCAAAGTCGAGGTCCGCCCGCAACCCATCCTCGATGGCCCGCTCCAGGACGCTTCGGATGGAGTGCCACAACGGTCGGGCCTCTGCTGGTTTCAATCGCGACCCGGGGCGGGCCGGATCGATGCCCGCGTGATGAAGCGCTTCACTGGCGTAAATGTTCCCCACCCCCGCCACCACCGATTGATCCAGCAACCGCGTCTTCACCGGCTGCTGCGTTCCCGCCAACCGGTCCAGCAGATGATCCGGCGTCCAGTCCTCGGACCAGGGTTCGGGCCCTATTCCCTCCAGAACCCCCAGATCCAGATGGAACCGCCCAAACTGCCGGAGATCTTCAAACAGGAATCGACCCCGATCGAGCCGGAGGAGGATCGCGGTGTGTCGTGGAGGATCGGTCTCGCCCGAATCCAGGTACATGCGCCCGGTCATCCCCAGGTGGCCGACCACCGTCCGTTCAGCACCTCCGGGAGTGCGCAGGACGAACAGGAGATGTTTGCCCCGGCGATCTACCCGCTGGATCGATGCGCCCCGCAGCGCTTCCCGAATCGCCGCATCTCCGCTGGGTCGCACCAGTCGAGGACGATGCACCTCCACTTCGAGGATCCGACGCCCCTGCAATCGCGGCTCCAGGTGCCGCCGCAGGACCTCCACTTCGGGCAATTCCGGCACAAGCCCATCCTGATGCGGTCCGGGAAAAGGGCAAACTCCACGCAGGAGCACACTCCAACACGGCCCCTCCTGGGAGCGCGGGCGTCCTCGTCCGCCTCGGGCTGGGATCCGGAGGGACAAATTTGGAGGGACGAACTCCGCGAGTCCGATACTCCCCCGCTACGCCAGAGGGATGAAGGCCTCCCGCAGGCGTCCTGGCCCGCTTCTTCCCTCCCGGCCCCCTGACTGGCCGCTGGCAACTTGGGAGGGGAAACCTTATTTTGCCCCCATGCGATTCATCGGCAGTGTCATCGAGAAGCTTCAGCGGCATCCGAAGCGCATTGTTTTCCCGGAGGGAGCCGAACCGCGCGTCCTCCAGGCGGCTCGCCAATTCCATTCGCTGCGCCTGGGCGTGCCCATCCTGCTGGGCGAACGCACGGCCGTGAAAGAAGCCGCTTCCAGCCTGAACGTTTCCCTCGAAGGCATCCGGATCATCAACCCGTCGGAGAGCCCCGACCTGGATTCCTTCGTCAAACGCTTCGAGATGATCCGACGCTCCAAGGGCATCCAGGAGCAGGAAGCCCGGGAGGCGATGATCAAGCCGAACTATTTCGGCGCCATGATGGTCGGCATGCGCCAGGCCGACGGCCTGGTGTCCGGCACCAATGAGATCTCGGGCTCGGTCCTCCGTCCCCTCTTCCAGATCATCAAGGTCGCCCCGCGCACCACCACCGCATCCTCCTGCATGGTCATGGAAGTGGAGGACTCCCGCTTCGGCGATCGGGGCACCCTGTTCCTCAGCGATTGCGGGGTCATCCCGGATCCGACGGTCGAGCAACTCGCCGACATCGGCATGTCCACGGCACGGCTCGCCCGGCAGATGCTGGGGTCGAAGCCGCGCGTCGCGTTCCTTTCCTATTCCACGCATGGCACCTCCACCCAGTCCTCGGTGCTCAAGGTCAAGGCGGCCACGGCCCTCGCCCAGCAGAAGGCGGCGGCGGAATACTTCGAGGCCGAATTCGACGGCGAACTCCAGGTGGACGCCGCCCTCATCCCCGAGATCGCCGCCCGCAAGCTCCCCGACTCCAAGGTGGCGGGCCGAGCCAACGTCCTGATCTTCCCGGATCTCAACTCGGGCAACATCGCTTCCAAGCTCATCCAGCACATCGCCCGCGCCAACGCCTACGGCCAAATCCTCCTCGGCCTGGACCGCCCTGCCGCCGATGTCTCCCGCGGATCGAACGCCCACGATATCCTCGGCGTGGCCGCCATCGTCGGCCTCCAGAGCATTGAGTATCCCAAGCTTTACCCCGGTGCCGGTCAACACCTCCCGGGCGAGGACTGATTTTCTCCACCGCCATGCTTCTCAACGACATCACCCCGCGCGTCTTCGTCGCTGCCACCCGCCAGAACGACGGCAAGACCACCACCTCCCTCGGATTGTTGGCCGCACTCGAACGCCGCTACGGCCGGGTCGGATACATCAAGCCGGTGGGCCAGCGCTTCGTCGAAATCGACGATCAGAAGATCGATGAGGATTCCGTCCTCATGAACCACGTCTTCCGGCTCAATTGTCCGTTCGTGGACATGTCGCCGATCGCCGTCGAACCCGATTTCACCCGGCGCTACCTCCAGAACGCCAATCTCGATTCGCTCACCAAGCGGATCCACAAGGCCTTCGACCGCGTGGCCTGGGAGAAGCAGTTCGTCCTGATCGAAGGCACCGGTCATGCCGGTGTGGGATCGGTGTTCGATCTCTCCAACGCCACCGTCGCCCGACTGCTCGGCTCGAAGGTGGTCATCGTCTCCCGCGGCGGCATCGGCCTCCCCATCGACGAAGTGGTCATGAACCGCGCCCTGTTCGAAGCCGAGGGCGTTGAGGTCATCGGCGTCATCCTCAACAAGGTCCTGCCGGAAAAGCTGGAGTACATTACCGACTTCGCGCGACGCGGCCTCAAGCGAAAGGGCCTCGAATTGCTGGGGGTGATTCCCCATCAACCCATTCTCTCCAAGCCCACCCTGGATCTCATCCGCGAAGAGTTGAAGGCCGAGGTCCTCGCCGGAGCCTCCCGCATCCACAACATCGTCCAACGCGTCGTCATCGGATCCATGAGCCCGGCCAATGTCGGCAAACTCCTCCAACCCGACACGCTCCTCATCTGTTCCGCCGACCGCGAAGACACCCTGGCGGCCGCAGCCGAGACTTCCATCCGGGACGAAGGCCGTCTCGCTGGAATCATCCTCTCCGACGACATCCGTCCCACCGCCGCCGCCCGCAAACTGGTGGAACGCTTCAATTGTCCAGTGCTCTTCGCTCCGGCCGACAGCTACACGGTGGCGTCCACGGTGCATGACCTGACGGTCAAGACCCGGCCGGATGACATCCAGAAGATCGGCCTGATCCAGGACATCATCGCCCGCCACGTGAACCTCGACCGGATCCTCAAGGCGCTCTGAGGGCTGGGACCGCGAGCGACGTTGGGTTAGCCGACATAAATCCTTCTCCCAAGCAAGGCCATCTCGAACGCCGCCAATGCCGCAAACCCGGCAACCTCAGTCCATCCGATGATGCGAACCGCCTTGCGCGACATCCTCGTGGCTTCTCGTGCGACAAGATAGCTCGCACCGAGGGCAATGTAGGTCGCCTGGAAATCGCTGGCATGCGGGTAACCCCGAGCTCAAATCGGAAAACCAAACTCTCTGCCATCCTTGAGGACCATCAGGCCCGCTTCCGAGAAGAGGACCGTGACGAAGAGAATCGGTGCTCCGACCATCACGAGCACCTGTCCGAGCAGCACCGACCGGATTTGGCGGAGTGAAGCGACACAGCAAGCCAACGCAGAAACGACGGTCGCCGCTGCGAGCCAGCCTGAGTATAGGCTCGGCAACGGATCCCAAACAGTCGCGAGAATGGCACTCACGGTGCGGGGTCGGCCCCTGTCGAGGGCAAGGGAACCAAACCGCTCCCGAAGGAGTTCCTTACCATGCCCTGGGGGCTCCTTGAAGCGGCGGACGCCCTGATGGGTCAGCCACAGCCTCCCGGGATGACCCAATCAGATTTCCGTCTTCCTGGCTGGGGCCAACTGACAACGTCGGACGGTCCGGATCATGGCAAGCCCTGCCACGGCGGTTCCAAAAAGCACAGCATAGGACTCGGGCTCCGGAACGCTCGAGATCCCCAAGCTCGTTCCCAGGGTTGGGACAACGAAATGGTTTCCGAGCTCGCTCACAAAGTCATCCAGCGGGCCAGCGAAACCCGCTTGAAAATTCAAGGTGCCCCACGTTGCGATACTGCCGGGATAGCCGGTCACGTCCACGAAGAGAGTTCCGGCAGCGTTGTCCAAGAGATAGGACCCGCTTCCGACGGAGGATGCCCCGAAGGAATCCGTGAATTGATAGCTGACTTGAACAGCCCAGGGAGTGATGGGGGTGCGCACCA
>JBDNHZ010000356.1:0-9011 GCA_041688515.1 Verrucomicrobiota bacterium
CAGAGTCTCCTCACGTCGTCTCCTACGGGTAGGCGACGAGGTGACGAGGCTCACTTCAATCGGGCAGGGAACGTGCGAAGGCCGGGGGACGTCCGGATGGAAGTCAGAGTCTCCTGACGTCGTCTCCTACGGGTAGGCGACGAGGTGACGAGGCTCACTTCAATCGGGCGGGGGAGGGCGCGTGGACTCTGTCTTCGTCCCTGACATCCGTGCTGCTTACGTTATGATGGACCTCAGGAATTTCTGAGTGCGTTTCATGATCCAACTCCCGACGCTAGCTGAGGCCATCGTCGCCCGACCCAGACCCATCCAGTGGATGGGTCTGCTGTTGCTGGCCTTGGTGACGGGCGTGGCCACCTCTTCGGCGATGGCGGCCGCGATGCCGTCCGCTGCGGATCGGTGCGAGATGGTCGGACCGTTGGAGTCAGGCGGGGAGGGGGATCGCTCCGTGGTGAGCTGGTCTACGTCCCGGGAACTGGGAGTGGTCGGCTTCGATCTGTTGAAGCGGAAGGATCTTCGGGAACCGTGGATCGCGGTGAACACCGCCTTGATCGCCGCATCGAACAGTCCGGCGGGAGCTTCCTACTCGATCCTGCTCCCCACCGATCCAGCCGCCGCGACGTCAGAGTGGATCGTGCGGGTCTGGACCGAGGACGCTCAGTTGACCGATCATCCGACGCGGATCGTCCCGGTCCGGACGGCCACCGATCCGAGATCATCCAGGACCCGCAAGGTTCCCTCCCATTCCCTGGCCGATTCGAGCACGGAGACTGGCCCCCGCCTGATGGGTTCATCCGGTGGCGGCCCGTTGACAACCGTGGTCTCGGTGGATGTCCTCACCCGGCGTGCGGGGGTTCATTTTTTGGGGTTCACCGAGCTCGCGGCTGCCTTTCAGGTGCCGGTCGACAAGATCGTCCGATGGGCGGATCAGGGACAGTTGTCCCTGCGACAACAGGGCGTCCGGCTCCCGAGCTGGGGTGATGCCACAAGTGGCGGACGGTACTTCTTTGCGCCCCGGCTGGAGTCCCTCTTTTTTGAGGGGAACGTCACCCAACTGTGCTTTGAAGAGACGCCATTGCGGATGACGGGCGAAGTCGTTCCACCGGGCCTGAATGCGGAGGGGAGCCATGGGCAAACCCGCGTGGTGCAGGAAAGGAACCTCCAGCCGGTCCCGACGTTGCCCGGAGCTGCCGAGGACGATTTTTGGGTCTGGGACAGCTTTCTGGGCGGGCATCCAACCTTCGGGGCGCGTTCCTACCTTTTCGATCTGCCCGGCCTCGTGTCCACGGTCGGGACGGCAACCGTGGAGGTCGAACTCAGCTCCGTCAGCGAGGTCGGATCGATCTTCAGCGTGCTGCTGAATGGCCGCGATCTGGGCAGTCGGGCCTGGTCCGGGCGGCAACGTCGAACCTTGCGATTCGAGGCGGACCCCGCCTGGTTGCAGTCCACCACCAATACGCTTCGGATCGTCAGCAGCGGCGATCGGGTCAGCCTGGGTTATCTGGATCGGTTCAGTCTGGATTACCCTCGGCGATTGCAGCCGACCAATGGACCGATCCTGTTCGAATCGGTGGAAGCCAGGATTCTGGAAGTCGCCGGACCCTCCGGTTCGATCGTCGAGGTCTGGGATGTCACGACTCCGGCGCAGCCGGTGCGCTTGGAGCAGAGCGATTCTTCCGCGGGACCGGGGACCTTCCGTTTCCCGGGTCTGTCGGCCCACAAGTATGTGACCTTTCTCCGTGGAGCGGCGATCCCGGTCGACCGACTTCAGGCGTTTGGACCGGACGCGCTGAGGGATCCGGCGAACCGCGCCGAGTACCTGGCGGTGGCCCCGGACTCGTTGGTGTCGGCAGCCGCGGCGCTGGCCGGACGTCGGGCCGCTCAGGGATTGTCGTCGCGGGTGATCGCGCTCAGCGATATTCATCACGCGTTCGCGGATGGCCTTCCCACTCCGGATGCGCTGGCCCGATTTGTGGCCCATGCCCGTTCCACCTGGGCGGTTCCCCCGCGCTACCTGATGATCATCGGGGACGGGACCTATGACTACCGGGGGTACTCGGGGCAGAAGGACAATCTCGTTCCGCCTCTCGTGGTTTCGAGTGTGTTTGGGCGTGCGGTCACGGATGAGAGATTCGGGGATCTGGACGGCGATGGCCGCCCGGAGGTGGCGGTCGGGCGACTGCCGGTTCGCAACGAGGCGGAGTTGGTCCGATTGATCGGTCCGATGGATGACTTTGCATCGCGGACGGTCCTGGCCCCCCGCGCGGTGCTGCTGGCAGACCGCCCGGATGAAGGAGGGGAGTTCATTCGGAACGCCGAAGAGTTGGCCTCGATTCTGGAACCGGCCTTCTCGGTGGAACGGATCTTCAACGAGGCCCTGGAAACTTCGGTCGTGCGCGACCTTCTCTTCCAGAAGCTGCGGTCGGGAATGAACGTCTTCAATTACGTGGGCCACGGCGGGCGCGATCGCTTCGGCTCCGCCTACCTGACGGTATCCGATGCCGAGACGACCGAGTTCGGGACGCAGCAGCCGTTGGTGGTGGCGATGACCTGTGCAGCGGGGCAGTTCGGGCTTCCCGGGACTTCCTGTCTGGGCGAGGCGCTGTTGCTCAAGTCCGGTCGCGCTCCGATCGCCGTCTGGTCGCCGAGTGGATTCTCCATCGATCTCCAGGCGCATCCGCTCAACCTGCTGTTGGTGACGGAACTCTCCCGTCAACCGGTCGGCACCCGACTCGGCGACACCCTGCGACGGGTCGTGACGGCCTATCGCGATCAAGGGGGGGATGAAGTGACGCCGGCGCTCTACAATCTTCTGGGGGATCCGGCAGTGCCTCTCAATTTCGGGGGCCCTGCGCCGAGCCTTTCGGCCTGGTGGACCGGCGAGCGCCTGCAACTCCAGCTCAGCGGCGCCCCCGGTGCGACCTATCAGTTGATGGCGTCCGATCGTCTGGACCGTCCGGAGTGGGTGGTGCTCGGGGAAGTGACCGCGGACGCGTCGGGTGAGGTCGGGTTCCCGGTAGTCGTGTCGCCTGAAATCAGGCAGCGTTTCTTCCGTGCGGAGTACCGCCGCTGAATCCCAATCCTGATGAACTTGCGTGATGATCCGTCCGGGAATCCTGGACCTGTGCTGGGCGACGATCTGCATCCCCACCGCCGGGGTGACAAACGTTTTCTGGTCGTGTTCATCGCGCTGGTATTGGCTGGGGTGACGGCGCTGGTGGGGTCCGGTCCGGTGTATCGCCAGATCAAGACACGGCGTGCGCATCGGATCGCCGCCGAGGTCATGGCGCAGATCAATGCCGGCGCGGGCACCAACGTGCTCCAGCAGGTCCGGCTGATTTTGAGCCTGGCTCCGAACGACGAACAGGTGCTGCGGACGGCAGCGGTGTATTGCACCACCAACCGGCAGCCGGAAGCGTTTACCTACTGGGAGATGCTGTTGGATGCGGTGCCCGGGACGCGGGAGGATCATCTGGCCTTCGCCCAGGTGGCGGCGGATGCCGGACGATACGAGGTCGCCACACGCGAGTTGACGGCGCTTTTGGTACGGCCCGGAGGGGATGTGGATGCCGCGCGGGTGGCGCTGCGGCTGGCGATGAAGCGGGGTGCCTGGGAGTTCGCCTCGCGGACGGCGGAACATGTCCTGCAGCTGGATCCCAAGGATCGTCAGGCGGAATTGTGGCGGGACATCGCCCTGATCCGCACCCGCCAGCCGGCCGCCATCAATGCCGCCAAGAGCAGCCTGCTGACGCTGATTTTTCAACCTGGGGACGGCTGGCGTGAGGGGGTCGATGCCCTGCTCGAATGCCCGGGAATTTCGCGGGTGGAGCTGGGCCTGATCCGCCGCCGCCTGGCCGATTTGAATTCCGAGGCGATCGCCGACCAACTGCGCTTTTTCTCGGTCGAATGGATCATCAGCCCCGATCGCCGAGGACCGATCCTCGATCATGTCAGGCAGCTCACCCAGGCGGCGCGATCGGAGCCGGACATCGAACTCACCGGTCGCTGGCTTCTGGCGCACGAGGCGGCGGAGGTGGCGCTCGAACTTTTCCCACGGGCCCAGAGCCTGGGGAATCGGGTTCGCATGCAGGTCCACGTCCTGGCGCTGGCCCGTTTGGGGCGCTGGGACGAGGTGGCCGCGGTGACGAGCGACACCAGCTCCGGTCTGGATGCCCATGTTGCCACGGTCCTGTCGGTGGCGGCGGCCTGTCAGAAGCCGAATGGGGCCGATCAGGCGGCGGTGCGGGCCTTGCTGGCAGACCACAACCTCCGCGGAGCGGAGTTGGTGGAGGCGGTCCAGATTGCCGAGGAGAACGGACTGTACGAGGCCGCCATCCACCTGCTGGACTACCTCCTTGATCTCCCGTCCCTCATGCCCGAGGCCGCCAACCGCATCCTGATGCTGTCCGGCCGGGTAGACCACCTGGCCTTGCGTCGGCGGGCATTGGACCGGTTGGTGAGCGCATACCCGAATGACCCACTCGCGCTTCCCCAGCTCGGTTACGTCGAGGCGGTCCTGCCGGGTGGCAACCTGCGGATCATCGACCGGGTCGAGAAACTTCCGGGGAGTGAGACGAATCAGTTCGCGCAGTTGGTCTGCGCCCTGGGCGAAATGCGGCGCGGAAAAGGCGAGGCGGCACTGACCCGGTTGGCTGCATTCTCTCCTCCCGAGGAAGCCATGGATTACCGGCTCCATTTGGCCTATGCCGCCGCCTATGGCGTCGCCGGGGCCACCACGGAGGCCCGCCGTCACGCGGCCTTGGCCGACAAGGCTCCGCTTCAGATTGAGGAACGGGCCCTCATCAGCCGCTGGTTGCCGCAGACCAATCGGTGAGGGGCGCGTCGCTGCTGGCATTCGAGGGACGAGTTTTATGAGTCCGCTTTCACGGACTCGCGGGAATCGTCCGGGAAGTCAGAGTCTCCTGACGTTGCCTGCTACGCGCACCTTCGGGCGGAGCCAAAAATCCCGAAGAATGGACTTGTGAAAAATTTCACTATTGCCGAATCTGCCCGCCTCTTTCGAGCGGTGTCACCCTTCGGGTGATGCTTTGTAATGGAGTGGTTGGAGCAAAACAGGACGAGCATGCGGCTGTATAAGTGGATCGTAGCGCTGTTTCTGGCGGTGGGTCTGAACGGCTTGGCCAATGCGGCGGATGTCTTAGCGGCGAAGGCCGAGGCGGACGCTGCCCATGCGGCAGCGGGTGTGGCGCATGCGGCGGAGGAGGGCGTGCCCATCGCAGCCCCGATCCTGTGCGGTTGGTTCAAGGGAGCCAGCGGCGTTGAATTCCTTTCGGCCGGCGCGGCCGGGCAGGCTGTGGCCGCCGGCAAGCCGCTGTTGTTTGCGATCACCAATTCGATGGTTGCGATGGCTTTGGTGGCCCTGGGTTTAATCGTCTTCGCCCAGTTGGCGACGCGGAACATCCAGATGGTTCCCAAAGGCCTCCAGAACTTCGCCGAATGGGTGATCGAATCCCTGCAGGATTTCCTCGGTGGCATTCTGGGTCCGAAGCTGGTCAAGCAGACCTTCTGGTACTTCGCGACGGTGTTTTTGTTCATTCTTTCCGCCAATTGGTTCGGGCTGCTGCCCGGAGTGGGCACGGTCGGTTGGGGAAGCCCGGGGGAGCATGGATTCCGTGTGACTGAACCACTGCTCCGCGGTGCGAATGCCGACCTCAACATGACCTTCGCACTGGCGGTCGGCTTCGTCGCCATGTGGTTGATCTGGTCGATCCGGGCGAACGGCGTGGGTGGCTTCTTCTCTCATATCTTCGTCTATCACGGGGACGCGACCGGCGCGATGAAGGTCCTGCTGTATCTGATCTTCTTCCTGGTCGGATTCCTGGAGGTCATTTCGATCATGATCCGCCCGGTCTCGTTGACCTTCCGGTTGTTCGGCAATGTGTACGCCGGCGAATCCCTGCTGGAGACCATGCTCCACAAGGGCGGCTTTCTGGCGGCGCTGCCCTTCTATGGTCTGGAACTGATGGTCGGCGCGATCCAGGCCTTGGTCTTCACGCTTTTGACGGCGGTCTTTACCTCCCTGATGTGCACGCACGACGAGGGACACAGCGAGGAACACGGGGAAGGTTCGCATCACTGAGTCGGGTGCCCCGGTGCGTTAGAGAAAACAATTTTGGCCGTCGGACCGTGGCAAAGTTCTGCGGGGACGGCCGAGCAACACAAAAAAAGCAGACAACATGAACGGAAACATCGCCATCGCTGGTGCCGCTTTGGGCGGAACCATCGCCCTCGGGCTGATCGGCTTCAAGGCCGCTGAAGCCGTGGGCCGCAACCCGGGTGCCTCCGGCAAGATCCTCGTGCAGGCGCTCCTGAGCGCCGCGCTCGCGGAAGGCGCCCTGATCATCACGATCCTCATGGGCAAGTAATTGCCTGCATGGGATCGCTTGCGATCCCGTGCTCCCTTTTCGACCCTGTAGAACAGTTCACGCTTATGCAGCTCGGTCTCATTCTTGCCGCCGCGGAAGGTGGCGTGGTGGACGGTCTGAAAACGACCGCTTCTGAAATTGGACGCAAGTTCGGTTTCAACACGTCGCTGTTCATCTCCCAGCTCATCGGGTTCTTCGTCGTCGCGTTCATTCTGCACCGGTTTGCCTTCAAACCCCTGCAGAAGGTCCTGGCGGATCGCGAGGCCAAGATCTCTGAGAGTCTGGCGGCGGCGGATCGCATGAAGGCCGACCTCGCCCAGGCGGACGAGGAGCGCAAGCGGGTGTTGAGTGAGGCGGGCGTCCAGGCCAACAAGATCGTGGAAGAGGCCCGTCAGGCCGCCGCCCGCATCGCGGAGGTCGAGACCCAGAAAGCGGTGGTCGCAGCCAAGGACATCCTCGACAAGGCCCGTCAGGCCAGCGAGGCCGACCTGATCCGCATGAAGGCCGAGCTTCGCCGCGAAGTGGGACGCCTGGTGGTGGATACTTCGACCAAGGTGACCGGCAAGATCCTGTCCCTCGACGACCAGAAACGCCTGGCAGAGGATGCGAATCGGGAATTGGCCGCCTGATGCCGGTCCGCTGAAGCTTCCGTTCACCGCAAACCATGAAGATCAATCGTCAGGCCCGGCGTGATGCCAAGTCGCTTTTCCAGGCATGCCGCCCCGGTGGTGTGCTGGACGAGACGAAGGTCCGTTCGGTGGTGCAGAAGGTCATCGACGCCAAGCCTCGCGGTTACTTCGGGGTCCTGAATTACTTTCAGCGCCTGGTGCGATTGGAGATTGAGCGCCGCACCGCCGTGGTCCAGAGCGCGGCTCCCCTGACGGCCGAATTCCAGAACGGCATCAGTGCGAATCTGGGGGCCGCTCACGGGGCTGGATTGAGGTTGTCCTTCGCGGTGGATCCCTCCCTGCTGGGCGGGTTGCGCGTGAAGGTGGGATCGCAGATCCATGATGGGACCGTCGCGGGACGGTTGGCGGCCCTGCGGGAATCCTTTTGAATCGAACGAGGCGGCAAGCAGCACACGACGAGCGAGTAGTTTGAGTCCAATTTCAGTTTTTTTGAGCATATGAGTTCCCTACTTCAGGACATCGAAGCCCAGATTGCCGGCGCCATGACGTCGGTCCAGAAGCAGAACGTCGGCGTCGTCCGCGAAACTTCCGACGGCGTGGCCAAGATTGAAGGCCTGACCGGCGCGATGCTCAACGAGATGCTCGACTTCGGAGACGGAGTCATTGGCCTCGCGTTGAACCTCGAAGAGACCGAGGTCGGCGCCATCATCCTCGGTGACTATCTCGGCGTCCGCGAAGGCACCGAGGTCCGCACCACCGGGAAGTTGCTCTCCGTTCCCGTCGGCAAGGGCCTCCTCGGTCGCGTCGTCAACACCCTCGGCCAGCCGGTGGACGGAAAGGGTGACATTGCCGCCACCGAGTTCTATCCCGTCGAGAAAATCGCCCCTGGCATCGTCAAGCGGAAGTCGGTCAGCCAGCCGCTCCAGACCGGCATCATGGCGATCGACGCGATGATCCCGATCGGTCGCGGACAGCGCGAGCTGATCATCGGTGATCGTTCGACTGGCAAGACCACGATCGGCGTGGACGCGATGATCAACCAGGCGCGCAACAACAAGACTGGACGTGCTTCGGGCGACAAGAATTTCCGTCCGGTTTACAACATCTACGTGGCCGTCGGGCAGAAGCAGTCGAACATCGCCCGTGTCGTTGCCGAGCTGGAGAAGGCCGGAGCGCTGGACGACACCATCGTGGTCGCTGCCGCCGCCGCTGATTCTGCCGCCAACCAGTATCTCGCTCCCTTCGCCGGTGCGGCGATGGGCGAATGGTTCATGGATAACGGCATGGATGCCTTGATCATCTTTGATGATCTCTCCAAGCAGGCCGTTGCGTACCGCCAGGTCTCCCTGGTGCTCAAGCGTCCGTCCGGCCGCGAAGCGTATCCCGGCGACGTGTTCTACCTGCACAGCCGCTTGCTCGAGCGCAGCGCGCGCGTCAGCGAGAAGTACGGCAATGGGTCGCTCACCGCCCTCCCGATCATCGAGACCCAGGCGGGCGACGTTTCGGCCTATATCCCGACCAACGTCATCTCCATCACCGACGGCCAGATCTATCTCGAAACCGATCTGTTCTATCAGGGCGTCCGTCCTGCGATCTCGGTTGGTCTCTCGGTCTCCCGCGTCGGTTCCGCGGCCCAGATCAAGGCCATGAAACAGGTCGCCGGCAAGATCAAGCTGGACCTGGCCCAGTACCGCGAACTGGCGGCCTTCGCGCAGTTCGGTTCCGATCTGGATGCCAAGACGCAGGCGACCCTCGAGCGCGGCAAGCGCATCGTCGAACTCTTCAAGCAGAGCCAGTACAACCCGATGCCGGTCGAGATCCAGTGTTCGATTCTCTGGACCATGCAGAATGGACTGCTGGATGACATCGCCGTGGACAAGGTAAAGGACTTCCAGAACAAGCTCGGACAGTTCCTTCAGGATCGGAAGGCCGCCGTGCTGGAGAAGATCCGCAACGAGAAGGCCTTCTCGGACGCGCTGGCCGCCGAACTGAAGGC
>JBDNHZ010000041.1:0-4350 GCA_041688515.1 Verrucomicrobiota bacterium
CGTTCAACGACGCCCCGAACGCGATCACACTTTGCAAAGTGTGATCGCCCTCCCGGATCGCGGGACGCCGATGGGGCAGGGTCCGGATGCGCCCCGTTCTGGGGGCGGGGCATCGCCCCGAATCGGAGGGGAAGCGCGGGGAAGCGCGGGGAAGCGCGGGGAGCGGGCGGACCGTCCATTCCTGCGTTCAACGAGGCCCCGAACGCGATCACACTTTGAAAAGTGTGATCGCCCTCCCGGATCGCGTGACGCCGAGGGGCAGGGTCCGGATGCGCCCCGTCCTGGGGGCGGGGCATCGCCTCGAACCGGAGGGGAAGCGTGGGGAAGCGCGGGGAGCGGGAGGACGGTCCGTTCCCGCGTTCAACGACGCCCCGAACGCGATCACACTTTGCAAAGTGTGATCGTCCTCCCGGATCGCGGGACGCCGCGGGAGCAGGGTCCGGATGTGCCCGCTCCGACCGGTGGAAGATTCTTGTACTTCCTGGGCCAACCCAGCACACAAAGAGACCATCAGTACCGGGCGGAACCGGATTCGGATCCAGCCTAACGCGGTCTTCGTTGGTCAAGCTGGCCAATTCTCCACTGCCGAAAGGCCTGCGTGGGCCGTCGGCAGCGATTCCCGCTGTCCGATGGCCAACTGTGCGCAGACTGCGCGACGGAGGTTCAGTGGCACGGCGGTTGCATCCATCGAACTCATTCACGAGTACCAATGACGGATCCTGCCGATTCCACATGTTCCTCGCCCGTTCTGGACCTGCTGCGACAATTGCATGAATCGCTTGCCAGTTTGGATGACGGAGAGGTGGCCACCTACATCCCGGAGCTCTCCAAGGCGGATCCCAGCGCGTTCGGCATCTGTTTGGTGACCGCCAATGGAACCGTCTACGAGGTCGGTGATTCGGGGGTTCCCTTTACGATCCAGTCGGTTTCCAAGCCCTTCGTCTATGGCCTGGCGCTGGAGGACAACGGGCGCGGGCCCGTCCTGGAAAAGGTGGGGGTGGAACCGACGGGGGACGCCTTCAATTCCATCAGTCTCGAAGCCGGTACCGGGAGGCCGCGGAATCCCATGATCAATGCCGGCGCCATTGCGGCGGCCGGCTTGATTGGAGGTAAGGGACGCGCGAACCGCTTCAAGCGCGTCCTGGAGATGCTCTCGCTCTATGCGGGCCGACCTCTGGTGATCGACAGTTCGGTCTATCGATCGGAAGCCGAGACCGGTCACCGCAACCGGGCCATCGGCCACATGCTGCGCAACTACAGCATCCTCGAGGGAGATCCGATCCAGGCGGTTGACCTGTATTTCCAGCAATGCTCCGTCGCGGTGACCTGTCGGGACCTGGGCATCATGGCGGCGACGTTGGCCAACCGGGGCGTCAATCCGGTGACCGGGCGTCAGGCAATCCGGGGTGAGTACGTGGAAAACGTTCTCAGCGTGATGGGATCCTGTGGCATGTACGACTATGCCGGGGAATGGATGTACAAGGTCGGCATGCCGGCCAAAAGCGGGGTCGCCGGGGGCGTCATCGCGGTGTTGCCCGGGCAGGTGGGAATCGGCGTTTACTCACCGCGGCTCGATGCCCGGGGCAACAGCGTTCGTGGCATTCGCGTCTGCGATGAACTTTCGCGGCACTGGGACCTGCACCTGCTGAATCGGCAGGCCTCGGGGCGATCGACCATCCGACGTCAGTTCACGGGGGCTGAACTCAATTCCAGCCGGGTACGGACGGCAGAGGAGTCGGTGGCATTGCGAACGTCGGGCGGTGGCATCCGGGTCTTCCAGTTGCAGGGGCACCTGACGTTCTCAACGACCGAAGTGGTAGTGAACGAGATCATGCAGGACTTCACCCGCATCGAGCAGTTGGTCCTGGATCTCCGGCGGGTTCAAACCCTCAACGAAAGTGCCTGCCGGCTCTTCTGGCATCTGGTGTGCAAGCTCGGTGAGGCGGGCAAGCAGACGTTCTTCACCCATGCGGACCGGCATCCGCTCCTGCGCCGTTATTTCAAGGCCAAGCTGGGGCGTCGTTGTGAGGAACTTTTCCGGGCCTACGAGGACAACGATCTCGCCTTGGAAGCTTGTGAGAACCGGGTGCTTTCCGACGTGCTCCCCGGTCGGCGGACCGATCATCGGGTGCGGCCGGCGGAGTTTGAGTTGTGCCAGGGACTTGAACCGGACGAGGTCGAGACGTTGGCCGCCTGCCTGGTCGCCCGCCGGTTCGAAGGCGGAGCGTCGATCATCTCGGTGGGGGAGCGAGCCGACGAGTTATACTTTCTGACCCGGGGCACCGTCAGCGTGATGGTTCCCACCCAGAGCGGGACTGCGCGTCGGTTGGCCACCTTTTCGCCCGGAATGTGTTTCGGCGAGATGGCCATGATCGATCGGGCACCGCGCTCGGCGACGATCCTTGCCGACTCGGATGTGGAGTGCGAATTCCTGAGTCTGGAGCGCTTTGATCACCTGCGGAGAACGGCACCCGAGATCTGCATCAAGATCCTCACCAATCTCAGTCGGTCCCTCTCGCAGAAGCTGCGAAAGGCCAACCGCGAACTGAGCGTCCTGGACTGACGACTCGTCCCGAAGCGCTCGAAACCGAGAACAGGCTGTTCAGTCCGCGTCCGTGGGCGAAGAGTGCGGCATGGATGTGCGGTTCTTGCTGGGGCCGGCGGGCAGCGGGAAAACCTTTCGCTGTCTGGCCGAGGTCAGGGAGGCCCTGCTGTCTGGGTCGGGGGCGGGGTCATTGCTGTTCATCGCGCCCAAGCAGGCGACGTTTCAGTTGGAGCGTCAGGTGTTGATGGACGGATCGGTGGGCGGCTTCATGCGGTTGGAGATCCTGTCTTTCGAACGTCTGGCAGAACATGTCCTCACGCGGGCGGGCGTCCCAATGGCCACCGTGCTGGGCGAAGAGGGGCGGGTGATGGTCCTCCGGGCGCTGCTCGGTCGCGAAGAGGGCGGATTGAAATACTTCGCGCGGTCCGCCCGCGGTGCCGGGTTGGCGCGGGAATTCTCCGGGGTCCTCAGAACCTTCCAGGAACAGGGTCTGGGGTCCGGGCGGCTGAGGGAGTTGTCGGAGCGCGACGTGTTGCCTGAATCTCTCCGCTACAAGCTCGCGGACTGGGGACATCTGCTGGCTGCCTATGACGGCTGGCTCAAGGATGCCGCCCTGGAAGATCCGTCCAGTCGGGTCTGGCAGGCGGTGGCGGCCCTCGGCGATGGGACGGCGGAACCATGGTTTGATGCCGTCTGGATGGATGGGTTCGCCGAGATGACGCCGGCGGAGGTGGCGCTGCTGGCAGCAGTGACCCGACGCTCCCGGCGAGTGACCGCGGCCTTCTGTCTCGACCGGGCTTCGGCTGCGTCGGGTCGGGTCGGCCTCTGGAATGTCGTCGAGCGCACCTTTCGCGCCTGCCACGCGGCCCTCGGCGTGCATGCGGAGTCCGGGGTGGAAGTGGTGGAACTCGAAAGGCACCCGGGAGGGACGAGCTCCGGAGGGACGAGCTCTGCGAGTCCGTCTCCGCGCCCCGTCGAAGGGCGATTCAGCGGCAATCGGGTGCTGGGAGAACTCGAAGAACGGATCGCAACGGGGGTGTTGTCGCCGCTTGCCAGTGACGCTGAACAACGGGCCGCCGTCCGCTTGCTGCGATGTCGGGATCCGCATGAGGAGGCCGAGGCGGCGGCCGGTCTGGTGGAAGAGTGGGTTCGTGGCGGGGGACGATATCGTGAGGCCGCGGTGTTGGTGCGTTCACTGGACGAGTACGGGCCCGTCTTCGCACGGGTGTTCCGGCAACGCGGGATCCCCAGCTTCCTCGATCATCGACATGGGTTGCGTCATCACCCGCTGGTCGAGTTGACCCGGACGGCCATGCGGGTGGCGGCGGATGAGGGATCGGAGGACGACTGGTTTGCCTGGCTGAAATGCGGCCTGCTCCCGTTGGAAGGCTGGGAAGGGGAGGAACTGGAGAATGCGCTACGGGCAGGCCGCTGGGCCGGGCGCCGTTGGTTGGCCGGGAGTGAACTCGACCCGTCCGAGCCCATGGGACGGGCGATGCGTCGGGTGACGGAACCGTTGCGTCGCCTGACGATCTCGATGGCTTCCGGAGTCGACGGTCCGGCGCTGGCGGCCGGACTCCGACGCCTGTGGACCGATCTGGGAGTGGAGGCGCGGTTGATCGCATGGGATGATACCGGTCTGGATGCCTTGAGGCATCAGACGGTATTGCACGAGATGGAGGCCTGGTTGGTGGAGGCCTCACGGGCGTTCACCGGACACGTGTTGAAGCCGGTGGAATGGTTGCCGGTGGTCGAGAGCGCGTGGAGTGGGCTGACGGCAGGCGCGCTGCCTCCTTCGCTGGACC
>JBDNHZ010000009.1:0-2642 GCA_041688515.1 Verrucomicrobiota bacterium
CAGCCATTCGGAACCCAACTATCAGGTAATTTGCAGTAGCCCTCCACGGCGCCGAACCGGGGCCAACTCAAAAACAGGGGGTTTGGGGACAGGCTCTAACTTAGCCGGTGGTTCGAAAAACGGGGACCACTTCAAGCCTCCGATTGCCCTCGCACCAATCCAACCCTGCCAGGAAACTGGACGGGTTTTACCCCTGATCCATTCCCCCAGAGTCGAGCTTTCGCCCTGATCCCGGCGTCAACGCTACGGCACAACGCTCGGCCAGACCCGATCCGTCGCGAGGGCATGACTGCACGCGTCCCATCGCCGCATCGCCTCCTCGATCAGGCGGCGATCCGCTTTGGGCACCACGGAAACCTCCGTCGGGCTCCAGGCATCATCCGCAGTACCATCGCCCACTCGAAGCCAACGAACCCCGCCCGAGGATACCTGGCGAAGGAACACCGTTGAACCGACGGTGCACACCTGGATACCACCGTCACCCGGTTGGAATGCAACGGCGGCGATGGGATCCAGGTCATCCCGGAGAACAGACCGACCCATGAAGTGGTTCGTGACAGACAGCGACAGACAGTCGAGGAGCGTGGGAGCGATATCCACCTGCGAAACAAGGTCCCGCCTTACTTTGGACTTCAGCCCTCCCCCGTGGAGGATCCACGGAATGCGGAACGCGACCTCATCACATGCGGTCTCCGGGCGCCCTTCTGCAGCGGGCAGCACCGGATAGGAATGGTCCGCGGTCAGTACGAGAAGCATGTCGCCGGTTTCCAACTCCCTTTCGAACGAATCCAGAAGCAGCTGCAAGGATGCGTCCGCGTGATGGATCGAATTGCAGTACCGCTCCCATTCGCCGAGGCCTTCACCTGGAAAAACCCGATTCTCAGGCGGCACATCGCCAAAGGGAAAGTGGCTCTCAACCGTAGACAACATCAGGAAAACCGGGGTGCTTTGCTCCGCCTTCAATTCCAGGAACCGGCGCCGGGCGTGGACGTACAACTCCCGATCCCTCACCCCCCAAGCCCCTATCCGGCCCGGTCCCGACGAAGGAACCGTCTCGATCAATTCGAATCCAGCCTTCCTCAACAGAGTTCCGGTATTCTGAAAATCGAGCGCCGGAGAGGACTGGATGAACACGGGTCGGTACCCCTGCCCGCTCAGAATCGATGCGAGGCCGTGAAATCGACAATCCCGGTATACCAACGAGACGAATCCCCGCGGATCCGGGAACAACGAAAGCAGGACCGCCTCCTGCCCACGGATGGTGTGAGTCGCGCTCGCAAAGCACCGCTCAAAAACCACCGAACGCCGGGCCAGCGCATCCAGGGTCGGAGTGAGGGATCTTCCATTCACGATACGCCCAACAACATGAGCACCCAGAGATTCAACCTGGACAAGCAGCAAGTCAGGGGGCTTTCGAAGGGAAGGCGAAGGCGAGGTGGACGGAGGGCGAACCAAGGGATACTCGTCGCCTTGGGCGATGGCCGCCTGATGCACCAACCGAGCCAACGCGCTGCCTGCAAACCGGCCCAAGGGATTTCGGGAATCGATCAGGCCGGCAGACAACATCACACTCCCTACCGCAAAGCCGACGACGCGGAGCCTGCGGTCGTGGGTCGCCAGACGTCCCTCCCCACCAAGCAAGGTCAACACATGGATTGTCGCCAAAAGGCAAAGGACAGAGGAAAGCCCGATGATTCCGTGGGACAACCAGAGCAGGCCAGTCACAGGGATCTCTCCTCCAACGAACTCCATCAGAAAATCAAGCGTCAGGAACACCCCGGTATTGAGGTAGTAGAGGTGCAGAAGAAACGAAACCGTTCCCACCACGATGGTCCATCCACCGCGGAACATGGGAACAAATCGGCATGTCAGTCCAATCGCAGTGCCCAGCCAAAACGAGGCAGCAACCGCACGCCATGCCTGTATTCCCTCGCCGAAAACAACGTTCTCCCCTCGCCCGCGCCACGCGAGAAACCCCATGCAGCCATAGATCAGAACCGACCCCGCCAGCCATAGGAGCTCCGATCCCCACACACGGAAGCCACCCAGTCCGTCTTGGCCATGAACCGGCCGTTCTGAACCACCCGAAGTTCCCTGGGTTGCACTCATCGGATAACCTCGAAGCCGAGCAGACGCACCGGGACCCGGATCGGCCCCGAGACATCGAGCTCTCCCCACTTTACGAAGACCGGCGAAGAGCGCGTCAGCGCTGGCCCTGACAGATCAAAGGAAATCCTGCAAGGCCCGGCGGCCGGGAATTCAATGCGAGGCTCAATCACATGGCTTTGCACACGCATTCTCACAAGAGCAGCCAATTGAGCACCCAGGGCGGGTGCAGCCTCACAGAGCAAAATTACCGAACGGCAGGGTGGCAATGCATGCACGCTGCACAGGCTAACGCTTCCGTTCCGGCAATCCCATCCCACGCCATCCAATTCGCAATGTGCACGACATGGATGTGCCGGGTCGACTGCCAAATCGCCAAGCTGCGCAGTTGGTCGCCTCGATTGCACCAAGGGAGGGCCGGACTTGGTCGCAGCCTGCGGCTGCTGCCTTGCCCCCGTATCCACGACGGCACAGAGCGCAACCGCGACCCAAGCCATCATCCAGGGTCCACCTTTGAACTCATTCGAGTCAGGCAC
>JBDNHZ010000042.1:0-10797 GCA_041688515.1 Verrucomicrobiota bacterium
CGGCCAAGAGGCAGGGCATTAACTGCTGACTGTCAGCAGGTTCCGAGCATTTGGGACAGGCTCTACGTAGGCGACGAGGTCACGAGGCTCATCCTGGTCGGGCGAGGAACGCGCGTGGGCCGTGGGCACGTCCGGTGGGAAATCAGAGTCTCCTCACGTCGTCACCTACGTAGGCGACGAGGTCACGAGGCTCATCCTGGTCGGGCGGGGAACGCGTGTGGGCCGTGGGCACGTCCGGTGGGAAGTCAGAGTCTCCTTACGTCGACGCCTACGTAGGCGACGAGGTCACGAGGCTCATCCTGGTCGGGCGGGGAACGCGCGTGGGCCGTGGGCACGTCCGGTGGGAAGTCAGAGTCTCCTTACGTCGTCGCCTACGTAGGCGACGAGGTCACGAGGCTCACGCGGGTCGCATGACTGGGAAGGCTCCAGAGGTCGTCGAAGGCCCCTCCGTCCCGACGCCCGGGAGGCCCAGAAGCGCCCGGGAATGGGCACCGGAGCGGCATCGCCGCAGACGATCACACTTTATAAAGTGTGATCGTCCGGGGAGGGCGAGGAAAGATCACCGCTTTGGGGGATGCTCGATCCGAACCTGCTGTGTCATAGGAATGATTAGGATTCCAAAAGCGTCACCCACCGCACGGCTGGGTCGCGTTTTTGAACGGCCCGGGTCTTGCGTACAGCGATGCTCGTGCATGCCCGCGAAAACGTCATAGTCTTTCCTATCATGCTGCTCCGTGCTGACACCCACGATTCGATGGCAGTCGCGGCGCAGGTCCGGGCCGACTACCTGGCCCTGTTCCCTGGCAGCGACCGCAAAATGGTGCCGAGGATCTTCAGTTGGGCCATCGATTGCTTTACCGGACGCGACCCGGAGTTTCTCGCGATCGACGCCCGGTACCACGATCTGGAGCACACGCTTCAGGGGACCCTGTGCCTGAGCACCCTGCTCCGGGGGCGGGCGGCGGCGGGGGTGGCACCGGCGGTGGACAAGGCGACTTTCGAACTCTGTCTGCTGGCCATCCTGCTGCACGACACCGGCTATCTGAAACGTCGGGATGACATTTCCGGCACGGGAGCCAAGTACACTCCGACCCATGTCCATCGCAGCTGCGATTTCGCCGAGCGCATGCTGCTGACGAAGGGGTATTCGCCCAGCCAGATCTTCTCGGTCAAGAACATGATCCGTTGCACGGGCATGGGCGCGAATGTGAGCTCCATCCCCTTCACTTCCGAGGCGGAGCGCGTCTGCGGCTATGCCCTGGGAACCGCCGATCTCCTGGGGCAGATGGCAGCCGACGATTACGTGGAGAAGCTCCCGATCCTCTTCGATGAGTTCGTCGAGGCGGGAAGGCACAGCGGCCTGCCGGGGGCCGCCGGATTCTCCAGTGCCCAAGAATTGATGAAGAAGACCCCCGGGTTCTGGGAAAAGTACGTGCTTCCCAAGATCGAGAAGGACTTCGTTGGATTGTACCGGCATCTGGCCGATGGACCCGTGGCTCCCGGTCACGGAGAGAACCCCTACCTCGTCCGCATTGAGGCCAACCTGGATCGGATCCGTCAGATGCAGGCCGTCGCCGCTTGAGCGGAGATGCGATGAGCAGCCCCGACGCCGTCCCTGAATCCATCCTTCGGCGCAAGGGTTCCCCGACGACCGCCGGCGTTCCGCAACCGGTCCGCGCCCTGCTCGACACGGGCCGGCTGGAGACCGTCAATCTCGCCGAGTGGTTGGTGGCTGATCAGGGCGCATTGGCGGGGCACGTCCTCCCGTCGCTCGGCCTGGGGCAGGTGGTTCCCGCCATTGTGAACGTCCTTGCCCGACTGGAGAACCCCACCGCACCGCGGCGTCTCGTCGCCATTGCGTCGGCCTTGGGCTCCCAGATTGCGGGCACTCGCGCCCTGGACCAGTCCGTGGATTCCCTCCAGCAACATCCTTCGGATCTCGTGCGAAGCTGGGGATGCCACCTGGTCGGGGTCCGCAGCGATCTGGACCTGAAGGTAAAACTCGATCGGATCCGTCCGTTCGCCACGGACCGCAACATGAGTGTGCGCGAGTGCGCCTGGATGGCGGTGCGCAACGACATCGCAGCTCAACTCGATCCGGCCCTGCAATGGCTCGAGCCCTTCGTGTGGGAAGCGGATCCCAATCTGCGCCGGTTCGCCACCGAAGCCACGCGGCCGCGAGGGGTCTGGTGCCGCCACATTGCCGCGCTGCGGGAACATCCGGAGAAGGGATTGCCGCTGCTCGAACCCCTCCGGGCGGATCCCGCGCGCTACGTGCAGAACTCGGTCGCCAACTGGCTCAATGACGCGTCGAAGAGCCGACCCGACTGGGTGCGCACGGTGTGCGACCGATGGTTGACCGAGTCGCCGACGGTGGAAACCCGGTACCTCTGCCGACGAGCCCTGCGGACGTTGACTGCCGCGCGGTAGGAGACGAGGTCACGAGGCGCATTCTGGTCGGGTGGGGGAACGTTCACGGACTCGTGGAACTCGCCCAAGGAAGGCAGCGGGCGAGGACGCCCACGGTCCCAGCAAGAGCCGTGACCGGATGCGCTCCCCGCAGTTCCAAGGGAAACTCCCGGCTGGCCACGGGCATCACTCTTCGGGACGGTTCTCCCCGTGCGTTCACCGCTTGAAACGCCACCTGACCACGCGCGTTCCGGAGCGCTGGCCGGAGCGCTAGCCTGCATCCTCTGGGGATTGGTCCCGCTCTACTGGAAGCCACTCGCCGCCGTGGATCCCGTGGAACTGATTGCCCATCGCCACGTCTGGTCACTGGTCCTGCTGATGTTGCTCGTGCTCGGTCGTCCGGGGGGACTTCACGAGGTGGGAAAGGCCCTTAGCTCGTTCCGATCCATCGCCCGGCTCACTCTTTGCTCCGTCCTGCTCACCACCAACTGGCTGGTGTACGTCTGGGGCGTCAACCACGGACAGATCATCGAGACCAGCCTCGGATACTTCCTGCTGCCCCTGATCAGTGTTCTGGCCGGACGCTTCCTGCTTCAGGAACAGCTGCGTCGGGGGCAGTGGATCGCTGTCGGTGTTGCCGCCGTCGGCGTCGCCCTGATGATTCTCCAGGCCGGACGCCTCCCCTGGATCGCCCTCGCCCTCGCTGGCAGTTGGGGATTCTACAGCATCCTGCGCAAGCTGTCCCCGCTCGGCCCCATCCCGGGATTGGCGGTTGAAACCCTGTTGCTCGCACCGTTGGCCATCGGATTTCTGCTCTGGCGGCATCACACGGGGACTGGCGCCCTGGGACGGGTCGATCTCCGCACCCATCTGCTTCTTTTGAGTGCCGGGATCGTCACGGCCGTGCCCCTGCTGCTGTTCGCCCATGCCGCCCGGAATATCCGCCTGTCCAGCCTCGGACTCCTTGGGTACCTCTCCCCCACCCTCCAGCTGATGCTCGCGATCTGGGTCTATCACGAGGCGTTCTCCACCACGCGGATGACGAGCTTTGCCTTCATCTGGATCGCCCTGATCCTTTACACCGCCGACAACCTCCTCGCCCAACGCCGGGCCGCGATGGCGGCCACCGCCTGAACGCCTCCTCCGGAAAACCCCGGGGTCATCCGCAGAAGACGGAGGGCAGCCGGTTGGTCCTGCGATGGCTCTGCGTTCTCAGCGCCTCCGCGGTGAAATCGCCCGGGCCGCAAGGGTCAGCTCACCCCACCAATGTGGCGCCCTTGAGCATCCGACAGAACTCCTTCTTGGTGGCCTCATGATGGGTACCCTCGCCGGATTCCATGTTGGAGATCTTCTTATACCCGACCTTGAGCCGCTCCAGGTTGACCACCCGCACGTAGCCCTCGCTCGACCGCCAGATCTGTCCTTGCAACAACTTCACTCCGCCAAAATGCCCGGCTCCCCCCGGAGGGACAAGCTCCGCGAGTCCCTCCAGAGTTCGGTCGCGGCCGCGGAACTTGGAACGCAGTGCCGCAGCCGTTTGGCCGAAAGAAACACAGAATCAAAAGAAGGGAGCCGCAGCCACTGCCTTCTCCCGACGACCGGAATCGCGCCCACTCGGCCTCCTCTTTTTTCGTCTCCTTTCGTTCCTTTTCGGACAATCCACCGGCCGTTATCGGCCGTCGGCACCGGAGTTTGACCGCAGAGACGCGGGGAACGCAGAGCCATCGAAGGGGCGAGCCTTCCCGTTCTCGGCGTTGAATCCGCTCCCGTCTCCCTTCAACCAGGACCGGTGAGCGGACGGAGAGGGTCCCGATCAGGCCGTCTTGCGGAAGTGGTGCAGGACGAAACCGGCACCGACCAGCACGACTCCGGTCAGGGCGGCGCGAATTCGATGACTCATGGAATTCTTCGGTTTCTGACTTTGGTTGAGGAGGTTCGATGGACGGTGCCCACCAGATTCAAGGCTTCTTCAGGTCAGGCGGGCTCCGATGCCTCAAGGTATATCCCCAATCCCCGCGCCCCTCAGAGTGGCTGAGCGTTGGCATTTTTCCTGATTCCCGTGTCGAGCCTTCCGAGCATCCGTTCCGCCCCCCGCACGCAATGGCCCCAACTGGTCGTCCGGTGGCTGCGCCGTTTGCGATGGGCTGCCTCAGGGCTGTTGCTGCTGGCCGCGGTGGCGTGGCTACCACGGCTACCGAGCGGGGTGCCGGTGGATTGGGCCGGCTTCTGGAACGGCGATGAGGCGTCGGGCTTGGGCGGGGGCATTGTTCCGCGTCTGGAGGGGGCCCAGTTGGTCCAGGTGGAGGGGGATGCGGCCTATCAATCCAACGGCCAAGCGGGGCTCAACGAGTTCGTCGATCTCGGTGGCTGGCAGGTGGGGCCGATGTGGACGCTATCGGGCTGGTTTCGCCTGGAATCATTCCCGGAGGGGGATGCGGCCTGGGCCAGCCTGGCGGGCGGCATGCGCAACGGTTCCTGGTGCCTGGAGATCCGTGATGACGGAATGGGATTTGATCCGGACACCGCCGCATCCCATGGCGGCCGTGGCCTGCGCAGCTTCCGGGAACGGGCCGCGGAACTCGGCGGCACCTTGACACTCGAAACCGCCCCGCGCCTGGGGACCCGGATCCAGATCACTTTCCCCGGCCCCGTGCCTTCATGAATCCAACGCCCTCTCCACCCCCCCCGCTGATCCGCGTGCTTATCGTGGACGACCACCCCGTCGTCCGGGTCGGTCTGCGTTCAGTCCTGGGCAACACCCAGGGAATCGAAGTGATCGGGGAGGCGGCCACCGGACAACAGGTCATCGCCTACGCCCTCGAGTTGCAGCCCACCCTCGTGCTGCTGGATCTCCGCCTGCCGGACATGAGCGGGCTGGATGCCTGTCGCCGCATCAAGGAACTCGTTCCCGCGCCTTACGTGGTGTTCCTCACTTCCTACGCCGACGACGCATCGGTCGTCGCCGCCATCGGGGCTGGGGCGGACGGCTATCTGCTGAAGGACGTGGACGGCGCCAATCTTCCGTCGGCCCTCCGCATCGTCGCCGACGGTGGAACTGCGCTCGACCCGGTGACGGCGCGTTCGCTGGCGACGGCCATGCGCCAACCGGAGTCCAACGGGCAGGGAGATGCGTCGGTTGGACCCGCTCTCGGCCCAGGAACGTCGCGTGCTTGCCCTTGTGGCGGAAGGTCGGACCAACAAGGAGGTGGCCAACTTCCTTCACCTGACGGAGGGCACGGTGAAGAACTATCTGGGCAACGTCTTCGACAAGCTCAACGTGAAGAACCGGACGGAAGCCGTGGGTCTGTGGCTGAGAGAACAGCGGGGGCACCCCGACGCTGGGGTTCCACGCCTGCGACTGCCGTCCGGGGACGGCGTTGCGGCTGAAGTCCGGTGATGACCCAGATGTCGAACGACTCGTTCACCACGACTTTCCAGGGCATCAGGTAGTAGCCTTGGTCGCCATGTTCGGGTCCCCAGGAATTGAGAACCAAGGCGCCCTCGGGCTGGTAGCCCACGATGGCCATGAAATGTCCGATCTCGCGGAGCCGTTTGTACTCCCGGAAGCGTTCGAATCGGGCGGGCTGCGCCGCGAGGGGAACCCCCTTCATGCTCTCGAAAAGATAATCGCGGCGCCAGATCCCAAGGAACACAGGGAAGCCCCGGGAGAGCGCGACGCGGATCCCGTGGGCCGTGGCTGCGGGGGCGCGTTTCACGATCCGCTGGTACCCGCGGATCCGGATCCGTTTGCCCTCCCGATAGGCGTCCTTGGCCGGTGGTTGCCTCAGCCGCTCCAGTTCGAACGGCCACGATTTCTCGGCGCAGATCCCCATCTTGCGGAGGGCCTTGGCGAGGTTGCGAGTGCTGACCGGTTCGTCCTTGCCCGCATCGCCCGCGAGGGCGAGGGCGTTGTACCAGGTGAACATCGCCGACAGCTCCACGGCCCGGGCCGGCTGATCGCGCCGGAGAAGCATCTCGAGGATCGAAGAGGCTGTGAACGCCCCGCAGGCGTTGGTCTGTCCCTGGTTTTCCACCCGCAAGACGAAGGACCGGAGATCCACCGAATCCGGGCAGCGCCGGGAGGAATTCCACTCAAAACAGTGATCCCGCGGGTCCGCGCAGTCCCGCTGGATCCCCATCAACTCCCGGACTTGGGATCGCTTGCTCATCCCTGCTCAGGGTTGCACCGGCTTGACCTCGAAACGGTGGGCCGTGGGTTTGCGCAGGCCATCGAGCTTCACTTCGAGTGCAGCAATCGCGGTATCGATCTTCCCGAGTTCGGCGTTGCGTCGGGCTTCGAGTTCCGGCCCGGCAGCCCAGCCCGGGAACGAATACAACTGCACGTCGCGCCATCGGTTGAAGAAGCGGTTGTTCTTTTCGAACACCGCGGCGAGGACTTCGCGCGCCTGTCGGGTGATGGGTCCTGGGACGTTGGAGAAGTTCCAACCGGTGGCCAGCGCCGAAGCCTCGACGCGCCCCGCCGATTCCCCGTCGATGGTCACCTCATAAGTCCCGGCCGCGAGCCCGGTGACCTTGAGTTCCAGACGGCTGAGATCGTCGAGGATCGGTGCCAGCTTGAGGGCTGCCTCCGCCCGGGTATCGATGGGCATGGGCAGGGCCGAATCGAGACGGCTGAAGCTCACGGAAGAGCCGGTCACCGCGAGGCCGTCGATTCGGCAGCCTTCGCCGGTGGCGCTCTTGGCGGCGACGTCGATCTCTGCACGTGAGACCAAGGATTCTGCTCCCAGCCCCTTCAACACCGCCCACGCCATCAAGGTCTGGCCGGACGGCCCCGGATGCACGGCGTCGCCGCCACCGATGAAGGCCTTGGGATCCTGCGCCCGCGCGGCGAGCATCAGCTTCATGAAGGGATCGAACTGATCGACGAAGGTCGCGCCCGCACCGTTCGCCACTTCCTTCAAACCGTCCGAGAACTGCCGCAAGGACTGGTTGCGCTCGTCCTGGTCCGGATCCGGCCGCCGCTCCTCGATGGGTTGCGGGGTGAGGAAGGCCACGCGGGCACCGCTCTTGCCCAGCACCGTGGCGATTTCCTTCTGGCTTCGAGCGTAGGCGCGGAAGATGTCGGGCCGGAACTTCTGATAGGAATGATCGTTCATCCCGAACTTCACCGTGACGAAGGTCGGACGCAGCGGAAGGACATCGCGACCCAGGCCGCGTCCGACCGAATCCGTGACCCGCGCGGACAGATCATCGCCCTCGGCCTTGAACAACTGGCCTTCGTCGGGATGCGCGCGTTGGCGGAGCCATGCGGTGTCGCCGCCCCAGCCGACATTGCGGAAGGTCAGCTTCCACTCCGGATGCCGCGTCAGGGCGTAGGCCTCGATGTAGGTGGTGTAGAGGCGTTGCTCGGTGATGCTGTCACCGAGGAAGACGACACGGTCGCCGTCGCGGATCTGGAAGTCCGCCGACAACCGGCCCACGCCAACCACGAAAGCGGCGAGCCACGCGAGGATGCGAAGTTTCTTGGACATGTGAAGGAGACGATCGAACTCCCGGAACGACGGAACGGCAATCCCCCAATCGCCCGTCCTGACAGGGCCGACTGTCTCCTTGCGCCTGCGCAAATGAATGGGATCGTGAGGCTTCGCATGAAATTTCATTCCTGCCTCCTCACCGCGCTGGCGATTGCGGCGTTGGGCTCCCGACTGTGGGCGCACTCGGCCAATGAACCCGCGCCCAAGACCGATTCCGGCTGGAAACAGCGCCAGGAAACCCTCAATCAACGGGCTGCCGAAGCCGGTGCCAAGGCGCAGGTGATCTTCATCGGCGATTCGATCACCCAAGGCTGGGAAGGTGCTGGAAAGGCCGTCTGGACGAAGTACTACGCCCATCGGAACGCGGTGAACCTGGGCATCGGAGGAGATCGCACCCAGCACGTCCTGTGGCGGCTCGAAAACGGCAATCTCCAGGGTCTCAAGCCCAAGGCCGCCGTGGTCATGATCGGCACCAACAACTCCAACGGCGAAGACAACACGGTGGAACAGATCGCCGCCGGCGTGGGATCCATCATCCAGAAGCTCCGCGCCACCCTGCCCGACACCACCGTCCTGTTGATCCCCATCTTTCCCCGCGGCGAGAACCCCAATCCGCAGCGCGGAAAGAACCAGCAGGTAAACCAGATCCTCCAGAAGTGGGTCGATGGAAAGAAGGTCCTGTGGGTCGATTTCGGACACAAGTACCTCGATCAGGCGGGGTTGATCCCGGGCCAGTTGATGCCCGACTTCCTGCACCTGAGCGAGGCGGGCTATCAAATCTGGGCCGAGTCACTGGAGCCCCAGTTGGCAGCCGTGCTCGGGGATTCCGCCACGGCCGGCGGATCCGCAGCGGTCGAGGAGGCGTCGTTGTCGGGCCAATGGAACCTGACGATGGCCGGGCCGAATGGAGATCCGGTGAACTTCGCCCTGACGCTCAAGCAGGACGGAACCCGCCTGGCGGGGTCGGTGGAGCGGGAAACGGGCACGCCGATGTCGCTTTCCGAGGGAAAGGTGGAGGGAACCAAGTTCTCCTGGGTGATTCACCGCGAGCGGAGCAGCGGCGGCAAGATGACCTACAACATGGCCGGCGAAGTGAAGGACGGTCAGCTCAAGGGACGGACGGACACTGAGTTCGACGGCAGACCCATATCCAACGAGTGGACCGCGAAGCGGAAGTAAGGAAGGGGTCTTCCGAAAATCCCCCTTGTCACATGGCGCGCGGCTGGTACGTTCGCGCCTCTTTTTCGTTACATGAAGGCTGACATTCATCCGCGTTACCTGCAGAGCGAGATCCGCTGCGCCTGTGGCAATGTGATCGCGACTCGCTCGACGAAGCCGCAGATCCTGATCGGCATCTGCAATGCCTGCCACCCGTTTTATACGGGCCAGCAGAAGTTCGTCGATACCGCTGGCCGTGTGGACAAGTTCCAACAACGGCTGGCCAAGACCCAGGCGGCTCAGGCCGCACTGGCCGAGGCTGCCTCCAAGAAGAAGAAGAAGGTCTAGCCCCGTTCTTCAACACCCGCCCGCCGGCGCACCTTTCCGGGTCGCTCGCGGGCGGGTTTGTTTTTCACGACCCTTCCTGCCGTCGCGCCCGCTGTCCGCCGTGGATCTCCACCCCTTCATCGAAAAGTTCAGACGTCGCTTCGACGAGGTGGAGGCGCAGTTGTCGGCACCAGACGCCTTTGCCAACGCCCAGAAGGGCCAGGAACTCACCCGCGAACATTCGCGATTGCGGCAACTGGTCACGGACGGGGAGGCGTGGGTACGGGTCGGACGGGAGATCGAGGAGAACCGCCAGTTGCTGACCTCGGAGACGCCGAGCACCGGGCTCGGCCAGATGGCCACCGAGGAGCTGCAACGCCTGGAACCGGAACTCCAGGGGCTCACCCTGCGCCTGTTGGATGGCATCGCTCCGCCGAGCCCGGTCGATTCCCGCAACTCGGTGGTCGAGATCCGCGCCGCTGCCGGCGGAGCCGAGGCTGCCCTCTTCGCCGCCGATCTTTGCCGCATGTACTCGCGCTACGCCGAGGATCGCGGGTGGAAGGTTGAAACCCTCGACGCCAGCACGTCCGACCTCGGTGGATTGAAGGAAATCGTCCTTTTGATCTCCGGTCAGGACGTCTTCAAACGCCTCAAGCACGAGTCCGGTGTCCATCGAGTCCAGCGGGTTCCCGCCACCGAAGCCCAGGGCCGGATCCACACCAGTACGGCGACGGTCGCGGTCCTGCCGGAAGCGCAGGAAGTGGATGTGGAGATCAAGACGGAGGATCTGGACATCAGCGTCTGCCGGGCGGGCGGCCATGGCGGCCAGGGCGTCAATACGACCGACTCGGCGGTGCGGATCGTGCATGTCCCGTCGGGCATCGAGGTCCGATGCCAGGACGAACGTTCCCAGCACAAGAACAAGGCCAAGGCGATGATGGTGCTGCGTTCACGGTTGCTCGAACGGAAGCTGGCGGAAGAAGCCGAGAAGATGGCCAAGGAACGGCGCGGCCAGGTCGGCACCGGGGATCGTTCGGAGAAGATCAGGACCTACAATTTTCCCCAGAACCGCATCACCGATCATCGGATCGAGGTCACGCTTTACAACCTGGCGGGTCTCATGGAAGGCAAACTGGACCCGCTCCTCGATCCGCTGATCGGCCGCGAGGTCACCGAACGCCTCGCCCTGCTCCAGAAATAGAGCCCCGCTCCCGAGGGGAAAAAAGGTTTCTGCCGTCATTCTCCCACCGATCACATGCCTGACTTCATTCCTGCCGGACTCGTCTTCGACTGTGACGGCACCCTGGCCGACACCATGCCGCTCCACTGGCGGGCGTGGTCCGAGTTGGCCGCGCAACATCGGATCGAGTTCTCCGAGCACCGCTTCTATTCCCTCGACGGCGTGCCC
>JBDNHZ010000357.1:0-18291 GCA_041688515.1 Verrucomicrobiota bacterium
CGAGGGGGAGGTTTGTCTGGCTCATTCTGACAGTGGTCCTTCTGGGTGCGCGGGCCTTCCCCACCCGCCTACCGGTAGGCGACGACGTAACGAGGCTCATTCTGGTCGGGCGGGGAACGTTCACGGACTCGCGGAACTCGCCCCTCCAGGAACTCGACCCTTCATCCGCTTCTTGCGTCGTTGCGCCCGGGCATCTGAAACTCCGGACGGATTCCATGCTCAAGTTTCTCCAGTCCATCTTCTCCGGGGCCGCGCTGCTGTCCTTTCTGGGTGCCGCTGTTCCCTCGGTGGCGGCCGCGCTCCCCGATCTCGATTTCACCACGACCGGCGACATCGCCGGATGGGAGGCGACCCACGACGTCGGCCCGCTCGGCCGGGGGCCCGAAGGTCTCGCCATCCCCATCACCGGCACCGATCCCTTCATCACCAGCCCGCCTTTGTCCCTTGCGGGGACCAACGATCTGATGATGGAGATCCGGCTTCGATCCGAGACCGGTGGACGCGGCCAGTTGTTCTGGTATCGGGACGGCGCGCGGGAGGAGGCCTCCGCCCATTTCGACACCTTGACCAATGCCTGGACCGACGTCTGCCTGGCCCTGCCGCCGGGAGGCGAAGGCTGGCGTCTGCGGTTGGATCCGCCCGGCATCCGCGGGACCGCCCACCTTGCCTGGATCCGGGTCAGTCCGCTGGGCCGACGCGGCATCACCCGCATTACCGCCCAGGGTCAGAACCTCGAAATGGCCGCCGCGGGGGTGACAGGCGAGTGCGAGATCATCGAACTCGAACCGCACGCGACCTTCTCCGACGCCAAGCCGTGGATGAGGGTGCATCACGTCAGGCTGGAGGGCCGCGGGGTCTTCACTGTCCCGCGCAGGGTCGCCCAGGCGGAGCATCCGCGGGATCGTTTGACTTCGGGATTCTTCCTCCTCGAAAAACACCCGGTTTTCGGACATCGGCCGTGCGGAGCGATCCGCCACGTCGAGGAGTTCCGAGACACCGCGGCGTTGAATACCCCGTCGGTGAAGGCCGGGGGCAAGAAGGGATTGCAGGTGCAGATGGTGGACGACGCGATCGCCCTCGGCATCCAGCACGCCGCGCTCAACGTCGATCTGCCGTCGTTGTTTGATCCGGTGCTCTTGCCCGACAGTTACGTCTGGTTCTCCAACGGGCTGGAGTTCCGCTTCCGCAAGAACGCGGTCGATGCCATTCCGGTGAAGCCCCTGTCCGATGCCGGAGCCTCGGTGTCGCTCATCCTGTTGGCCTATGCCTCGGGGAAGTCCGACCGCGACGCCGTGTGGTTGCACCCGGGCTACCATCCCCAGGCTCCCAACCGGCTGGGCGCGTTCAACACCAGCACCCACGACGGCATGGTGTCGTACCTCGCTACCATCGAGTTCCTCGCCGATCGATTCTCACAACCCGATGCCCGACACGGGCGCGTCTCCCATTTCATCGTGGGCAACGAGGTCACCGCCCATTGGCACTGGGCCAACATGGGGGACGTGCCGGCGGACCTTTTCATCGCCGATTACCTGCGCACCGTACGCCTCACACAGTCCGCCTCGCGCAAGATCACCGACGCCATCCGCGTCTGTCTCTCGCTGGATCATCATTGGAATCTCACCTACGGCGACCAGCCCACCCGCGCGATCCCCGGGCGCCGGTTGATCGATGACTTCAATCGTCAGGCTCGGATGGGCGGAAACTTCGACTGGCATCTGGCCTACCATCCGTATCCTGAAAACCTGTTCAAAGCCGACACCTGGAAGGATAAGACGGCCACGGGCGGACCGGACACGCCACGGATCACCTTCCGCAATCTCGGGGTGCTGACCGCCTACCTGCGTCGGCCGGAACTCCAGCTGAAAGGCGTTCCCCGCCGGATCCTGCTGACCGAGCAGGGATTCCACTCCGACGGCACCGAGGCGGGCGAACGGTTGCAGGCGGCGGCCTACGCCTATGCGTGGCAGAGGGTCGTGGCCGAGCCGGGCATCGATGCGTTCATCCTGCATCGTCACGTCGATCACCGGCATGAAGGCGGACTGAACCTCGGCCTGTGGCGGCGCAAACCCGATTCCGTCGCGGATCCCCTCAGCAAGAAGCCGATCTACGAGGTGTTCCAGGCCGCCGACACCCCCCGCCGCGAGGAAGCCTTCCGCTTCGCCCTCCCGATCATCGGGATCACCAACTGGTCGGAGTTGCTGGGGGTGCCGGCGGCCCGTCCGTAGCTGCCGACGTGAGGAGGCGGGCGTCTGCGTGCTTCGCTTCGTCTGGGATCCGCCTCGTGCCCTCGGCCGTCGGGCGCATCTTGGCACTGCCCGCACGGCGTCAGGCGATGGGGGAGGGCGACCACACTTGATCAAGTGTGGTCGCGATCGGGGCGTCATTGAACGCGGGAATGGACGGTCCGCACGCTCGCCACGCTTGGATTGCGGCTCGGGCTTGTGGTGCAAGGCAGCGGGCGAGGACGCCCGCGCTCCCGGGAGGGGCAGTGTCAAAATGCGTCCCCCGTCGGCTTGGGGCAGGGATCGCACTTGGCCGGCTCTGGGCGGTGGCTTACGGTCCGCCCCTTCCGGAAGGGCCTTTTTCGATGGACTACAAGAACACACTCAACCTGCCGCGGACGGACTTCGCGATGCAGGCGGGATTGGTACAGAGCGAACCGAAGCGTCTGGAGAAGTGGCGTCAGGCCGGGCTCTACGAGCGCATCCAGGAAGCCCGGGCCGGCGCGCCCCGCTTCGTGCTGCATGACGGACCACCCTTCGCCAACGGCGATGTCCACGTGGGCACCGCCCTCAACAAGATCCTCAAGGACATCATCCTCAAGTCCCGGACGTTGGCGGGCTTCCAGGTTCCCTATATTCCCGGCTGGGACTGCCACGGTCTTCCCATCGAGGCCAAGGTCACCCAGGAACTGCGGACCCAGGGACTCGGCGATGCCGACGCCGCCACCATCCGCAGCGCTTGCGACGCCTATGCGCGGCGGTATGTCGATCTTCAGCGGACCCAGTTCCAGCGCCTCGGCGTGCTGGGCGACTGGGACCATCCCTACCTGACGCTCGCCCCGCAGTATGAGGCCAACGAAGTGCGGTTGTTCGCCGATCTGGTGGCCAAGGGCTTTGTCTATCGTGGCAAGAAGCCGGTGTTCTGGAGCATCCCGTATCGCACAGCGCTGGCCGATGCCGAAGTCGAGTACGCGGAGCACACCAGCCAGAGCGTATACGTGAAGTTCAAGCTGGTCGGCGAACCCAATACCTTCGTCCTGATCTGGACCACCACGCCCTGGACGCTGCCGGCCAACCTCGCCGTCGCCTTCAATCCGGAGCTTCAGTACGCCTATGTCCACGCCAACGGCGAAACCTACCTGGTCGCCAACCTCCGGATCGGCGTGATCGCGCAGAAGTGCGGCTGGGAAAACTACCAGATCATCCGTACCGCCTCCGCCGATGAACTGGCCTCCCTTTCCTACGAACATCCGTTTTGTCCCCGGACTGGACGGTTGCACGGCGCCGGCTTTGTCGAGTCCTCGACCGGCACCGGCTTTGTCCACATCGCTCCTGGTCACGGTCTGGAGGACTACCACCTGGGCCTTCAGATCGGCCTGCCGATCTACTGTCCGGTCAACGACGACGGACGTCTCTCGCCCACGGCCGACCTACCGCGGGAACAGCAGTTGCCGGAGGCGTTGGTGGGGAAATCGGTTCTCGAAAAGAACCACCGTTCCGAGGCCAACGACGCGGTGATCGCCTTGCTGACTGAGTCCAACGCCCTCGCGTTCCGGGAGGATTACCACCACAGCTACCCGCATTGCTGGCGTTCCAAAACCCCGATCGTCTTCCGCGCGGTGGATCAGTGGTTCATCCGCATCGATCACACCGTCCCCGGCGCAGCACAGACCTTCCGCCAGCAGGCGTTGACGGCCATCAACGGCGTGAAGTGGGTGCCCGACTGGGGCATCAATCGCATCAAGGCCGCCGTGGAATCGCGTCCTGACTGGTGCATCTCGCGTCAGCGGACCTGGGGTGTGCCGATCCCGGCGTTCTATGCGGCCGACGGCGAACCGATCCTTTCAGCCGACATCGTGCGCAAGGCGGCCGACCTGTTCGAGGAACACGGTTCGAACGTCTGGTTCAGTCGCAGCACCGAGGAGTTGTGGGCCTGGTGCCGTCCGGCCGGCTGGACCGGACAAGAGGCGGTCAGCCGATCGCAGGACACGCTCGATGTATGGATCGATTCCGGGTCGTCGTCCCGCGCAGTGCTGATGCAGCGGCCCGAGTTGCAACATCCGGGCACTTTGCTTGGATGGCAGGCCGACGTGTACCTCGAAGGATCGGACCAACATCGCGGCTGGTTCCAGTCGTCGCTGTTGCTTTCTTTGGCCGGGAACGGAGCACCGCCGTACCGCACCGTGCTGACCCATGGGTTCATGGTGGATGAGGATCGCGAGAAGATCTCGAAGTCGAAGCAGGGGCAGGGCGGCTACGCCAAGCCCCAGACAGCCGACCGTTACGTGCAGGAGTACGGGGCCGACGTCATCCGGCTGTGGGTGGCCTCGCAGGATTATCGGACCGACATCGTCGTTTCGGAAAAGCGCCTGCAAAAGGTGGGCGAAACCTACCGACTCATCCGCAACACGCTCCGTTACCAGCTCAGCAACCTCTATGATTTCGTTCCCTCCCGGGATTCCGTTGCGACCGAACAGTTGACGTCGCTCGACGGATGGATCCTGGGAGAGTTTTCCCGGTTGGAATCGGATGTTGCGGCGGCGTACGAAGCCTTCGAGTTCCACGTCGTTTACCAGCGGGTCTCGCAGTTCTGTGCGGTCGAACTCAGCTCGGTCTATCACGATATCGTGAAGGACCGGCTCTACACCGATGCGGCAAACTCTGGCCGTCGGCGGTCCACCCAGACCGTGCTGCACCGGTTGGTGAGCGGACTGTGCCAGATGCTGGCACCGGTGTTGGTTTTCACGTCGGATGAAGCCTGGGAAGCAATCCCGGGGAGGCCGACGGATTCCGTCCATCTCTCCCGATGGGTCCCGTTGGAGGATACCCGAAGTGGGGAAGTGCGGTCGGCATGGCAGACGTTTTTTTTACTACGGGAGCGAGTGCTGCCGGAGTTGGAAAAGGCGCGCCAAGCCAAAGTTCTGGGCAAGGCCTTGGAGGCGCGGCTCGTCCTGGCACTTCCCGGAGCCGAGGCGGCCACGGCGGCGGCGCACGGGCCGGAGTTGAAGGAAATCCTCAATGTTTCCCAGCTTTTGATCGAGGACGGACCGGAGTTTCAGGTCCGAGTCGAGCGGGCGCACGGGGCCAAGTGCGAGCGTTGCTGGCACTGGGAAGAGGACGTGGGTCTGTCCGCGATCCACCCGACCCTCTGTCCGCGATGCACCGCTGCGGTGACGGTCAACTAGGGGTTTCCCTCATTTTCGGGTAGGGGGTACCGGATGAGTTCCCCTGCTTGTCCGGCAAAATAAAATTGCGGATCCCCCGGTTTTCGCCGTCAATTTGACCGTTGGTTCTCACAGGGATCGACACCGTGGTTGCAACGATCGCAGGACGATCCCCAGCCGGATCCCCTTCGGGAGACGGTAAAGGAGGTTAAGTTTGGTTGTTTGGGTTAGGCGGGCACCGCAAGGTGCCCGCTTTTTTTGTCGTTTTTGGGATTCCAGACGCTGCCTCCGGAGGGACGAGCTCGCGTCCTCAGCGCCCAGAGGGGCGGCAGGAAATATCTTCAAGCGGGAGGCCTCAAGTCCTCATGGAATCCCCAGACGATTCCTGCCAGCCTGCTCCCTCGCATTCCCCCGAAAGCACTTTCAAAGCCATGAGCGAACGCAAATTGAACATCGCCGTTGTCGGCCTCGGTTTCGGTGCCGAATTCATCCCCATCTGGCAGCGGCATCCGGATACCTGCTGCTACGCCATCTGTCAGCGCAGCGAGGAAAAGCTGAAGACCATCGGCGACGCCTTTGGGGTCGATGTTCGGTACACGGACTTTCATGCCCTGCTCAAGGATCCGAAGGTGGACGCGGTCCACATCAATTCGCCGATTCCGGATCACGGTTGGATGTCCATCGCCGCGCTCAAGGCCGGCAAGCACGTGGCCTGCACGGTGCCGATGGCGACTTCGATCGAGGACTGCAAGAAGATCGTCGATCTCGTGAAGAAGACGGGCCTGCGGTACATGATGATGGAGACGGTCGTGTATGCCCGCGAATTCCTCTATATCAAGGAGCTCTACGAGAAGGGTGCGCTCGGCAAGGTGCAGTTCCTCCAGGCGTCGCATCAGCAGGACATGGACGGCTGGCCCAACTATTGGCCCGGGTTGCCGCCCATGTGGTACGCAACGCATTGCGTCGGACCGGTGGCCGGCCTGCTTCGGTTGACGGCGGAATACGTCTCCTGTTTCGGTTCGGGAACCATCCGCCCCGAGCTGGTCGAGAAATATAATTCTCCCTTCGCCGTCGAGACCACGCACATCAAGTTCAAGGACTCGGACCTGAGCGCCCGGGTGTACCGGTCGTTGTTTGATACCGCCCGCCAGTACCGCGAGAGCATCGATGTGTACGGTTCCAAGGCGTCGGTCGAGTGGCCGCTGATCGAGCATGAGCCCATGGTCCTGCATCGCGCCAAGCTTCCCGAGACCAAGATTCCAAAGCTCGTGAAGGCACCAGACTACGCCAAGCTCCTTCCCCGAAGCCTTCGCCCCTTCACCACCCAGGGCGTGTATGGCCTCGGCAAGAAGACGCACCTCAGTTTCACCCAAGGTGCCGGCCACGGCGGTTCGCACCCGCATCTGGCCAACGAATTCGCTTCGGCGCTGGTCGGCAACCGCGATCCGTTCCCCAATGCCCGCGAGTCCGCCAACTGGACCTGTGTTGGGCTTTGCTCCCACGAATCCGCGCTTCAGGGCGGCAAGATCGTGAAGCTCCCCCGCTTCACGCAGTAGACCGGTGTCGGGCGGAAGGGAACTCCCTTCCCGCCTCCGGTTCCGCCGGGAATCAGGCCAAAGCCAACCCGCATCCCGTGCGTAAAGTTGCCCTCCTCATCGAGACGTCGAACGCCTACGCGCGGGGGCTGCTCCGGGGGGTGATCGCCTATATGCGGGAGCATCCCGAGTGGTCGATCTACCTCGCCGAACACGGCCGGGGCGACAAGCCCCCGGCCTGGCTGGCCGACTGGGACGGCGACGGCATCCTCGCCCGGGTCGAGAATGCTGCGATGGGGAAGATCCTCCGAAAACTGAAATCGCCGATCGTGGATCTTTCGGCGGCCCGGCAGTTGCCCGCGTTGCCCTGGTTCGAGACCGACGACGCCGCGATCGCGCAACTGGCGGTCGAGCATCTGCTGGAACGCGGATTCAAGAAACTCGCCTATTGCGGCGACCCGCGCTTCAACTGGGCGAAATGGCGTGGGGAACATTTCGAGCACGCCGCCCGCGCGGCCGGGGTCGAGTGCTTTCATTATCATCCCGGCCTGAAGCTTCCCCGCGATCACACCGGTCAGGTCGCCGATCTCGAACGGTGGCTGGCCCGGCTTCCGCGCCCGGTCGGCATCATGGCCTGCTACGATTTCCGCGGCTTGCAGATCCTGGATGCCTGCCGTCAGAGCGGCATCGCAGTGCCCGATGAAGTGGCGGTGATCGGGGTCGACAACGACGAACTCCTCTGTGAGTTGTCGCATCCGCCGCTCTCCTCGGTCGTCCCCAATGCACACCGGACGGGCTATGACGCGGCCGCGCTGCTGGAGGCGATGATGGCTGGGAAAAAGGTCGGCGGTGAAACCCACCTGATCCCACCGGTTGGCATCGCTACCCGTCAGAGCACCGATGTCCTGGCCATCAACGATGCGATCATCGCCCGCACCGTGCGCTACATCCGCGAACACGCCTGCAAGGGAATCAACGTGCAGGACGTGCTCAAGGCCGTCCCCCAGTCCCGACGACGGCTGGAGAACCGCTTCCGGCGTCTGCTCGGCCGGACGCCCCACGACGAGATCATGCGGGTGCAACTCAACCGCGTGAAGATGCTGCTCACCGAGACCGATCTGTCCCTCGCCCAGATCGCCGAGAAGGCTGGGTTCGAACACGTCGAGTACCTAAGCGTCGTTTTCAAGAAGGAGATCGGGCTTCCTCCCAGCCAGTTCCGCGCCCAGCACCGACGCTGACGACCCGAACGGAGATTAACCGAAGGCGGAAGCTCCATCCGCAGGGGAAGTCCGCTTCCTCGCCTGGGTCTCTTCCAAGGGCCTTCCTATTTTCGGAATCTGCGCCATCTGCGGATAAACAATCGCGGTTTCCAGGATCAACTGCGGATCCGGATAATCAACCGGATCGGACTTGTCAGTCCGTCGAGTTGGTAGTGCGGCCGGAGGTGCACGTAGAGGATCCACATGCCATTGAGCTCCGGGGTCTCCACGACGACGACCTGTCCGGAGGCCAGCGGGAAGCGCGCCTTCGATTCCTCGGAAGCGCGGCTGCTTCCCACATACTGCTGGAGCCACGGATTGAGGAAGCCTTCCCACTCTTCCTTCCGGGAGAAACGCCCGGCATTCATTCGGACGAGCACCATCAGGTGATGGGCAAACCGACAGCACGGGAGGAGATACGGAAAGCTGGATGCCAACCGCGCGTTGACCGTCGCCTCATCGCTGTCGCCCCTCAGGGGTTCATGCAGCGATCGGACCCCCTGGAACACCGCAACACTGGATCCCTCGGAGTGACAGAGCGGGATCAGCCCGCATTCCAGCAGCCCGGTCTCGATCCGATCCGTCAGGGTGACTTCGGTCGTCCGCTCCAGCACCCCGCCGTGGTCGTCGGTCGGGAAGGGGTCCACCGACAGCCCTTCCACCAATCCTCCCGACTCGTGCCCGCGAATGGATGCCGTCCAACCAAACTCTTTGAAGGCCCGGGTGACGCGGGTGGCCAGGGCGTAGGCCGCGTTGGACCAGACATAATTCCTGGGATTGCCGTTCGCCGTGTCTTCTTCGAAATCGAATTCATCGACCGGATTCTTGTCCGCCCCATAGGGAATCCGGGAGAGGAAGCGCGGCACGGTGAGTCCCACGTAGCGGGCCTCCTCGGACTTGCGAAACAGTTTCCACGCGGCGTAGGCGGGAGCGTCGGAGATCCGCGCCAGATCCCGCGCCTCGTTCACCTGGCTCCAGGATTCCAATCCCAGAAGAGACGGAGGCGCTGCCGCGAAGAACGGCGCGTGAGCTGCCAGGGCAATTCGCGCGAGCGCCGTGAGCAGGGGAAGGTCTCCGTCGGAATGATCAAAGGCGTAGTCGCCGATCAGCACGCCGAACGGATGGGGTCTTCCCTTGTGAAACGGTTCCACGCAGATCTTCACGTGCAACGGCCCTGGCTCCGCTCCTTCCACCTCGGGCACGAGGCTGGAATGAAGCTCGGCCTTGGTGACGTTGAGCACCGCGATCTTGAGCATCTCATCCATCTCGGTGTTGAAGACCAGATGCCGAAGCCCCCGCCACGTCCCTTCCAACGCTCGAAAGGCGTCGTGATGCAGGATCAGATTCACCAGGCCGGACAGTCTCCGATCCAGCTCGGTGACCAACGCCGCGATGGTCCTCAGCGATTCGCTGCTGACCAGCGACGACTGACCCAGGGCGGCCGCGCACAGGCTCGCCACCGACTGGGCGACCACGGGTTTCCGGAGCACCGGATTCAACGGGGCAACGCCCTTGCCCAGGAGTCCGGCGAACGGATCGGCGTCCTGCGGAACGCCGGCACCCGGGTGGCTCGCGGGCGCGACTGCCGTCGCCATGGTCTTCTGCACCGCGGGATCCTGGAGGATCTCGGCCAACCGCTTGGCCGGGCCGTCCTTCCCGCTACTGGAACCGAGCTTTGAAACTTCGGTCCGGATGGCCATCAGCCTCTGCAGCGGCGCGACCTGTCGGACGATCGCCGCGGGCGAGAAGTCGTCGAGCGACTCAAAGCCCAGATCAATCGGGAGCGTTCCCTCACCCGACAGCGTGTTCATCACCTCGAAGCACAGACGCGCCTTGGTCGCCTTCAGCACGTCGTCGAAGTTGTCGACGTCCACCTCGACGAATCGTCGCTCGGCCAGCCCCGGCAATGGGGCCGCCGACCTCCCCCCCAGATCGGCCAGAACGCCTACCACAAACGGAAGCTCGGTCGTCCCCCGCGATCCGGCGTCCGCCGGCCCGATGCGGAGGCCCGGTGCAGGCGGGCGGGTCGCCGCCGTGTGACCGATGAAGCTGTGGAAGTCTTGGGACATGGAATGAAGGGGGTGGTGTAGTTGGAACCGACACGGCCAAATCGAGGTCCGGTTCTCGGATCTGGAAAGGGAGCTGATTCAACGACGGATGGCGGTACTCACACCGTCCCTGATCCACCCCGGTCGCGTCCAGCCCATTGAACGTGCGTGACGGGGCAGGGGTCCAGGCTCGACAGTGGGGCCATGAACCCCGCCTTCCTTCGTACGACTCTGATTCTGTCGGGAGTTCTCGTCGCCTGGTTCGGCCGGGCCGCCGAGATCGAGCTCACCTTGCAGACGCGGGATCCCGTGACGGGCCAACCCACGCTCACCAGGGAGAAGGTGGATCCGGCACGGGTGGGGGTGATCGCCGTGGACGTCTGGAACTTTCACTGGTGCAAAACGGCCACCATGCGGGTGGATGCCATGGTGCCGCGCCTGAATCAGGCGTTGGAAGCAGCGCGTCAACTCGGCATGAAGGTGATGCTCTGCCCGAGCGATGTCGTGGAGAACTACGCTGGATATCCGCAGCGCGAGGCGGTGTTCGCGCTCACCCAGGTCCCCGTGCCCAAGGTCGTCGAGGTCACCTGTCCGCCCGTGCCGGATGCCGGTGGCTGCGCCTGCGGACGGGAGCGCTGCGCGGTGAACTACGGGTGGGACGGGATGCATCCCGGGCTGCGGATCGGTCCGGACGATCTGATGCCGGATACCCAGGCCGAGGTCTACGCCTATTGCCGGCGTCACGACCTGACGCATCTGATTTATGTGGGGTTCCATACCCAGGTGTGCCTGTTGGGAAAGCCGATGGGGTTGAAGGCCATGAAGGCCGCCGGTCTGCGCTGCGTGCTGGCGCGAGACATGACCGATGCGCATCCCGGGTATGATCCTTCCCGCGGGTTCACGCCGGATCTCAACACCGCACAGGTGGTGGAGCATTTCGAGAAGCACCTCGCACCCACGATTCATCTCGCCGAGGAACTGACCCGGATCGGGCGTTGGGATGCGTCTGGAGTTCTCGACCCGGTCCGCATCGCGCCCTGGGGAACGACCCTGCGCCCGCATCTGTTCGAGGAGCCCATCACGGTAACCCTGGCGACGCCGCTGCAGCCGGGAGCCGAGATCCGTTACACGCTGGATGGGACCGAACCCGCACCCGGATCGGCATTATACTCGCAGCCGTTGGTGTTGGAGGGGAGCACGCGGCTGCGGGCCGCGGCGTTCCAGAACGGACGCAGGGTTTGCGCGACCTCGGAAGGTGCCTTCGCTCGCATGGGACCGATCCCGCCCGTGCCGGACCTGTTCATCGGAGATCTGAAGCCCACCCGGAATGTGGGTTTTGGCCACACGCACGCCGGGCAGGTGCGGTACTCGGGAAACACCCAGGCACCGCAGAAGGATCGGTCGAACCTGGGGCGTGAATTGCGGATCGATCGTCGCGCCTGGACCAACGGCATGGGCGTGCACGCGCCGTGCGCGCTGATGTATGCCATCCAACCGGGGTGGAAACGCTTCGTGGCCCTCGCCGGGGCGGACGAAAACCTGATTGCCTCCAGCAATGGCTCCAACCTGGCAAAGCACCCGAGCGTGGTGTTCAGGGTGTTCATCGACGGACGTGAGGCGGCGGCCAGTCCGGTCATGCGGGCGTTGTCCCGGGCGTGGCGGTTCGACGTACCCATTCCCGAGGGATCCCGGTTCATCAGTCTGGTGGCGATGGATGCCGGGGACGGTTCACGCGAGGACTTCGCAGACTGGGTCAACGCGGGTTTCGTGACCGCGAAGTAGATCTTGGACGGCCCAGCCACAGGAAGGAGCGAAGAACCAATTTCACGGGGTTTGATGGCGGCAACACGAACAGCCCCGCCTTTCCGCAGTCACCGGCCGCCTCCGTCGGCGGTGGCCGACGGTCCCTTGACCCCGAGGGGATCGTCCTGCTCCCGGACGGCGGGTTTTGGGTGAGCGACGAGTATGGTCCGGCACTCTACCGGTTCGACGCAGCCGGCGAACTCCAGGAAACCCTGCTGCCGCCCGCGGCGCTTCTGCCGCGCACGGCGTCGGGTGCCCTGAATTTTACCGGTGCCTCCGCCCCGGTGTCCGGGCGCCGAACGCGGGCTCGAGGGCCTCTCCTGCTCCCCGGATGGCAAGCGTCTGGTGGCGATGCTCCAGTCGCCCACGATCCAGGATGGCGGTGCAGCGAATGGCAGCCGTAACGCCCGGCTGCTCCAGTTCGACATCGAACCCGGCTTGGCCACCCGCGGCCAGGTTATCGCGGAACACCTTTACACCCTGACGTTGAACGGCACCGCGCTGACCAACCGCCACACGCCGGTCAGCGAAGTCCTCGCCGTCAACCACAACACGTTCCTGGTGCTTGAGCGCGACGGCCTCGGGCTCGGAGTTGGTACCAACACGAGGCCGTCCTTCAAACGCGTCGTCCTCGCTTCCACGACCGGCGCGTCCAACATCGCCGGCGGAGCCTTCGATCTCGCCCCTGGCTCCCCGGGACAGGCCAACCTCCCCCTTGGCTCCGCTCCGGCCGGCGTGGCCCCGCTGGCCCGTCAGGATTTTGTCGACCTGATCGATCCGGCCCAACTCGTGAAGTTCAACCTGAACATCAGCACCAATCAGGACCAGAACACGATCAGTGAAAAATGGGAGGCCCTCGGGCTGATCCCGCTCCAGGATCCCTCCCGGCCGGATGATTTCTTCCTCTTGGTCGGGAACGACAATGACTTCAAAGCGTCCGTCGTCGTTCACAACGGCGTGGCCGTCGGGACCAATGACGTGTCGGTCGACAACATGCTCCTCGCCTACCGGGTCACCCTGCCCGGATACGGCACGACGTTGCCCTCCACCACACCGCCCGAGGTGGCCTGGAAGCTTCCTGCCACCCCGGCCAAGGTCAGCGTCGCCGGCCAACTCATTGGGATCGTCGGTGCCACGACCGTCGACCTCCGCCAGATCAGCTCGCCTGGTTCCATCGGAATCAATACCAACCTTCCCGCCGCCATCCAACCGGTCGTCGATGCCCTCCAAGGGCCGACGCCAACCTCTGGCGCGCCCGCAACACCGATCCGACCACCTCCCTTTCCCTCAAGAACGGAGGAGGCATCCGTGACTCCATTGGAGGTGTGCTCTCTTCCGGCAGCCGCCAGCCGGTCTTCATCCCGCCCACGGCCAATCCCCGCGTTGGCAAAAAGGACGGCGAGATCAGCCAGTTCGACATCGAGAACTCCCACCGCTTCAACAACGGCCTCGCCCTCCTGACGCTAACCGCACAGCAGCTTCGTGACGCGATGGAATGGTCCGTGTCGGCCACCACCGCCACTGCCACCCCGGGTCAGTTCCCCCAGATCGCAGGCCTGGCCTTCGCCTTCGATCCGTCGCGCCAGGCGATGACCTATCTGCGGAACAGCGGCAACGCCATCACCGGGATCAACAACCCTGGCCAGCGCCTCCGTTCCTTGGTCGCCACCCGCGCCGACGGTTCGATGGACCTCGTCGTGGAGAACGGCATCCTGATCGGTGATCCCACCCGGACTTTCCGCATGGTCACCCTCGACTTCCTGGCCACCGGCGGCGACTCGTACTTCCCCCTCAGCCTCGGTACCAGCGTGGTCAATCTGGTGCCGTCCGGCACCCTGAAGACCTTCGACACCGTCGGCAACTCGATCATCGGTGACGGCCGCGAGGTCGAGGTCACGGATGCCAGCGCCGGAGGCATCGATCTCCGGCTCTATCGCGTCCGCTACTGATCCGCAGGCCAGTTGCATCCACGGCCCGGTCCACCGCTGCGACGCGGGGGGCCGGGCTTTATCGTCTGGACGGCTACGCCCGCGTGAACCGCGGGGCAGATGCGGATCGGCGCATGGACCCACCTCAGGTCGCCGGCTTGCGGAGGACGCAGATATTGTCGTACGCCGCCTCGATGGGAATAATATAGTTCCCGAAGTGCCTGTGGATGCCGGCCAGCCTCGCGCACACGCGGTTGAAAAGCATCTTCCGTCGGACCTTCAGCAAGGGCTTCATTTGCAGATCGATCGAAGAACGACCCTCAATGATCTCCGGAGTGTCGAGGAATTGGCTCTCGAGGCACTCGTGGGCGCAGACCACGACCTCCAGGTGGGTGAAGTCGGCAACCAACAACCGCATCCCGTCGGGATAGATCCGCCAGCAATCGATGGGTGCCTCGTGATACGGCCAACTCGTCGGACTGATGATGACGATCTTGCCTCCCGGTTTCGTGATGCGCTCGAGCTCCTTCAGCCAGGTCCAGATTCGACCGACGTGTTCCATGACCTGACCGCTCACGACCAGATCGAACATGTCATCTTCAACCGGGTAGCAGTACTCCGAGGTGCTGACGATATGCAACGGATGCTTCTCTCCGCCGCTCAGGTAATCGGTATCGATATCGAGCGTATGCCAGCGGATCGTCGAATCGTTCACCAATCGGCAATAATGCGATGGATTGCCGGTCGGGCCGATCTCTAGGACTCTGGAATCGCGGCTGAAATAAGGCAGGGCGTGCTTCTTGAAGAGTAATTCGCTGTTTGCATGCATTTCAGGTGCCTTGGTCTGTCAGTGGTCGAACTTAATTATGCCACCCCTGATGAGGGTTTACCTATCGGTTTTTGTCCGATGAGCAATCTTTTTCATCCGGTTGCGATCCCTCCCGCCTCAGGGTGGTGGAGATTGACCCCGCAAACCGGTTCAACCGTGTGCGAAGCCTCTCATTGCCGTTGAATCCAGAACGACGTCGCCTCGCTTCGCTTCTGGACCCCCAGTTTCCAGAAAACCGAGGTGAGACAGTTTTGCACGGTCCCCCCGCGAGATTCAACGAACTGCTGATCTCCTTGTTCGTACAACCCTTGACCACGAGGTCCATCAGCCTTTCCTCCTGAGGCGTCAGCACAGGGGATTCGGAAGTGTTGGAAGCACCCGCCAAAACACCCAGAGCAGCAGGCCTTCAGGAAGAAAATGTTGAACTCACAGATCTGATCCAATTGCCTCCCCTCCAAGCTCTGTTGACGGGCGGCGACTCGCCGGGCTGAGGAACGGGTGGCGAGGTGGCTGGCGCCGGCAAGCTGAGTTCGCCACGGCCGATTCGTCCGTCGGTAACCGACCCCTCAGGGATCCAGACTTGGCGTTGAACTCTCACTCCCACTCCGGTAGTTTCACCCCATGCGTGAAGGTCGTGTTCTGCCGGTCATCAGCTTCTCTCGATCGTTCGCGGAAGCCGATGCCAAGTCGGTGCCGGCGGTTGAACCAGGATATATCAGTGCCCAGAAACCACCTGATCCCGGCGACGAGGTTTGGCTTTGGTGTCTCGACCACGAGGTGGAAGTGATTTCGGCATCAGGCAGAGGGCATGGACCTGCCAGTCGGTCTTGGTGCAGGCCGCGCTCAAGGTTTCGAGGAAGCGCTGGCGATCCCGGTCATCTCGGACGATCGGCTCCCGCCGATCCCCGCGACCTATCACGTGGTACACCGCACCATCCAACTCGATCCGCAGGTTGCGAGGCACATGCCCAACGGTCCGACACTCCGGAATTGTGGGTCAAATAGTCAGGACTGATCCGTTTTCTGAACCCTTTTTTGCGTAGAGAGATTGTAGCCGGAACGTGAAATCCGCTCCCAGCACCACCCCATGTGGGCGGCTTCTGTCGTTAGGGTTCATGGTCTGAAACTTCGAGTCCCATCGACATCTGAGAACGTGTCGGCGCGCGAAGGTTAGGCGTTGTTGACCGCGCCACTTCTCCAACCGTCGACCATCACCGCTCGACCGTGCGGATGCGGTAAACGCAGCGGCGTGCGCCCGCCGTCATGTGCTCAATCCTTTCGGTTATTACGCCCACTCCCATGATCGCCCGGAAGACTTCAAGCTCCGAGTCGCACAGCATGGGACACACTTTGGCGGCGGTGGAAATCGCACAATGATTCTCGATCAGCAGGAAGGAACCATCTGGCTGTCGCTGGACTTCCGCCATGTAGCCTTCCTCGTTGCGAATGGAAATGAGGGTCGCCAACCGCTTCTGGAGCGAAGCGCGAGCCGGGATGCGGGATCGGTAGGCCTCGATTTGTTGCTCGGCGCATCGTGAGACAACTCGTTTCACACCCTGCTCGCCAAAGGTCTGCTCGGCCGCGTTCAGCAGATTTACGGTCAAGCCCGCATGGGCGTCGGGAAAATGCGGTTCGGCGGCAGGCGTCAGGCACCACATCTTTGCGGGCCGCCCGATCGGGCGTTGCTCTTCTTGATAGGTGACCAGCTTTCCCGTGCGCAAGGCGTAGAGGTGCTGCCGAACGGCCATGGCAGAGATGCCCAATCGCGCCGCCAGAGATTCGGAGTCACTCGGCCCCCACTGCTTAAGCAGGTGCACGATCCCTTGCCGACTGGGAACCACATCGGATTTCTCGCGGACAGAACCGCGTTTTGTCATGAGTTGAATCTTGCAACCAACCGTCTTCGAGGCCAGTCGAATCGCCCGATTATTTCTAAAGAACCACCTTTAACAAATGGCTTGTCAGACAGAATTGCCCCGCCTACTATTTCAAAAGTAAGAGCTTTAGAAAGGCGGAAGCTCGCGGGCGAAATCGGATCGAAGGGTCAGCGCGGGACAGCGAGCCGACAGAGATGACAAGAGCCCAAGTGCATGAAACGAAAGAGAATCTATGGCTGACATTGTAAATAAATACCCGGAAAACGTGGGCGGAACGTTTTACGTCGATAACCAGTGCATTGACTGCGACCTGTGCCGTGAGACGGCCCCGGCGAACTTCACGCGTTTTGAGGATGGAGGTTATTCCTATGTCTTCAACCAACCTACCACGCCGGAGGAGGAAGCGCTTTGCAAGGAAGCCATGGAAGGATGTCCAGTTGAAGCCATCGGCAACAATGGCCAATCCTGACTCCGTGTGCCGGTAATCCGCAACAAACAAAACCGCACTGTGACAACGAGCCCACGGTCAAAGAGGCAGATCGAGGAAAGTATCGGAATGGCAGAGCGAACGGCTAACCCGTCTGCGCGGTATCCCACAACTGCGGGTCCGCGGCTTAAAGTCCAATGAACGGGTCATGGTCGTGGATTACCTCAAAGTTGGGGACTTAAGCTACCGACCGTGGAAGGGACCGTGCGGCTTTAAAGGGGATTAATTTGTCAAAACGTCTACCGATCAGAACAGACAGATTATCGATAAAACCACTACCAAAAGAATTCATCCATGAAAACACCCACCATCACTGCCTACTTGAAAACTTCCTGCGGCTGGAGCCAGGGAGTGCGGTCCATTATGCGCAAATACAATCTGGCTTACGAAGATCGCGACATTCTTAACAACCCGTTATTCCGCGCGGAGATGATCGAAAAGAGCGGGCAGAGGCTTTCCCCTTGTGTCGAGGTCAACGGGCACATGCTGGCCGATGTCAATGGGGACGAAGTGGAAGCCTACCTCCTCCAAGCGGGAGTGGTGCAACTCACCGCTGCCGTCGCCGATGGGCCGACCGACCGGTCTTGCGACGCGCATCACCATGAGTAACATCGGACCGGAGGCAGAGACTCCGCCTCGTTCACTAACCATCAAACCGACGGGAGCATGAGTACATCAAACAATACCATCGAAGACCTGGTTCAAAGGGAATACAAATTCGGCTTCTACACGGACCTAGAGACGGAGTCTGCGCCGCCGGGTTTAAACGAGGACATCATCCGGTTCATCTCGCATAAGAAGAACGAGCCCGAGTGGCTGCTTGAATGGCGACTGAAAGCGTATCGCCACTGGACGACACTGCAGGCGCCGACGTGGCCCAAGGTTCATTATCCGAAGATCGATTATCAGGACATCACTTACTTCGTTGCCCCCAAGAATCTTGCTGACGGCCCGAAGAGTATGGACGAAGTGGATCCGAAGATTTTGGAGACGTTTGAGAAGCTCGGCATTCCCCTACACGAACGCATGCGTCTGGCAGGCGTGGCGGTGGACGCGGTGTTGGACAGCGTGTCTGTTGGCACCACTTTCAAGAAGCAGCTTGGCGAGAAGGGAGTTATCTTCTGCTCGTTCAGCGA
>JBDNHZ010000358.1:0-35084 GCA_041688515.1 Verrucomicrobiota bacterium
GCAGGGAAATGTCGGGCGAGGCATGTCCAAGGCTGGTCGACAGGCGGCGGGAAGTCCAGCAGTTCTTAATCCCCGCCACCTCGGGCGACGGCTTCTTCAATCCAGATGAATCAGCCCTGGCAGATGGCAGATGGCAGACGCCAGTGGCCCGTCACGCACCCTCTCCCGCAGGGCGATCACACTTTGCAAAGTGTGATGGCCCTGCCCGACGCTGTTCTGATTCTGGATTTGGGGTGCACGACCTGGGAGGATCCTTAAGGGCCGCGGGCGTCCCCGAACGTCCCCGGCCGCTTGGTCGTGCAGAGGGAAGTGGCGTCCGCTACGCCGGAGGCGTTTCAGCCACTGGCCTGGGGCAACATCCCGGGGTCAGACGCCCGTAGACGAATCCTTACCCCGGAGGGTTGCAGATCTGCAACCCCTCCGGGGTTGTTCGGCCTCTCCGACCTGCACCCGGGGTGTTACCCCGGGCTAATCGCTCCCATCCCTCCGGGATGAAGGCCCGGCCCTGCGGCCCCGGGACGGAGAAGGGCCGACGATTTCAGCTTTGGGATGCAAGTCGTCCACGAACGCCATGGGAAGCGGCTACCCCCGATTCAACGCACCGTCGAAACGGTTTCGTTTCCTCTCCGCTCTGTGTTCCCTGCGGCCTCTGCGGTGAACTTCCTGTGGGGCGCATTCGGACACCGCCCTTCCAGGGCCGCGGGCGTCCTCGCCCGCCTCTTCATCTCCCCGGCCCCCGAGCGGCCGGGGACGGCCCAAGCAATCAGGATGCCAACTCGCGCCTTGTCGTTATCAGCACCCCGACTAAGGTGGCGGCCATTCGATGTCTCAAGGTCTTCATCTCTCCCAGCGCATGTCGCAGCAGATGGTGCTGTCGCCGCAGCTCCAGCAATCGCTGGCGCTGTTGCAGGCACCCGTGCTGGAGCTGAAGGCCCTGGTGGAACAGGAGCTCCAGCAGAACCCGGTCCTTGAAGAATCCACCATTCCGGACGAAACCAACGAGGAGCGCGAAGTCCGGGGGGAGGATGCCGCCGCCCAGGCGGACCCGGCGGAACCCCCCGCCGACGTCCAGTTTGATCCCGCCACCGAGAAGCCTTCCGACATCACCGCTGATCCTTTTGACCAGGAATTGCAACAACTGCTCCAACTGGACCAGGAATGGCGGGATCATTTCTCGGCCGGATCCGCCCAAAGCCGCCAGTCTCCCGAGGACGAGGAGCGTCGGCAGTTCATGTTTGATTCGATGGTGGCCCAGACCTCCCTTCAGGAGGAGTTGCTGGAACAGGTGCGCATGGCAGACCTGTCCGCATCCGATGTCCAGATCGCCGAGATGATCGTGGGGAACATCGATGACCGGGGTTACCTTCAGTCGGGCACCAACGAACTGTCCTTTGCCACCGGAGTGCCCGCCGAGCAGATCGAAACGGTGCTCAAAGTCGTCCAGGCGTTCAACCCTCCTGGCGTAGGGGCGCGCGACATCCGCGAGTGCCTGATGCTCCAACTGGAGCGGGTGGAAAAGCAGGACTCACTGGAGTACCGCATCCTTCGTGATCACTTCGATGCGCTGGGTCGCCGACGGTTTCCCGAGATCGCACGCCAACTGGGCATCTCCCCCGGCGAAGCGCAGAAAGCGGGTGAACACATCGCCCAACTGAACCCGCGTCCGGGTCGGATCAGCTCACCGGATGACAACTCCTTCGTCGTTCCCGAAGTCACGGTGACCAAGAATGGCGACGAGTTCGTGGTCTCGACCAACAGCGACTACATCCCGCATCTCCGGATCAGCAATACCTATAAGGATCTGCTCAGCCAGGCCGAGACCTCCAGTGAAGTCCGTGAGTACATCCGGGAAAAGATCCGGGCTGGGAAATTCCTCATCAAGAGCATCCACCAGCGGCAGGACACCATCAGCCGCATCGCGCAGGAAATCGTGAAACGCCAGCGTGAGTTCATGGAGAACGGCGTCGCCCACCTGAAACCGATGACCATGGTCCAGGTCGCCGAAGTCGTCGGCGTCCATGAAACCACCGTGAGCCGGGCGGTTTCCGGGAAGTACATCCTCACCCCGCAAGGCGTGTTCGAGATGAAGTACTTCTTCACCTCGGGTCTCCAGACGTCGTCCGGTGAGACCATGTCGAATACCTCGGTGAAGACGATCCTCAGCGACCTGATCTCAGCCGAGGACAAGGGCAAACCCCTTTCGGACGAGGAACTCGTCGAGCAACTCCTCGGGCGCGGCATCAAGATCGCCCGGCGCACCGTGGCCAAGTACCGCGCCGAACTGAACGTCCTCCCGAGTCACCTGCGGAAGTCGTACTAACGACGCGGAAGCACGGGTGCCGCGGCGAAGCCGTGCCGCATCACACTTCCTCCAGCGGCGTTTTCGCATCACCGAACTGCGGCATCCGCACCTCCATCTTGTCCATCATGGAGAGGTAGAGGCGGCACATCTGGCGCTCCGGCTTCTCCAGATAATCGAGAACCCGGCCGCCACGGATCCGCCCGCCGCCCCCCCCGACCAGCACGACGGGCAACTGCCGGGCCTCGTGGTTCCCGTTCAACATCGACGAGCAGTACATGAGCATCGTGTTGTCGAGAGCCGTGCGTGAACCCTCCTGGATCGCGTCCAGCTTCTGGGCGATGTAGGCGAGTTGTTTCACAAAGAACTGGTTCACCTTGAGCCAGTCGGCGGTGTCGGAGTGCGACAGCAGATGGTGGATCATGTAGTCCACCCCGAGATTCGGGAACCGCAGCGACGAATGATCGTTGTTGAGCTTGAGGGTGCAGATCCGGGTGGTGTCGGTCTGGAAACCCAGCACCAGGATGTCGCACATCAACTTCATGTGCTCGCCGATGTCCTGGGGAATTCCATCGGCGGGTCGGGGAATGTTCGGTGCCGACAGCGTGGGCCGCCATCCCTGGAGCTCGCCCCGTTTGCCGGCGTTCTCGATGCGGACCTCCACCTCGCGGACGGAGTCGAGGTACTCGTCGAGTTTGCGCTGGTCGTTCTTGCTGATGCGCCGACGCAAGTCGGTGGCATCGACCAGAACGGCGTCCAACACACTCTTGTCGCCCCGTTGGACCTCGTCCTTGAACAGACGGTCGAAGGCCAGGGCCGGATAGATCTCCAGCGGCGTCGGCGTGGTCGGAGAGCTCCACGAGATGTGGGAGCTGTAGAGCATCGAGTAGTTCTTGTGCACCGACGGGTTCGACTTCTCGCAACCCAGCACCAGGCTGGGAACCTTGGTCGAAGCACCGCGCTTCTGCGCCAGCAACTGGTCGATGGAAGTTCCCGAGCGGATCTCGCCCCCGGATGCCAGCGGCGCACCCGACAGCAGGTTGCCGGTCTGGGAGCTGTGGATGTTCCCCTTCAAGGCCTCCTCGTTGTAGAGGCCCCGGATGAAGAGGGTCTTCTGTTTGAGCTCGGCCAGGGGCGAAAGCACCTGACCCAACTCCAGGTCCTTGCCCTCGCCGCGCGCCCACCATTCCTTCGAATGAAATCCATTCCCCGAGAAGAGGACTCCGAGTCGGACCGGAGCCTCGCTGGACGAGGGAGTCTTGGCGGGCTCATCGCCCCAGACCCGGAACGACTCCATCCACGGCAGCGCCATGGAGACACCCAGACCACGAAGGAATGTCCGGCGTTGAAACAGGTGCTTTTTCATAGGAGGCACGTCGATATTCGGGAACAGGGACAGGGATTCAATCCTCCGCCGCGTCGCGGCCTCGGATATTGAGGAATTGGGGACTGCGGACCATCACCTCAATGGCAGAGCCCACGTGGTACTCGTTGGCCTTGAGCGCTGTGGTCATCTCCTTGAGCAGGGGGCCGTCGGAGAGTTGCACCGAACGACCCAAAGCGTATCCAAGAAGCTTTCGACAGAACTGGCGAACGAACACGTCACGCCGCTTCCCCACCAAGTATTGCCGCAGTCCGTCGAGGTCCTCGAATTCAACTCCATCGGGAGCCACGACGCGCGTCGCCACCGGACGGTCGCCCAGATCGCGTTCCCGCCGGCGCCCGATCGCATCGTAGGCCTCCAGCGAAAAGCCATAGGGATCAATCCGGCGGTGGCATCCCGAGCAGCGGGGGTCGTTGCTGTGCTTCTCGACCAGTTGCCTCACGGTGAGGCCCTCCGTCCCCGCCTCGTCCTCGGGCAGGCGCGGCACATCCTTGGGCGGCTTCGGCAGCTTCTCTCCGAGCAGGACTTCGCACAGCCAGTTGCCTCGAAGGATCGGACTGGTCCGCGAGGCTCCCGACTGCTTCGCCAGCACCGTTGCCTGTCCAAGGATCCCGCCACGGCCATGGCGTTTGATGCCCGAAACCAGACGCCATTCGGGGCCCTGGACCCCGGGAATTCCGTAGTGTGCGGCCAGGGCCTCGTTCAGGAACGTGCGGTCCGAATCGATGAGGTCGGTCACTGGCCGATCGTTCTGGAAGAAGTCGGTGAAGAACCGGATCGATTCCTCGTACATGTCGCCCCGGAGTTTCGCGAAGGTCGGAAAATGGCGCTCGCTCTTCTCGTCCAGCGTGTCGAACCCGTGGATGTGCAGCCATGCGCAGCCGAACTCTTCCGCCAACCTCCGAACCCGCTCATCCTTCAGCATCCGTCGGGTCTCCTTGGCCACCGCATCCGCGCCCTGGAGCCGGCCGGCCGCCGCATCCTGGCGCAGGGTCCCGTCCGGCAGGGACGACCACAGGAAGTAACTGAGGCGCGAAGCCATCTCCCACTCGTTGACCGGGGAGGGATCCTTTCCGGGGCCAGGCGACTCCGCCCGGTAGAGGAACGCCGGCGCGACCAACACCCGGGCCAAGGCGAATCGGATGGCCTCTTCATGCCCGAGACCCTCCGCCCGAAGTTGCCGATGCAAGGCCCGCAATCCGCGCCGCTCCTCTTCCGTCAGCGGCCGGCGATAGGCGCGTCGTGCGAAATCCAGCACCGCCTGGACATGGCTCGGTTCGGCATTGGTCTGTTGTTCGCGAAACCGGAGCGCCCGTTGCCGGATCGGTTCGCGGAGCGGTTCGAACACCTTGGGATCCGCATCCTGGGTCGCGTATTGCCACAGTTGGTCGAACGCATCGACGAGGGTCAGGGCATCCTGGCTGACGAAGCGAAGTTCCGCCCACAGACGTTCCAGCTCTTCGGTCTCCCGACCATCGAGCATCAGGCGCCGGAGCGCCTCGTCCTCGCGATGGTGCAAGGTCAGCGTCACCGCCTCGTCCACAGGGACAATCTTGGTGTAGCTGAGCGCGGCGGGGAAAAGGCTCCGAAACTCCTCCATGCCGGCCTCGACCCGGGCGCGGGCGAGGCTTCCCTCGGCCACCACCACGGACAATCCCTGCACCCCGGAGTGGATGGCCGGCAGGTTTGTCGACAGCACCAACTGCACCGATCCGTCCCGTCCGGAGCGCGGCTCCAATTCGCCGGTCACCACGAACTCGCGACCGGCGGCGAGTTCGCGCGGCAACCGGATGGCGAGCACGGAGGGAGCCTTCACGCAGAGATCAACCGTTCCCACCTCCACATTCATCCCCGACTCGGGAGCCTTCCCAAACACGGCGGGATCCAGTCCCCAAGCCACACGGGCCGACAACGGACTGGCCGGACCCGCCACGGCCAATCGCGCCCCTCCCAGCATCGGTCCGGCGAGCGAGAACCATTGCCGCCGGAGTTCTGCGTCGGGCCCTTTCTCAGGGTCGTTCGCCTGTTTCGACACAAGCCCTGCCAGATCTGTCGCCAGCTTCGTGCGAACGGCGGCGTCGGATGCCTCCATCCACCGCGCCAGCAGCGATGCCGGCGGAACGACCGGCGCGTAGTCGCCCGAGCCGGTGACGGGCTCGGTATAGAGATGCCAGACTCCGCTGTTGCCCTGGCGGTCGGCATGCGGGTTCGCCGTGGTGATGTCGGGAGAGACATCGGCCGCCAGGTTCCACCGCTTCGCTTCATCCCCAGGGGTGATGGTGACATCGACCCGGGTGAGATCGCAGGAGTGATTGCCATCCCGCGGCCCGATCAATACGGAAATAAGGTCCCCGCGGTTGACTTGGACGGCGGGCAAGGGACCGAACGGGACCTCTTTGGCCCCCTGCGCCACGCCTTGCGCCAGCCGTCGTCGGGTCGTCCCACGACGGAGTTCCACCGACCAGGTGACTCCATTCCCGCACTCGGGATGCACATGCTGGACCACCCCCTGGATCTGCACCGTTCCGTCCATGGGACTCTGCCATCCCGCCGCCACCTGCAAGGTCGGCGAGGGATGCATGGCTACGCCGTGCGCCCGGAGATCGCCGGGGATACGGACGGCCTGGTCCGACGAATTGGCCACGACACTTGGCAGATCCGGGTTGCCCCAACCCGTGACGAACTCATGCCCCCCCAGCGCCTTTTGTGCCGTCGCGAGATGTCCCTTCACCTGAAGCGGATCTGCGGGACCGATTCCGAGGTAATCCAACCACAGATCCAGATCGCCCCGAATCAGCCCGTGTTTCGCGGCGATTCCATCCAGATCCACCCCGCCCACCGCCTGCACCTCGCCCACCGCAGCCAAGGCCATTTCAACCCCAACTGTCAGGCGAGCTCGACGGGACTCCAGTTCGGCGACCCGTCCCTGCAATCCGGCCAGGGCGATGTCCGGCTTCCCGGCCACCGACAACCTCGGCTGAACCCAACGCACCACATCTGCGGTCGCGCCGTCGCCGGCCGTGCCCGCCGCCAGATAGAGGGTCAACTCGCCGGTCGTCGGCTCTGCCGGGATCCGGAGTCGCAACTCCTGCCGGGCCAGCACCGGGCTCACCGGCTCCATCCAGGCCTTGGGACCACCCAGCTTGCCGATGTGCCCGACCGGACTGAATTTCCAGATCGCCGCCTGCCAGGCCGCGATCTCCGTCGCCAGGGCGGGAACGTCGGCCGCACCCGCCCCCCGCCATCGACCGCGAATGGAATCGAGCAGGAAGGAAGGACGCGAATCGTTCAGAGCCGCGAATAGCAACCCGAGGTACTTGGCGCTGAGACCGCGCGAGGCGGCCACCCGAACGACGGCGTTCGATCCGGTCGCCAGAGTCGCGCGTTCCTCGATCGTCGCCAGAAGGTATCGGGCCACCGGTACACGCCCGCCTTCGTTGGTATCAAAAATGATGCCCTGCAGGTTCACCCGGTCGGCCCCGCTCGCCTCGCCATACTTCCGATAGAGCGTACGGATCTGGCCAAGGAGTTCTTCCGTCTGATCGCGCCGTGTGGTTTGCGCCGAGAATCGGATCCCCTCCGGAAGCAGGACCGCGTGGGCCGAGACCCCCTTGGCGGCATCCAGGTACTTGGTCAGCAACGAAGGGGAAATGACCAGCGATTGCCCGGTGTTGACAAACCCCTCGCCAGCCGCGCCGTCCACGGGAAACTCGCGCGCTGGATCCATCGATGGCACCCCGGTCAAATCGCGGAGCGTGTGGGTGTACTCGGCATTGGACAACCGGCGGAGGAGGACGGGACCGGGATCGCCGGCCTTCTCGAGAGCCAGCGCATCCAGCATTCCCCGCGACCAGTCGAGCATCGCTTCCTTTTGGGCAGACGTCGGCTGCGGCTTGTCTTTGGGCGGCATCTCCCCCAGTTCCATCTGCTCCACGATCGCCTGCCAGACCTTGGGTTCCCGACGGATGTCATCCAGCGTGCGGAACCGCTCCAGATCCAGATCGCCCTTCTGTTTCTCGGTCGAATGACAACCGAAGCAGGACTCCCGGAACAGTGGCTCGACCGGCTTCCAATCTCCGGGGTCCGCTCCCTGTAGCATCCCAGCGGCAACCACCCCTCCTGCCAGTCCGGTCAACGACCGTCTCAGCAAGCCCATCCATCCTGAAAAGCATCGCGCGTACACGGAAAACATGAGGACCCACCATGCCTATCGATCCCGATCGGCCCGGTCGAGTCCGATGTTTGAACAAGGTCACGATGGGGCGCATCCTCAATCGAGTTGCTGACTTCGATTGATCGCCTCCAACCTCGACCTTCGGAGGGCGAGATCCCCTCCAGGGGCCACGAACCGCTCCAGATCCCACAGATCCGCAAAGACCCGGCCTCGCCCCTGACTCAGACCATACCGGACGCCTTCCTCCAGCAATTCGAGTCCCGGGAGGCGGAACTGGCCCAATTCCATCAGGCGCTCCATGGCCCCATTGCCGGTGCGGGTCGGAATCAGGACCACCGGATCCGAGCCGCATTCGAGGGCAAAATCGATGGAGCGCATGAGCCAATCGCGGCCCTCGGCCTCCGGAATGAACGGGGGACGGATCAACAGGAACGTCCGAAGATCGCAGTCGTGAGCCCGAAGAAACTCAGCGGCCTCGCGAAAGCTCCCAGGGGTGATCCGCTTGTTGAGTTGGTCCAGGGCTCCGGGATGAACCGTCTCCAACCCCATGGCCACCTCCAACCGGGTCCCGGGGGCAAGCGCCTCACGGAATCGCACGACGCGGGGTCCAACCAATGCTGGATGGCACTCCACAATCACCCGTTTGAACAGCGCACATCGGGCGGCGATCTCCGGGTAATCCGACGGCGGGATGGCGCCCACGTCAAAAAAGGAGCCGGCGTTGTACAACTTGATCCAAGATAATGGGCGCCGCGACACCCCGGAAAGAGCCACATCCAACTGCCGGGGAATATCGCCGGGACCCACCCGCAGTTCGGTGGTGTACCGCCAGAGATCGCACATGGTGCAGTGCCAGGGACACTCCCGATTGACCAGAAAGACGGTGAGACCGTCCTCCAGACGGCCATCCGACTGGCATTCCCCCTCCACCAACCAGGCCGACGGGCGGTTGCCCTCGACCGGCACCCGTGCAATCCCGGAGCGCGCATCGAGGATCCACCGGGTGCGCTCGGCGGGAGAACTGGGAAATGGGGTCATTGATCTAAATCCAGAAGCGATGCTTCCATCCGCGGCAGACCCAGGAAAACGAAAAAGGCGACGTCGGCCGGAGCCGAACGTCGCCTGGTTCGCGGATGGATCGACCTACAGGAGATCGAGCTTTTCACCCTTTTTGAGGGTAATGATGGCCTTTTTCCAGTCGCTGGTGCGACCGGCGGCCTTGGTGGATTGACGGCGGGCCTTGCCCGGGACGTTCTGGGTGTTCACCCGCAGGACCTTAACCTTGAAGAGTTCCTCGACCGCCCGCTTGATCGACGGCGCGGAGGCGCGTCGATCAGCAACGACGGTGTACTGGTTGAACTTCTCGGCCTGAAGGGTGCCCTTCTCGGTGATCCGGATGGTCTTGACGATGTCAAAGGAAGTCATGGTGCGGAGGGCTGGACGTTTCAGTCGGCGAGCCGCGCTTCAACCTGGGCAAAAGCCTCCTTGGTGAAGACCAGCTTGTCGTAGCGAAGCAGTTCGTAAGTGTTGACCGACGTCGCCGTGGCTAGGCCCACGCCCAGCACGTTGCGCGAAGCGCGCTCCACGCCGGCATCGGCTGACCCGATCACCACCAGCGTCGTATTGCCGTCGACTCCGAGGCTGCGCAGCACTCCGACGAATTCCTTCGTCTTCGGCGTCGCCAGCTTGAAATCGTCAACAATCATGATGTCGCCTGCCTTCAACCGCTCGCTCATCGCCTTGCGGAGGGAAAGCTTGGCCACCTTCTTGTTGACCTTCTTGGAGAAGTCACGCGGCTTGGGACCGTGGACGACACCGCCACCCCGCCAGAGCGGGCTGGCGAAGGAACCGGCGCGGGCGCGTCTGGTACCCTTCTGGCGCCACGGCTTTTTGCCGCTTCCATTCACTTCGCCCATCGTCTTCGCGGAGGCGGTGCCGCGGCGGCGACCTGCCATGAAGGCGACGACCGTGTCGTGCACGGCCTGCGTTCCACGGCCGGTTTCGATGACCTCGAACGTGACGTCGAGTTCACCGGCGGGATTACCCTTGAGATCTTTGATCGCGAGTTTCATCGCTCAGTGTCCTTTACTTCTTCTTGGCTGCGGCTGCGGCCTTCTTCTCGTCCTTCTTGCCGGTGGCAGCCGCCTTCGCCTTCTTACGGGCGTCGTGGATCTGCTTCAGCCGGGCCGAGTCGATCGAGATCTTCTTGGCCTCGCGAACGACACAATAATCGCCCTCGCTCCCCGGGAAATTCCCGCGGATCAGGAGCACGTTGTCCTCCGGACGAACCTGGATGATCTCCAGATTCTGGGAGGTGCGCTGCACGGCACCCATGTGACCGGGCATCTTCATGCCCCGCATGACGGTACCGGGAAACAGGCGCTGACCGATGGCGCCCGACCGACGGTGCCAACCCTTGGCGCCGTGGGTCATGTCACCACCGCGGAAAGCCCATCGGGCGACAACGCCCTCGAAGCCGCGGCCCTTGGTGGTGCCGATGCAATCGACGAACTGGCCGACGGCGAAAAGGTCCGCACCGAGAATGTCACCGGGGTTCACCTCGCGAGAGAAGTCGCGAAACTCCTTGATCCGCTTCACGGCAGCGCCCTTGTGCTTCTTGATGTGACCGTTCACCGCCTTGCTCAGGCGCTGTTCCTTCTGGTCATCGAAGCCGAGTTGGTCCGCGTTGTAACCATCGCGATCTGTCGCCTTCTTGACCTGCAGGACCCGGTTCGGTCCGACGAGGACCACGGTGACCGGCGTCAGTACGCCATCCGCATCATAGACGCGCGTATGGCCCAATTTCTTACCCAAAAGTCCGAGTGGCATGGCTCCTCCGTTAGATCTTGATGGTGATGTCCACACCCGCCGGCAGGTTAAGCTTCTTCAGCTCGTCCACCGTCTTGGCAGTCGGATCGAGAATATCGATCAACCGCTTGTGGGTCCTCTGCTCGAAGGTTTCTTGTGACTTCTTGTCAGCGTGCGGTGAGCGACCGACGGTGACCCGCTCCACTGTGGTGGGAAGCGGAATGGGACCGGCCACACGAGCTCCGGAGCGCTTGACGGTCTCGACGATTTCACTCGCCGAGGCGTCAATCACCCGATGGTCGTATGCCTTGAGACGGATGCGGATGCGTTGTCCAGCCATACAAAGAACAGGTTAAGTGATGTTACGAAAGATCAGCTGCGGGCTGCCGGCTTTTTCTTGGCGGCATCCAGCACGGTTGTCAGGACGCTGTTGGGCACCTGCTCGAAGTTCAGCGGCTCCATCGAGTAGGACGCGCGACCCTTCGAGAGGGATCGAATCGCGGTGGCATACCCGAACATTTCAGCCAGCGGCACCTGCGCCGTGACCACGGTCTGCCCCAACTTGGCGTCGACGCCCTGAATGATGCCACGGCGACGGTTGATGTCACCGAGGATATCACCCTGGTACTCATCCGGCGTGGCCACTTCCACCTTCATGATCGGCTCAAGGATGATCGGGCCGGCGTCATTGAAAGCGTCCTTCAGTGCGAAAATTCCCGCCATCTTGAAGGCCAGTTCATTCGAGTCCACCTCGTGGAACGATCCGTCCACGATGCTGACCTTGATGTCGATCACCTGGAAGCCGGCATAGACGCCGGACTTGATCGCCTCGCGAATCCCATTTTCAACGGCGGGAACGTACTCGCGGGGGATGGTGCCGCCCACAATCGCATTGATCACCTCGACACCCTTGCCCTTTTCGTTGGGCTCGACCGTGACACAAGCGTGACCGTACTGGCCGCGGCCACCCGACTGACGGATGAATTTACCCTCACCCTCGGCCGCCTTGGTGATGGTTTCGCGGTAGGCGATCTGCGGGGCACCGGCATCGGCTTCTACCTTGAACTCGCGCTTGAGACGGTCTCGGATGATCTCCAGATGGAGTTCACCCATGCCGGCGATGATCAACTGACCGGTCTCCTCGTTGGTGAAGACCCGGAAGGTCGGATCTTCTTCCGCGAGGCGCTGCAGACCCTCGGACATCTTGTCGCGATCGGCCTTGGTCTTCGGCTCGATGGCCATGCTGATGACCGGCTCGGGGAAGGTGGGTGGCTCCAGCGTGATCTCGAAAGACTCGTCGCAAATGGTGTCACCCGTGGTGATGTTACGCAGACCGACCAAGGCCGCGATGTCACCGGAGTACACGGATTCCACGTCCTTGCGTTCGCTGCCCTGAATGACCATCAGGCGGCTGACGCGCTCCCGTTTGCGGGTGCGGGGATTGTAGATGTTGTCTCCCTTCTTGAGCTGACCGGAGTAGACCCGGAAGAAGACGAGCTTGCCCGCATACGCATCCGTCCAAAGCTTGAACGCCAGCGAACAGAACTTGCCTGCGTCGTTGGAGGGAACCTCCACCTTTTCTTCGGTGGTCGGGTCCATGCCCACGGCCGGGGGGATGTCGATTGGCGAGGGCAGGTAATCGATGACGGCATCGACCAGAACCTGGACACCCTTCTTCTTGAAGGCCGACCCGCAGAGGACGGGGACCATTTCGATCTTGCAGGTCAACCGGCGGATGGCGGCCTTCAGTTCGACGACAGAGATGGGTTTCTCCTCGAGCACCATCTCAGCGATCTTGTCGTCCTTGTTGGAGACGGCATCGATCAATTCTTCAAGAGCCGCCTCGGCGCGTTCACGGTGGATTTCGGGAATGTCCTTGATGTCGTAGCGCAGCCCCTCATTGGTGATGTCGCCGGGACCCCAGAGGATTGCCTTCTGGTTCACCACGTCGATCACGCCCTCGAAATTCTCTTCAGCACCCACCGGAATCATGACGGGGAACGCATACGCATTGAGCTTTTTGCGCATGTCGTTCACGGCGTTCTCGAAGTTGGCGCCCGTCCGGTCCATCTTGTTGACGAAGGCGATGCGGGGCACCGAGTACTTGGTGGCCTGACGCCAGACGGTCTCCGACTGAGGTTGAACGCCGGCCACGCCGCAGAACACGGCGACAGCACCATCCAGAACGCGCATCGAGCGCTCGACCTCGGCCGTGAAATCCACGTGACCCGGAGTGTCGATGATGTTGATGCGATGGGGAATCTCCTCACTCGCCTTGTACAGGCCCTCTTCCTTCTTCTGAGTCCAGAAACAAGTAACAGCGGCGGAAGTGATGGTGATGCCGCGCTCCTTCTCCTGCTCCATCCAGTCAGTGACGGTGTTGCCATCATCGACATCACCGATCTTGTGGATCAGCCCCGTGTAGAAAAGGATCCGCTCGGTGGTGGTTGTCTTGCCGGCATCGATGTGCGCAGCGATGCCGATGTTGCGGGTCCGCTCTAGCGGGTACTGACGGTTCGGTGAATTGAGCACCGAATTGATGGCAGGGACGTCACTCATGGCGTTGGCAAAGAAGGGTTTTAGGGATGAAAAACGCCCCGATCCCAGATCGGGGCGCATTCGTCGTCAAGGACTACCAGCGGAAGTGTGCGAACGCCTTGTTGGCCTGGGCCATCTTGTGCACATCATCCCGCTTGCGGATCGCATTGCCCTGTCCCAAGTAGGCTTCCATCACCTCGGCAGCGAGCGCTTCCTTCATGGGGATCCCCTTGCGGGCGTCGGCAAACTTGACGATCCAGCGCATGGCCAAGGAATTCTGGCGATCGACGGGAACCTCCATCGGAACCTGGTAAGTGGCTCCACCCACCCGACGTGCCTTGGTCTCGATCCGAGGCTTGGCATTGTCGATGGCGCGCTGAAGAACTTCCAACGGGCTGGCGCCCTGATTCTTCTCAGCGATGACCTCGAGGGCTCCGTAAACGATGCGTTGGGCAAGATTCTTCTTGCCTCCATCCATGACGGTGTTGACCAAGCGGGCAACCAACGCGCTGTTATACTTGGCGTCCGCTACAACGGAACGCCGATCGGCACGACGACGACGGGACATACAAAGAACGTGTGAATCTGACGAGTGTTGGAAATCTTGCGGCTCGAACCCGGAGGGGTTCGAGACCGCCTATTTAGCTTTGGATCGCGATATTGGAGGCGAAACGATCCTTGTTGTTACTTCCTGCCGCCCTTGGCTGCTCCAGCCTTTACCACACCGGGCTTGGGACGCTTGACGCCGTACTTGGAACGGCTCACGCGGCGCTTCTCGACGCCAGCAGCGTCCAGGGTGCCACGAACAATGTGGTAACGGACACCAGGAAGATCCTTCACACGACCACCGCGGACCAGAACGATCGAGTGTTCCTGAAGGTTGTGACCCTCGTCCGGAATGTACGCGATGATTTCGTTGCCGTTCGTCAGACGAACCTTGGCAACTTTCCGCATCGCGGAATTTGGCTTCTTGGGTGTGCGGGTCATCACTTGGAGGCAAACACCGCGGCGAAACGGGTTACCATCCAAGGCAGGAGCCTTGCTCTTGTAGACCAACTTATTTCGGCCCTTGCGGACCAGCTGATTAATCGTGGGCATCGCAGCCTGAAAATCGAATTGAACCGTCCAAAACTTACCGTCCGAAGACGGTTAAACGGAGCGCAGAAAGTACCAACGTCCACCTCAGCTGCAATAGGATTTTCGGAATTTTTCATTTACCCCGACCCTGCGGTCTCTTCACCGCCTCCCCCAGCCGGCGATCGCGCCTCGCGGGCTCCGACCTTTCCTCTGCCCGTTGCCATCGCACGGTCATGCATTTGTGACGTCGCAGGGCCAATTGCGCTTTGCAACCCAGCGAATGCAGGCCAGAAAGACTGTATGTCCCTTCCTGCCGCCCTGCGTGACCTGCGCCTCCGTCCGGGATACCCGGTGGGGGAGCGATTGGCCGAATGGTGCGAACGACTGGCGGTGCATGCCGAGCTCTGCGGAGAGAAAGAGCAGTTGGTTCCCGCCGTCCACCAGTTGCGCCTGGTGGCCAAAGCGCTTCGGGCGGCCATCCGTCTCGCCGATTCCGGGGCTCCTGGCCCGGACCTGGTTCGGCAGGACGCGGCGATCCGAAGATGGGCTGCCGGCCTCGGTTCCATGCGGGATTCCGCGGTTCAGGGTGCATTGATGCGGCATCTGGTCCGGCGGGAAGACCGACTCCTTCGCGACACGGTCGATGGCATCGTCGAGAGGTGGGAGCCACGGCCGCCAGACGCTGGACTGCGGCGTCGGAGTGCCGTCCAGCTTGCCCAGAGCGCCCGGGCGGTCGGTCCCAAACTGATGGCGCGGGCCGATGCCCCGGGGATTCGGAAGGCGCTCCGACGCTCGTTGCGCAAGTCGCTCGCCTGGCGGGAAGCCGCAGAGGAGGAAGGTGCCATGGAGGCCTTTCACGCCTGGCGGCGATGGCAGAAGCGTCTGGAATTCCAAATGCGACTGGCGGCATCGGGGTCCACCCGCCGTCTGAACAAGCAACTGGACCGACTGCATCGCCTGCAGGAGGAGCTCGGAGCCCTGCACGACGTGGATCAACTCGCCGTCCGGATGCGTTCCCGTCCCATTGCGAAACTCCTGAATCCGGAGCGGCGCAAACGAATTGATTCCCTGCTGCAACAGCGCCAGTCGCGGTTGCAACGTCGGGTACTGCGGCTCGCCAAGAAGGCGGTGGACCGTGAACTGGGAGACCGGGTCCGGTCGATCGCGCGACTTTGGGCAAAATCAAAGGTCAACCGCCGAAAACCTCCCGCAAGTACTGCCGGCTCTCCGTCGCGATCCGTTCGGGTCCCTCCTCGAACTTGAAGACTTCCACCGAAACCGTTCCGTCGTAGCCCACCTCCCGCAGGGCGGCGGCGATCGGATGAAAGTCCACCTCGCCAAAACCGGGACCCTTGAGGTTGCTATCGTTGGCGTGAAAATAGTCGAAGCGCCCCTTGGAATCGCGGATCACCTGGCTGACCGGATTGGCCTCCGCAGACATGGCTTTCACGTCCAGAAGGATGCTCATGGCCGTTGAGCCAAACAGGTCGGCAAACCGGCGCGCCTCCGCGGCGGCGTTGATGAAATTGGTCTCGGCAGGAGACAGCGGTTCGAAGCAGATGGTCAGCTTCCGTTCCAGGGCGCGGGTCACCGCCGGACGAAATACCTCGGCGGCCCATTCCCATCCCTGCGCCTCGCTGACCCCGCGCTGGAGATCCCGTTGCTTCGGTGAACCGACCACCATCGCCGGAGCTCCGATGTCGGCCCCGAAATCAACGAGATCCATGAAGTAACGGGCCGTTCTGGCGCGGACGATCGGGTCCGGGCTGGTGAGGTGGAGTCCTTCGGTCTGCACCAGCACCCAATGGATGGCGGAGATCCCCACTCCCGCGGCGGCGGCCAACTCGCGGATCTCGCGCCGTTTCCCAAGGGAAAGATCGTTCACCGATCGGGCCAGGGTGAACGGGGCAATCTCCACGGCGTCGTACCCAGCCTTCCGGGCATAGGCGAAGGTATCCGGAAGGCTCCAGCCCTGAAAAATCTCATTGCAGATGGCGAACTTCACGCGGGCGACCCTAGGAGGATGCCTGTAAATGGAAAGCTCCCTCCCGGGACCGCGGGCGTCATCGGGCCGCATCGTTCGCATCAACTCCCGACGTGATTCCCCTGCCCCACCACGTCCGTCCAGCGTCCGCCCGCCAGACGTTCGCGCAGGCCCAGGACCAATTCCGAGGGAAGCGAGGGTCCCTGATACACCAGTCCCGAGTAGATCTGGAGCAACGTCGCTCCTGCGAGGACCTTTTCCCAGGCGTCATCGACCGTCGAGATGCCGCCCACGCCGATGATCGGCATCGCTCCATCCGTCTGGCGGTAGAGATGCCGGATCACTTCCGTGCTGCGTTCGCGCAGGGGACGTCCGCTCAAGCCGCCCATCTCGTTGTACACAATCCGGGCCACGGGATCTCCTGTCCTGGGCCGTGCGATCGTCGTGTTGGTGGCAACCAGGCCAGCCAGCCCACGCGGTCCGACCAACGACACCACGTCATCCAGTGCGTCGAAGGAGAGATCCGGGGCGACCTTGACCAGGATCGGACGCAACCGCGCCCCCGGGCCTGCCGCCTGTCGTTTCGACTCATTCACCTCCTGCAAGGCCGCCAGGATCTCGTCCAGCGCCGACTTGTCCTGCAATTGCCGGAGGTTGGGCGTGTTGGGCGAACTCACGTTGACCACGAAGAAGTCCGCCAGGCTCCACAGCCGTTTGAACGAAAAGGCGTAATCCGAGGCGGCCTCACCGAGGGAGGTGATCTTGGACTTTCCCAGATTGATCCCGACCGGATGCGACGGCCAGCGGTCGTTCGCGTGCCACCGCTCCAGACGTCCCGCGAGGACCTCCGCGCCGGGATTGTTGAAGCCCATCCGATTCAGCAATGCCTCCTCGCCGGGTGCCCGGAACATGCGGGGCTCGGGGTTTCCCGATTGGGCATGGCGCGTGACGCCCCCCAGCTCGCTGAACCCGAATCCCATGGCCTCCCACGCGGGCACCGCCACGGCGCCTTTGTCCATTCCTGCGGCGAGTCCGACTGGGTTTGGAAACCGGAGTCCAAAAGCCTCGACCGGCAACTCGGGCGTATCGAACCAACCCGCCATCGCCTGGCACAGGGTCGAACTTGAGCTCAACTGTGCCAGCCATCGCAGGGTGCGATCATGCACCCGTTCCGAGTCCTGAAGGAACAACAGCGGACGAAGCCAATGGCGATAGTACCAACTCACCGGGGGCGGAAGTTCCCGGATTCACCGTCCGGTGCAAGTCTGGGGACGAAACGGTTGAACGGGCGGATCAAGGATTGCCCTTTCGATCGCGAACAACCGGGTAGTTGGGCGGCCGACTTGCCTCGTCGGGTGGCGGTGTCACCGGAGGCACCACTCCGGCAACCCGCATCACCTGATGCAGGGCGGCGATGGTATCGAAGGACGGTTTGAAGTTCCCCGGCCGGTGTCCTTCGGCGATCGACAGTGGCGTCCAACCGTACCGGTTCTTTTGGTTCCAGACCTCAGCCTTCGCGCCATGGTCGGTGAGGAACTGGACGATCCTGGGAAGATTCTTCAGGGCGGCGCCGTGCATCGCAGTCTCCCCGTTGGCATCGACTGCGTTCACGTCCGCACCGAGCTTTAGCAGCAGCTTCGCCACCTCCAGCACTTCGGGCTCCTCTCCGGCGACTTCATTGGCTGCCGCGTTTCCAACGCCGATGCCGCAGGCGACCATGAGCGGAGTGCAGCCGTCGGTGTTTCCCGTGGCCGGATTCGCACCGAGTTCCACGAGCAATCGCATGTAAGCGGCGTCCGCAGTCGAGGCAGCCATGAGAAAGGGCGTCGCTCCGACCCTCGCAAACAGACCCGGCCCGCCCTTTCCATCCGTCAACCCCGCGTTCACATCCGCTCCGCGCTCCACCAACTTCCGGACAAACTGAAGGCTGTTGAGATGGCCGGAGCCCATTGGAGGCGGGTCACCGTCGTCTTCGCCCCGGTTCGGTTTGCGAACCCATGACATCACGTGAAGCGCAGTGTACCCCGAGCGTTGGTCGTTTGGATCCGCTCCTCGCTCGACGAGCTCCAAAGCCAGATCGAAATGCCCGTTCTCGACCGCCAACAGGAGGGGACCCGTCCCCTTCCTCGGCCCCTTGCCGGAGACTTTCCGGGGCTCCATCACTCCGTTCACTTCGGCCCCAGCCTTCAAGAGAACGCGAACCACCTCGGACCGACCGTCACGAGCGGCAAAATGCAGCGGCGAAAACCCGGAGTCCGGAAGCGTCGCCCCAACCTCCGCTCCGGCGTTGATCAGCGTCTGGACGACCTCGGCATTTCCCTCTGCGGCGGCCCACATCAGGGCCGTTTGTCTCCGACGCTCCCGTGCATTGACGGCGGCGCCATGCTTCAGGAGGGCGACCACAGGACCGGGCTTGCCGGTGCGAGCTGCGGTCATCAGCACGGTTTCACCTCCCCGAATGGTCGTGTTGGGGTCGGCGCCCCGTTCGAGCAGGAGCTCGACGATGGCCTCGTTGCCGTCCTGACAAGCGAGCGACAGCGGAGTCACCCCGTACTGATTGGTCACACCCACCTGGGCATGGGCGGCGATCAAGCCCTTGGTCGTCTCCAGATCCCCCAGCCTCACCGCCCAGTGGAGCGCAGTCATGCCATCGGCCTGCGCTGCGTCCACATCGGTCCGCTGCCGGAGCAGACGTCGGATGGACGCCCGGTCCGACCGCTCGACGGCGTCGGCAAGGCGCGATGCAGCGACGCAGGATTGGGATGCGGCGAACAGGAGCAGGACGCAAACCGCGAATGCAGCGCGGCATTGACGCGGGCGATTCCCGGCCTGAATCCGGCGGAGCTGACCCCCTTCTACGGACGAGGCTTTCACGGTCAGATTCCTAGCGGCTCAAACAACCCGTCGATCTTGCCGTTGCTGTCGGCAAACGAGTCGAGGGGCACGCCAACCTTGTCGAGCAATGTCAGGTGGAGATTGGCGAGCGGCGTTGGTTTGGCGAAGCGGAGGTGACGTCCGCCTTTCATCCCCCCTGCTGCCCCGCCGGCGACCAGAATCGGGAGGTTGGTATGATCATGGATATTGGGATTGCCGATGCCGCTTCCGTAGAGATAGAGGGAATGGTCCAGCAGCGTCCCGTTCCCCTCTTTGGTCGCTTTCAGTTTCACAAGGAACTCGGCGAACAACGACACGTGGAACTGATTGATCTTTGCCATTCGGGCGATCTTCTCGGGGTCGTTGCCATGATGCGAAAGCGGGTGGTGCGGATCGGGCACCCCGATTTCCGGATAGGTCCTGTTGCTGGTTTCGCGGGCGAGTTGGAAGGTGATCACGCGGGTGACATCCCCCTGCAACGCCAGAACCTGCAGGTCGAACATCAGCCGGGCATGGTCGGCATACGCCGCGGGCACACCCACCGGCCGATCCAGATCCCTCAGGGATGTGTTTGCCGTGTCTGCCTCCGCCTTCTGGATGCGACGTTCCACCTCCCTGACGGTCTCGAGATACTGATCAACCCGGGAGCGATCGCCGGGACCGAGCTGCCTCTGGATGCGTCGAAGATCCTCGCTGAACGAATCCAGCAGGCTCGCCTTTCGCCGCAACGCGGAGCCGCGCTCGGCAATGGTTCCCCCTTCGCCAAACAGGCTTTCAAAAACGATCCGAGGATGGGCTTCCGCGGGCAACGGAGTGGTCGGGGACGACCACGAAAGGTTGTTCTGGTAAACGCAGGCATAACCATTGTCGCACTGCCCGACCACCTGAAGCAGATCCATCGCCAGTTCCAGGGACGGCAACTGCGTCCCCTGCCCGATCCGCTGCGCCGCAACCTGGTCGACGGTGGTGCCGAGGTAGTAGTCCGTGCTCTCGGTGAGCTTGGCCTTGGCCGCACTCAGGAAGGCAGCATTCGAGGTCGCATGACTGCCGGGGTAGGCATTCTGCAATTCGAGGTTGGAGATCGCCGTGACGTGCTCTCGCACGGGCGCCAGTGAACTCAGGATTGGCGAAAGCTCGTCCAGCGTGGCACCGGGTGGAGTCCAACGGGTGATGTCGCAACCCATCGGCATGAAGACGAAGCCAAGACGGCGCACCGGCTTGGCGGCGGTCGTCTCCAGCGGTGTCGCAGCCGGAACCATTGCATCCAGCAACGGCAGCGCCAGCGTGGCCCCCAATCCGCGGACAAACGTCCGGCGCGGCATGAACTTGCGGGTGATGATCACAGGGATTTCCTCAGGGTGAATGGGGTGCTCTTGGCAACCCCGATGATGATCGACGAAAAACGGTAATCGGAGGACTTCGCATCGCGAACGATCCTGCGGACGGCGGGTGCATCCGAGGGCTCGAGGCCACGCCCGAGAGCAAAGGTCAGGAGCTTCTCGGTCAGGGTGCCGACGAACAGATCCGGATGGCTCAAGAGCCCCTCCTCCAGACCCGGGACCCCAACGAACCGTCGCCCGTCGGGCAACCCCCCGGCAGCATCCACCGGCGTGTCTCCCTCCAGGGTTCGCCAACGGCCCACGGCATCATAGTTCTCCAAGGCGAAGCCCACCGGGTCCATGATGTTATGACAACCCGCGCACGCCGTGTTGGCGCGATGCTCGGCCAGGCGTTCGCGCATCGAAAGCGAGGAGGAGACCGTGTTGTCCTTGAGCACCGGAACATCGGGCGGCGGCGGTGGCGGCGCCGCTCCCACGAAGTTTTCCAGGATCCATTTGCCACGGATCACCGGTGATGTGCGCGTGGCGTAAGAGGTCACCGTGTGAATGCTGCCTTGGCGGAGCAACCCGCCGCGCTCGCTGCCCCTGCCCAATGCCACGCGCCGGAAGTGACTCCCGTAGACATTCGGAATCCCGTAGTGCCGTGCCAACCGTTCGTTCAGGAAGGTGTAGTCGACCTTCAATAGGCTCAGCACGGTTCGATCTTCCTTCAGAACGGTTTCCAGGTGCATCTCTGTTTCCCGGCGGAAGGCCTGTCGGAGGTTGTCATCAAAGTCCGGGAAACGGCGCAGGTCCGGCGTGCTCGAATCCAGATTCCGCAGATGAAGCCATTGATCCCCGAAGTTCCGGACCAGGTTCAATGCCCGGGCATCTGTCAGCATCCGTCGAACCTGCTTCTCCAGCACCCGCGGCTTGTGCAACTCGTCGCGCTCCGCAACCCGCAGCAATTCGTCATCGGGAATGCTGCTCCACAGGAAGAACGACAACCGCGACGCCAGGGCGATGTCGCTGATCCGGTAAGCCGTGTTCGGCGCCAGGGCGGCCGGTTCCCGCTCCATGCGGAAGAGAAACTCAGGACTCACCAGAACCGCGGTCAAGGCCGCCCCAATGCCAGCCTCAAACCCATCCTCCACCCTGGCCTTCCGGTAGAATTCCATCGGGCCAACGAGATCATCCGCACTCACAGGCCGCCGATACGCCCGTCGCATGAGCCCCGAGAGGATCCGTTCCGCGCAAGACTCCTCTTCCTCGGGCTTGCCGGGGTGACAGAGGAAGATCCGGCGGCGACTGGGCGAATCACCGGGTGCCTTGGAGTCATAGGCTCCGGTGATGGAGACCTGATAGATCGCCGGCGTCAGTCGCGGGTGCCGGTGCATGTTGTACCGGGCGAGGTACGGCTGCCGCCGGGTCTCCAGCAGCGAGGACGAACTCTTCAGGAACGTCACGCCCAGTTGATGCGGACCAGCCGTCACGGGCACGCGCACCTTCAAGTGGGCGTCGACCTTCTCAAAATTCCTGTCCCCTCCCGGGGGTTCCACGGTGAAGTGCGCCACCCGGCCACGGTCCAGCAACACTTCCAACTCGTGTGGTTCACGCAGTCCCTCGACCTCCTCATTGCGGTCGCGCGTCAGCCGGATCTGGATCTCGTAGTCTCCCTCGCGCGGGAACGTATGGCGTAGCAACACCCCACCCCGCGTGCCCGGTGGCAACCCATCAACGTTCTCCTCCTGCGTGAGATCGGGACGAAGCCGGACCGTGTCCCCGTCCGCTGTCCTTCTTGGCGCTCCGACGGCCATCCGACTGATTTTTTCCGCGGCGGAGATATAACGGTTCAGGAGCGTCGGCGAGAGGTCCCCGACCGTGATGTTGTCAAAGCCATGACTGGATTCGTCCTTGGGCAGGAGTGCCGCCGCATCCACCTCGAGTCCCAGCAAATCACGGATGGCGTTCTGGTACTCGGTGCGGTTGAACCGGCGGAAAGTCTCTGTTCGTCCCGGATCCGGATTCTTCGCGGCGATGGCATCCATGGAGGCGGACAAAGCCCTGGCCAGATCCTCATAGACACGCTCAGAAGGTCGATCCTTGCCGATCGGCGGCATCTGTCGGGTTCGGAGTTTCCGGATCACACGCTCCCAATCCCCGGAGTGCCGGCTGAGATCGTTCCGGCTGATGAGATCGAGATCCAGACCGCCCTTCTTCACGTCCGAATCGTGGCATTCAACACAGTACTGGCTGAGAACGGATCTTACCGGCGACGACGGCAGCGGTGCCGCCTGGATTCCCTGCGTGGCGAACACCAGCCATCCCAGCACCGGACAACCCATTCTCCGCCAGATCAGGGTCCGACGCGCGCTCCAATGCCCATGGTAAAATGGTGGCTTCACGACCCTGTAATCTTGGTCGGGCACCGTTCGTGGAACAAGGACAAAGCCGGGCGCAGGAGCTCGTCGCAGACTACCAGTGACGTCGTAGAAACTCCCTGACCCGAGCCAAACGTTCGGTGTCGTAGAACACCGCCCCGCCATGCGCGGCCCCTGGAACAATCTCCAATTCGACGGGCGCCTTCACCCGGCGGTAGGCAGCGGACAACTCCAGGGACTGGTTGACCGGCATCTGCGCATCCTGGTCGCCATGAAACAGGAGCAACGGCGGGTCATGCTGGTCGACATGGAACACCGGACTGGCCAACTGCGCCAGGACCGGCAGGTCAGCAGGCTGCCCACCAAGGAGCAACTCGAGTGCGGGCACCCGCACGCTCAGGCCGTGCGGGACACCGTTTGCTCCTTACCGGTAGGCCCGCGGCAACCGATCCAACGACGCGGATCCGGACAACCCTTCGCCCGGCCGACCGCAGCCAGCGCATCCGGTCAACGCCCGAAGAACTCCAGTCGAACCGGTCGACCGTTCGAACGCGTAGGGCTTGCGTTGAAGCTGCCGGGGAGCCAACTCGTTCATCGTCATCGAATCATACACCCGCCCGTTGAGGATCGTGTAGTGCACGGAATCCGAGTTGCGGATGTCCTCCAGCGGATTCCGATCGAGCACGATGACGTCGGCGAGTTTGCCGGGCTCCAGCGAACCAATATCCCGATCAAGCCCCAGATATCGGGCACCGTGGATCGTGGCACACTGCAAGGCCTGGATGGGGCGGAGTCCACCCTGCGCCAAGGACCAGAGTTCCCACTGGGACCCAAGGCCGGCCAGTTGGCCATGGGCACCGAGTTGCACCGTCACTCCCGCATCGAAAAGTGACTTCCCGATCGAAGCACTGCGGAGGACGTTGTAATCGTCGTCACTGGCCATCAACCGCCTGCGGGAGCGCGGATCGATCAGCCAGCGTGGTGTGAACTTCAGCAGCTTTTCGTGCTTCCAGACATCCATGTGCTGGAACCAGTAGTTTTCTCCGTCCAACCCGCCGTAGCCGACGATCAACGTGGGGGTATAACCCGTGCCACTGGCACCCCAAAACTGCTGCACGTCCTTGTAGATGCGCTCGACCGGCAGCGAATGTTCCACCCCGGTGTGTCCATCCGCCACCATGGTCAGGTTGTGCTGGAGCAAGGAACCGCCCTCGGGCACCACCATCATGCCTAGTTTCCGCGCCGCCTCGATCACCTGCTGACGCTGCTCGCGACGTGGTTGGTTGTAGGATTTCACGCTGAACGCCCCGACCGCCTTCATCCGCTTCAGGTGGAACAGCGCATCGTCCAGGCTGTCGATCTGCGCCCTGAAACTGCCAGCCGCCCCATAGAGGATCGTCCCCGTCGAGAATGTCCTCGGCTGCACAATCAACCCAGCCCGCTGCATCTCGGCCGCCGCGAAAATGCTCTCTGTGTTGTTGGAAGGGTCGTGAACCGTCGTCACTCCAAACGCCAGATCCACATGCCGCGCCCAGTTCTGCTGCGGAGTGATGTCCCCCTGCCCTTGCGCGCCGTGCGCGTGGACGTCGATGAACCCGGGCATCAACGTCTTTCCAGCGCAGTCGATCACGTACGCCCCCTTGGGAACGGCGACCGCTTCCACCGTCCCGATCTCGACGATCCGGTTCTGTCGGATCACCACCACGCCCCGCTCGATGACTTCTTCCCCCTTCATCGTCACCAGACGTCCACCGACCAGTGCGACGGTTCCCCCGGGGACATCCGCCCGTTGCCGAAAGGCGATGTTCATCGACGACGGCTTTGGCTCGTCCTTGGGAGCAGGCTTCTTTTCCGGGGTCACCCCGGCAGGCTTCGCTCCGGCCGCCTCGGCGGCCTCCGCCTTGGCGAGTTTCTCCTCCCATTTCTCCGCAGCGTTCCGCCTCGCCACCTTGAGCGTTTCCTCGACACTTTGGGTGAACAGGTCCGGTCCCAATGACCAATGCAGCGACCTCGAATTGCCCGACCAGGAAAGATTCGATCCGGCCTCGCTGGCGACCTTGTACACCGGTACGCCAGCCGACTTCGGCCCCACGTCCAACGGACGTCCGACCTTGAGGAACGGCGTCATGTAGACGTGGAAGCGCTCCGCCCACGCCACCCACAGTCCATCCGGAGAAACGGCGATCTCGGTGGCATTGGCACTCGCGAGATGCACGCGCTCTTCCGTTCCCTCCAACCCGATGCTGAACAGCTTCGCATTCTCGTTCTCCTTGTCGGGTTCGCTCGTCACCAGAAACACCCGGTCATTGTCGGCACCGAAGTGCGGCCGGGTTCCCTTCTTGGTGATCAGAGTCCCGGGACCACCGCTGACTGGAACCCAGTAGACACCGGGATCAGACGAATGAATCGAAGCCAGCAGGTTCCCGCCGCTGATCCGCCCGTAGACGATCCGTGAACCCTCCGGCGAGAACACAGGATCCACGTAGTACCCCGGGCGCTGGGTGACCACCCGACCCTTGCCCCCTTCGGCCGCAACCACCCGGACCGTGGCCAATTCGTCATCATTCCAGGCGACATAAACGATCGACTTCCCGTCCCGGGACCACGACGGCATGAATTCGAACTGCTGTTCGTCAGCGGTCAGGCGCGTGGGTTGACCGTTCGGAAACGCCTTCCAATAGAGATGCCCAAGCGCCGAATAAACGACGGCATCTCCGGACGGCGAAACAGCCACTCCGCGCAACATCTTCACGTCGAACTCCGTCGGTGCCACTTCCACCGGCGTCCGAACCACCGGCATGATCCGACGTTCGGTGCGCACGTGAAACGGGATTGGAACCACGGCACGGCTCGCCACATCGATCCGGTGAAGCCCACCCCGGGCGTAGAACACGATCGCCTTCGAGTCAGGCATCCAGGCCATCGACGGATAAACCCCATGAATCGCCCAGGTCTCCTGCATGTCCCGCTCCAGGCCGTCGTAAAGCTTGCGAACCTCGCCCGACGCGATGTCCTGAACAAAGAGGCAGGTCTGGAAGCGCTCGCGCCGGACGAAGGCGACCCGGGTTCCATCCGGCGAGGGCGTCGGCCGAACCGCCCCTCCCGCACCGCTGATCCAGGTCTCCGTCTCGCCCTTGACCCGATCGAGTCGGGAGATCACGTAGATCTGCCCGGTGCTGTCCTTGTTGTACTCGAAGCTCCCACCTGGGGTCGCATCCCACGAATAGTAGAGATAACGGCCATCCGGCGAAAAGGCGGGTTCCCCGACGTCCTTTTGCTCCGTCGGCTTGGTGGTCATCTGCACGCCCTCCGCCACACCCGCATCCACGCCACCGATGTCGTACAGCCAGATCTCTCCCGCCCCGAGCGAACGCCGCGAACTGAAGTGCTTCCGGGCAGCGATCTGGCGCCCGTCCGGACTCCACACCGGCGAATTCAGAAGCCGGAACGATTCGGCCGTGATCTGTCGCAACCCGGATTCACGCGGAGTCTGCCCGTCCTTGGCCGACGCGCGGATCACCCAGATGTTGTCGCCGCCGCCGCGGTCGCTGGTGAAGGCAATCGACGCCCCATCCGGGCTGAAGCGGGGTTGCATGTCCCAGGCCAGCCCGGAGGTCAATGGACGCGCATCGCCACCTGAAATGGGCAGCAGATAGATATCCCCGAGCAAATCGAACGTCAGAAGCGATCCATCGGGAGAGACGTCCAGATTCATCCACGTGCCCTCGGACACGTCGATGGTGACCGGCCTTGCATTGGTCGCCCCGGGCGGCCTTGCGACGTCCCAGGGAATCTCCTACAGATCCTTGGCCCCCGCCTTCGCCGCAGACGCATTGGTTCCGGCAGGCGGGTCTCCGCCGGCAAGCGCAGCACCCACCAACCCCCAGCAGATCATCCCGATCAAAAGGCCCTGCAATCCATCTGCCCGATTTGAGTTCTTCATCATTTCATGAGGCTTCCGCGCAGGCGCACGGATCCGCCGACGAAAATCATGGGCTCCATCCTGGGCCGTGGCGAGTCGCGGATTTTTTTGAGTGAAACGAGGCCCAGGCATCCGCCAGTGGATGGGCAGGCAGATCCTCTTCTGGTTCTAGTTCCAGTGGACAACGACAGTTAGAAATACCCACCCCGTGCCATCCCTGTTCCCGGCCAGCTTCGAGCGGAGCGCAGGTCCTGCCCCCTGCAACTGACCCGGAGTCCTTCATGGCCCCGCTCAAGGCGTGGCGGGAGCCGGCGGCGCCTTCGCCGCAAGCTCGACCAAGGCCTCACGAAGGACCCCACGGAGGCGCATGACGCCCTCGACGCTGGGATGGTCGTCGTCACGGTAGAGCGTGGCTATTCCCTCGTGGAGTCGGACCTAGCCGCCATCCATGAAATACTCAGCGGTCTCAAGAAAGTGCACCCGGGAATTCCGAGAGGCATACGCCTTGATCCAGCCATGGACCTGGGCGCGACTCGCCCGGGTCCCGGCGATCTCCCTTCTGGATGACCAGCGGGCCAGTTCGTTGTCCGAGTGATAGAACCCGTCATCCCCGAAAGGCAGTTCTGGAGGCTGTCCAACAAACAGGAACTGCGACTTCGGCAGCATGGTGAGAAATTCCGTCATGCCTGCCTCGAATTCGTCCCGTTTCCACGTTCGATGGTTGAACCATCGGGCGACCACGACGACGACTGCCGGCGAGTTGGTTCCCAGGAAGGTACGTCGCTTCCGATCGAGCTCGTGGCGTGTGTCGCCGGGCCAGAAATTGGGCGAACCGTAAAGGTCCAGCTGGCCGCCGGGCGGAACGAAGAATGGGGAGGTGCCGGACGCCGGAAAGGCGACATAGTTCCAGCCCAGATTGCCAAACACGTCGTCGAGTACCGGCAACCACGACTTGGCGTGTGAATCACCGATGAGCACGGCCCGGACCGGCCCCGGTATGGGAACCGCACGGCGCACTCCTACCCCGGGATCAATGACCAAGCCCGCCTGCACACAGCCCGGCTGATTTGGACGGGGTTGCTTTCTCGGCATCAGGTCGGCCTCGCACCAAAACGTGGGGACGTCGTGATTGCTTGCCCCTCGCAGGCCCATCCGGGGGACCATGAAGGCCAGCAATCCGACCGCTGCCACCGGAAGGACGATTCGTCCCAGCACCTTCGATTCCGCAAGGGCCCGCGTGGGGACCTCGAGCAGATGGTAACTGGCAACGGCGAGGCCCAGTCCCGCAGCGAACTGCACTTCCTTCGGTTCGAACCCGGCCTGTCGGCTCAGGACGATCACCGGCCAGTGCCAGAGGTATCAGGAGTATGAAATCCGTCCCAGGTACACGACCGGAGCCAGCTTGAGAAAACGGCCGGCCCAGCCTGATTCCCGCCCCATTCCGATCAACAGCGCAGTTCCCACGGTTGGCAGCAGGCCCGCTGGTGCCGGAAACCAGTTGCCCTTTCGCACCAGGAAGAACGAGGCGAGGACCATCAATCCTCCCAGATCCGCCAATCCCGCCCGCACCCGCCTGTCGGTGATCCACCCGCCCAGACGCTCGTTCCCCAAGGCCAGCAGGCAACCCATCAGAAGTTCCCAGGCCCGGGTGGGCAGGAGGTAGAAGGTGGCCGCCGGGTAGCGTCGCGCCCCGAAGATTGCCAATCCGAAGCTGGCCAACGCCAACACTACCAGGATCCAGATCGCCCGACGGCTTCCCAACTGGCCCAGACCGACCATCGCCAACGGAAACAGCAGATAGAACTGTTCCTCCACGGACAACGACCAGCAGTGCAACAGCGAGAAATCCTCCGCCTCCGGGCCCCAGTAGTTTCCCGCTTTCAGGTACATGAATAGGTTCGCCCAGAACGTGAGCACTGAAACACATTGGAGCCCGAGAAACCGGAACTCGCGGCCGATCAGGATCAGGTACCCACCGACCGTTGTCAGGGCCAGCACTGCCCCCAGCACGGGCAACAGGCGGCGCGCCCGCCGCACCCAGAAGTCCCGCAACCGGAACGTTCCCTCCGCCCGCTGCCGCGCAATGATGGAGGTGATCAGGAATCCCGAGATCACGAAAAACACGTCCACCCCCACGAACCCGCCGCGGATCCAGGTGGCACCCAAGTGGAACGCGACAACCGCCAGGACTGCGACCGATCGGAGGCTGTCGATCTCCGCCCGATACTGGATGGATGCACTCATCTGGAGCCGACGAAATCACGGCGGGCTCTCGTTCGTATCCCAGTGCTTCGTGACAGCGCAACCCCAACTTCCCGCGCTCCACGAATCGCCAGGAAGGGCAGCGGCGGGTTCAACAAGCTACCGAGTCGGCGAGCCGGCCCGAAGAGGCCCTCTTCGCGGATCGCCTCAGGGACACAATGTCGAAACGGTGGGATGGACCCATCGCATTAAGCCCCTTCAGTTGCCCGGATGCTCGTGCAGCCTGGCGTGTCCTGTCACCGCAAGGTACGAAGTGGACATGACACCTCCACTCCACGGCCTCTATGACGCCCTTCTCACCGAACGTCTCGTGCGTCAACTCGCGGCCCTCGGCACTGGGTTCGCAGAAGAATCGGTCGACCTTCGCAACGCCGAGGCCGCGGACCGCATCGCCTTCCATCTCGCCTCGGTGATCGAGCGCGCCATCGACGCCCTTCCCGAACTCGATCGCGCTGCCCTGGGCGCCCAGCTCGCCCGGAGATTGATCTTCCAGTTGACCGATCACCTGAAAACCGAAGCGCTCGCGACCGAACAGCTCGCCGATCCACCGAGGATGCTGCAGGCGATCCGCGCACTCGCCCCGGACGGACGCCCGGAGCCGATCGCGTCGCCCCTCATCCCGCTCCTCGATACCACCCTGCTCACCAATGCGCCCGGAGAGCCACGTGTAGGGCGCCAACTGCTGGCCGAGATCGACTCGGCGGACCGCATCGACGTGGTCATGGCGTTCATTCGCCGAACGGGGATCAATCCACTCCTCGATGCGCTGCGCCGGCATGTGGATCGCGGGCGCGGGCTTCGGGTGCTGACCACGACCTACACGGGCTCCACCGAGCTCGAGGCGCTCGAATTGCTGGAGCAACTCCGCGCGGATGTACGCGTCTCGTACGACACGACTGGCACACGTCTCCACGCCAAGGCTTGGCTCTTCCACCGCAACTCCGGCTTCTCCACCGCCTACGTTGGATCGTCCAACCTCACCCACTCGGCGCAGGTAAGTGGCCTCGAGTGGAACGTGCGCGTTTCAGGTGCCCGCAATCGCCCGGTCATCGACAAGATCGCCGCCGTCTTCGAAAGCTACTGGCAGCAGCCGGACTTCGAACCCTTCAATCGCGCGCGTTTCGCCGAGGCCGTCGGGGCCGAACGGAAGCAGGGTGACACCCTCACCCTGAGCCCGATCGAGATTCGCCTGGAACCGTTCCAGGAGCGACTACTCGAGCAGATTGAGCTTGCCCGCGAACAAGGGCGCCACCGGAACCTTCTCGTCTCCGCCACCGGCACGGGGAAAACCGTCATGGCCGCGGTCGACTATGCACGCCTTCGCGGTCGTCTGCCTCGCGCCCGCCTGCTGTTCGTCGCACATCGCGAAGAGATCCTGAAGCAGAGTCGCGCGACCTTTGCCCATGCGCTGCGGGATGCGGCCTTCGGAGAGCTCTGGGTCAGTGGCCGACGCCCACAGGACTTCGAGCACGTCTTCGCCTCAATCCAGTCGCTGACGGCGTCCGGACTCGAGTCGCTCGCGGAGGAGCACTTCGACGTCGTCATCATTGATGAATTCCACCACGCGGCCGCGGTGTCCTACAAGCGGCTGTTGGAACTCGTGAAACCGATCGAGCTTCTGGCACTGACGGCCACGCCTGAGCGTACGGATGGCGAGTCGGTCCTCCACTGGTTCAACGACCGCATCGCGGCGGAGTTGCGCCTGTGGGATGCCATCGACCAGCACCGACTCGCGCCGTTCTCGTACTTCGGCATCGCCGACGAGCTCGATCTCCGCGAGATCCCCTGGAAGCGGGGACGGGGATACGACGTCGATGGCGTGACGGGGCTCATCACGTCGACCGATGTTTGGGCGCGCCGCGTGCTGCAGCAGTTCAGGGAACACGTGGGAGACATCAGCCGGGTGCGCGCGCTTGGCTTCTGCGTGAGCGTAGCACACGCGCAGTACATGGCGCGTGTCTTCAAAACGGCTGGCGTACGCACGGTCGCCGTATGGGCCGACACGCCAGAAGCACAGCGGACGGCAGCCCTGGGTGATCTGGCGGCCGCGCGGGTGAACGTCGTCTTCTCGGTCGACCTGTTCAACGAAGGTGTCGACGTTCCCGCCGTCGATGCACTCCTCATGCTGCGCCCAACCGATAGCCCGTTGCTCTTTCTCCAGCAGCTGGGACGCGGGCTGCGGAAGGCGCCGGGGAAAACCGTCTGCACCGTGCTCGACTTCGTGGGGCAGCACCGCAAGGAGTTCCGCTACGATCGGCGATTCCAGACTCTGCTGGGAGGGAGCAGGGCATCGGTGCTGCAGCAGGTGAAAAGTGGATTTCCGTTCCTGCCGGCGGGTTGCCACATGGAGCTCGACCGCGTCGCGAGCGAGCGGGTGATCGCGAACATCCGGAACGCGATTCCCACGCGGTGGAGCGACAAGGCCGCGGAGTTGCGGGTGCTCAATGCGGAACACCCAGGCCTTTCGCTGGTTGGATTCCTCGAAGCGTCGGGACTCGAGCTGGAAGACGTCTACAGCGACCACCGCTCTTGGTCGGATCTTCGCAATGAGGCGGGGTTGGATACACTATCGACCGGGCCGGCGGAGGTGGCCCTACGCCGAGCCTGCGGGAGACTGCTCCACGTCGATGACACAGACCGCCTCGACACTTGGCGGCGGTGGCTCCGCGAACGGGAGGCACCCCAAGTTACACAGCTCCCCGTTCGCGAACGCAGGCTGCTGTCGATGCTTCTGTCCCAACTGCTCGACAAGGCGGCTGAGGGCAATATGCCCCTGAGCGACGGAGCGGCCCTGCTCTGGACGCATCCGCAAGTATGTGCGGAACTCGTCGAACTCCTCGACGTCCTCGCGAGGCGGATCACGCACCTCACTCCCGCGTTGGGCGAACTCTTAGACGTGCCGCTGCGGGTGACAGCCCAGTACACTAGGCACGAGATCCTCGCCGCCAGCGGGGTCACCGAGGGAGTGAAGTCGCGACCCTGGAGAGAGGGCGTTCTCCATGCAAAAGAGCTCTCCGCGGACCTCTTCGTCTTCACCCTCGACAAGACGGGCGGGCAGTTCTCGCCGACAACTCGCTACCGAGACTATGCGATCAGTCGAGACCTGGTGCATTGGGAGAGTCAGTCGGGGACGAGCGAGCAGAGCCCGACGGGAAGGCGCTACCAGCAGCATGTGGCGATGGGGAGCCACATCCTGCTGTTTGGGCGGGTCAGCAGCGTCGATCGCGCGTTTCGCCTCTTCGGTCCAGCCACGTACGTGAGCCACGAGGGGGAATTGCCAATGGCGATCACGTGGCGGCTGCAGCACCCGCTGCCAGGGGATGTCTTTCAGGCGTTCGCGGCGGCCGTGGCGTAGGATTCCCGACAGAAATTTGCTTTGAGCTTGGCGGAAGAGCCGCCGGCGATCTGAAGGAAGAAATCCCTCGGATGCGCGTGCGGCGGCGGACTTCGCCAGAGCCAAGGTGAAGAGGGCCATTTCCTGAGATAGGCTCATGGGTTTGCCTGATGGAAAGGACGATGCCAAAATTGACATTAGATAGCATCTATTCCGCGGTGGCATGGGTGAGCATCGCCTTGACCAAGCATTTTGAAGAACTCATCGCGCGCCTGGTTTAGAGCGGGTGCTACAACAACTCCAGCGAGGTAGTCCGCTGGCGCTTTGGCAGGAGGTCAGCAGCTACGAACCCGGCGAGTGTAGCTGCCGAGGTGACGAGGCCGACCCGAAGCGAGGCGAAGCACGCAAACATCCGCCTCCTCACGTCGGCAGCTACCCACGTCTCGGCCCGGCATGAAATGACTGCTGGGACGGAGGTGGTCCGATCGATCCCGGGACTGGGCTGCGGAGAGGCGCAGCTACGGCTTGATCCATCGGAAGAAGCCGTGCGCGTTTGCAGTCGGCACATCGGAGCTGGAGCTGAGGTTCAGCGTGGTCCAAACAGGTGCCGACAAAGACGGGCTGGATTGCAAAAGCGCTTCCGCCGGCCACTTGAGGCGGAAGCTTCCGGCCTCGAGAGTGAAACCCAGGGGTTCATCGGCCGGGGCGAGCACCACCAACTTTCCGGGCGGCGACAGGCGCGACTGGCCGTCGGTGCGGGCTACCCGGCAGGTGTAGTCACCGGCGTCGGCCAGAGTGGCCTCAGTGATCGCGTAGGCCGGGCTGCTGGCCGTGGGGATGGCCACGCCATCCTTGAACCACTGGTAGGTCAGCGCGCCGCCGCCGGTGGTGGTGGCCGACAGGCTGAAATCAACCCGCCGGAGTGGCGGGACAATCGTGATGACCGGAGGCGTGCCAGCGAGTAGCCAGTCGCCGTGTTGATTGGCGGCCACCCCGGGCTTGGTCAGCTCGAAGTAGCAGTTTTCCAGCAGGCTGAGCGTGGCCGTTGTCGCGTCGGTGTAGAACTGGGTCAGGACCACCTCTTCAATCCCGCCTACGACCGGATTGAGGGTCCAACTGCCGGCGCGCGCCGTCATGCTGGAAGCCGGTACCGTGTAGGTACCATCGGCCTTGAACTGGATCTCCCAGTCGCCCGTGCTGTTGAACGGCGATTGTCCCCCCGTGGTGTGAAACAGCATCGACTGGCCATGGAGCTGGGCCGCTGTCGGCAGCGAGCAGGTGCGGTTGGTGGTCGGCCCCAGACTCAGATCGACGGTCACGACCCCGAGCTGGAGCCCGAACAACTGGATCAGGGGGATCACCAGAACTTCGGCCGAACGACTGGGCATGGAGCCGAGTGGATTGCTCACCGTGACCTGCCAGCGGCCCTGATCTTCCAGGGTGATCTGATTGAAGATGACACTGCTGTTCGTCGCCCCGGGAACTTCCATCCCGTTGTGCTTCCAACGGTAGGTCGGCTCGGGGAATCCGCGCGCATAGATCGTGAGGATCAGTGCCTCGCCTTCCTTGCGCTGATAGCCGACTTCCAGATCCGCGTCGATCACCGGGGCGGACGGTGACGGCGGTGCCGCGGCCAAGGTGACTGCGGCGACGGGACTGGTGCTCGTGCCGGCGCCATCGGTCACCGACACGTAGTACCGATACTGATGCCGGGATGGTTCCTGCCAGTCGGTGACCGTGTATGAGGTGTTGGTTCCGTCGACGTAGGCCAGAATGACAGTGCTCGTCACCTTGCCCGCGAAGTTGAATGTCTGATCGCGTCGGAACCATTGGTAGGTCAGCGGCCCCGCTCCAGTCGCCACGATCGAGAACTCCGCCGGAGTTCCGTTCACACTGCCAAATGGAAGCACTGCATGAACGGGGCCGCTGACGATCGCGGGTGCCGCTCTCAGGGACGAAGCGAGCAAAGCGAACGCAAGCAGCAGCCAGCGCGGAGCCCTACCGAGGACCCCCAAATGGATGAAAGACGGGAACACTGATCGGGTGGCGGTACGACCGGGGAGACCCATCAACGCAACATTCACTGACATATCCCGAGCATGCGGAGCCGGTACCGGCCAGCCTAGTGAAATGGTCACCATGACCGCAGTTCGGGTGCAACTCGCGCCCCTCGCGGTGGCTTTCAGAAGGTGAGGTTCGGGCGGAGGTGGTGGAGCGGATGTCCGCCCCGTTGGGCCATGCTGAAGGGTGAGGACAAGCTGACGGCGGAGGAACGCAAGACCCGCCAGCGCGTGTGCGCGGGGAAGCTGCAAACAGGCAAGGCGTTCAACCACCTGGACGCACTGCGATTCATCATGAAGCAATCCGACCCCACGAACCGTCCGGATCCGGTTCTCCGCAGCGGGTCCCAGCTTGGATCGAAGGCTCGCGACATTCCAAAAGCCCGCCTCCGATATTTGAACAACGACGAAGCAACGGCAGCGACGTTCTGGTGCTTCGGCTCGGGCTGTCTTTGGCGTCGCTATCGTCGGTTCGTTGCTGTGAACCAGTCCCGGTCGGTCCTTCCACCCCCCGACCGCCACCGCGTTGCGGTTGAAGACCCGAGAAATCGACGTTCAGGAATGCCTGGGTGAACCGAATGTCATAGGTTCAGAACTGAGCCCATTGATCCCCGCGACATTCCAAAAACCCACCGCCGGAATTTGAACAACGACGAAGCAACGGAAAC